>NZ_AP020335.1:0-311411 GCF_013340845.1 Hydrogenovibrio marinus
ACTTAAGTGTGGTCGGGTTTTCTATGCGTTAATAGATACAAAAAATACGTTAGAAACGCTGTTTTGGCTTTTCTACAAAGTATTGAAAAGGTAGGATATTTTGACAACACCTCTCTGGCCGCAATTGCTTAAGCAATTGCAAAATGTTTTAACGGACCAACAGCTTTACACTTGGATCAATCCGTTACAAGCCGTTGAAGATCGTGAAGTATTACGCTTGATTGCGCCCTCTGGATTTATTCTGGATTGGGTCAACAAACATCTTCTATCCCAAATCGAACACGCCATTTCGCTGGTGTCGCCGGTCAACACGCCACGTGTTGCATTGGAGGCAGGTGAATACGCCATCGAAAGCCTGAATGTCGCTGAAGACACTTCCGTTCCACAACCCTTAAGAGCACCGTCAAAACCTAAATCCGATGCCCGATCGGATGACACAACTACCAAAACCATCCAGCACAACCTAAACCCGCATTTCACTTTTGACTCGTTTGTCCAAGGTAAAGCTAACCAACTGGCTGCCGCCGCCGCGCGACAAGTGGCTGAAAATCCAGGTGGAAGTTACAACCCATTCTTTATCTATGGTGGTGTAGGTCTGGGTAAAACTCACTTGATGCACTCCATCGGAAATGAACTAATCCGTAAGAACCCAAAAGCGCGTGTCGTGTATCTGCACTCAGAGCGCTTCGTTGCCGACATGGTCAACGCTCTTAGACATAACAAAATAGACGACTTCAAACGTTTTTACCGTTCATTAGACGCTCTACTAATTGATGATATTCAATTCTTTGCCAACAAAGAACAATCGCAAGAAGAGTTCTTCCATACCTTCAATACCCTATTAGAAGGCAACAAACAGGTTATCTTGACCAGTGACCGCTTCCCGAAAGAAGTCGATGGTTTGGAAGACCGTTTGAAATCCCGCTTCGGCTGGGGGTTGACCATCGCGGTGGAACCACCTGAGTTTGAGATGCGTGTTGCTATCCTGATGAAAAAAGCGTCTGAATTTGGCTTTATCCTACCGGACGAAGTCGCATTCTTTATTGCCAAACGCCTTAGAGGCAATGTCCGTGATTTGGAAGGGGCATTGAAGCGTGTGGGGGCTTTCGCTCAGTTCACTCAACAAATGATCAGCGTCGAAATTGCTAAAGAAGCTTTAAAAGACTTGCTTGCGCTACAGCAAAAAATGGTGACGTTATCGAACATCCAAAAGACTGTCGCGGATTTTTACAAAGTGCGTGTCGCGGATCTTTTATCCAAAAAACGTTCACGCAATATTGCTCGCCCTCGCCAAATGGCGATGGCAATTTCAAAAGAGCTGACAACCCATAGCTTACCGGAAATCGGCGATGCTTTTGGTGGGCGCGATCACACCACTGTATTACATGCCGTGCGTAAGATGAAAGAGCTGAGAGAGTCCGATCATCGCATTGATGAAGATTTCAGTTCCTTAGTGAGAATCATCACGAATTAAGCAGACTTAAATAAAACTGTGAATTTGTGATGAATTCTTTGCAAGAAAGCATAGGAATTCAAAAATATTTTGGCATAATAACTGTCAGTAGTGAGGAACCTAAATAGGAAACAGGATGAAAATCAGTCTATCGCGAGAAAACCTTTTAAAAGTCCTTCAAACGGTAGGAGGGGTTGTTGAAAAACGCCAGACCATGCCGATCTTGGGAAATATCTTATTCCAAATCAACCAAAACACCCTTACTGTTACCGCATCCGATTTAGAAATCGAAACGCGAGCGTCTACAGAACTCGAAACAAGTGATGGCGATTTCGACGTCACACTGCCCGCCATTAAGCTCATCAGCATTGTTCGCTCTTTACCAGACGGTTTGACTGTCGTTTTGGAATTTGAAGAAATGCGCTGTAAGCTTTCTGCAGGACGCTCGAATTTCAAACTGTCAACACTGCCTGCAGACGATTTCCCAACCATTGACCTGACTCAAGCAGAACTGTCCTTCTCAATGCAGCAGCATCAGTTAAAGCAATTGATTCATAACACTGCATTTGCAATGGCAAGCCAAGATGTGCGCTTCTATCTGAATGGTATGTTATTTGACATCAGTCACCAAACTTTACGTGTGGTTGCGACTGACGGTCACCGCTTGTCAACTTGCTCCACTCTTTTGGAAACAGAAGGTCTGACAGCGACTCAGGCAATTTTGCCGCGTAAAGGGGTCTTGGAACTACAAAAACTGATCGGTGATGACGACAGCTTGATTTCCTTCTCTTTGGCGAAAAACTATCTGACAGTTCAGTTCGAAGAAACGGTCTTCACCTGTAAATTGGTTGATGGCCGCTTCCCAGATTTCAAACGTGTCATTCCTCAGCATAATGATCAATTGGTACAAACCGACCGTGAAGTACTTCGTAGCATCCTTCAACGTTCGGCCATTTTATCGAATGACAAATTCAAGGGCATCCGTTTGTCTCTAGCGCCAAACTTGTTGGCAGTTCATGCACAGAACTCCGATCAAGACGAGTCTCATGAAGATATGGCGATTGATTATCAAGGCACGCAAATGGAAATCGGGTTTAACGTTAACTACCTGATTGATGTTCTCAACTCAATGCACGAGCAAACGGTTACCCTGTACTTGAAAGATGCCAACAGCAGCTGCATGGTCGAGACACAAAACGAAGCTTGTCATTGCCAGCATGTCATCATGCCAATGCGTCTGTAGTCCTTTTGAAAACGAGTGGGTTCTCAATACCCGCTCGTCAAATCCACTATCCTCAACATTTCTAAGCCTTCGGATACGACCGATTTCCCAAGCATTTAAGTGAGCATCACTTGGCTAAACTACTTGAATTACAGCTCCAGCATTTCAGAAACCTGAAATCTTACAAACTGACATTCGGCCCACGCCTTAACTTGATTGCAGGCGATAACGCTGCAGGGAAAACGTCCTTGATTGAAGCAGTTTGGGCACTCTCATCCGGGCGCTCTTTTCGTACCGCCAAACCACAGCAACTGATTCAGCACGACACCTCAGAGTTGACCTTATTTGCCAAAGTCGAGCAACAGCACCAAGTGCATGCCATCGGATTATCCCGTTCTGAAGAGAAAGTGTTCATCAAGGTGGACGGTGAAGCCATACAAACCCAAGCCGAGCTTGCCAGTAAGTTGCCGGTGCAACTTTTAACCCCGGAAAGCCATCGCCTGTTGGAAGAAGGTCCGAAAGCTCGACGTCAATACTTGGACTGGGGCTGTTTTCATCAATCACAACCCTTCATCAATGCTTGGCGACACTATCAAAGAGCACTGAAACAACGCAACCATGGTCTGAAATCACGATTACCCAAAGAGCAGATTGAGCTTTGGAATGCACAGTTGATTGAAACCGCTCATGCCATTGATCAAATTCGAGAGAAGTATGTTGAAGATCTGTCTCCTTATCTCACCGAATTTTGTCAGGCGCTGATGCCGGAGCTGACTGTTTTACCGGAGTGCCACTTCCGTACTGGTTGGCCAAAATCATCAGGTACCTTTACTCAAGTACTGGAATCCAACTTCCACAAAGACTTGCAACAAGGCCATACACAATACGGCTGCCACCGAGCTGACATTAAGTTTCGTTTTGACGGCCAGGATGCATTGATGAAACTTTCACGAGGGCAGCAAAAACTGTTCGTCTGCGCACTGCTACTGGCACAAGCCAGCCTTTACGAAAAAACGGCTAATGAAGCGGTCATCATGTTGATTGACGATTTACCTGCGGAACTGGATGCCCACCACCGTGAGACACTACTTAAATTATTACAGGCATTGGATATCCAGCACATCCTTACCAGCACCGATAAGGCTTTGATTCCACTACTGGATGCTGACAATGCCAAAGTCTGGCAACTTGAAAATGGACAATTCTCCGAACTGCTTCAAGACGGATGTCAGTGATTGCCTTTGCTATTTAGGCTGTTTTCATGAATAATTTCACTATATAAAAACAACAGAGAGCGCTCTATGTCTTTACGCAACATCTTAACAATTACTTTATTTTCACTGCTAACATCATTGAGTGTCGGCAAAGCTTATGCCGATGACAGTTATGCAGAAGCACTGAAATCCTTTAAGTCTGTAGATGCCACCGCACCTTTCTTCAAAAATGCTTATGGCTATGCAATCTTCCCTAGTGTCGGGAAAGGCGGCTTTGTGATTGGTGGGGCTTATGGCAAAGGTCGCGTTTATAAACACGGTAGCTGGGTGGGTAACAGCACCTTGATTCAAGGAACCTTGGGTTTCCAGCTGGGCGGTCAAGTATTCAGTGAAATCATCTTCTTTAAAAACAAAGACGCTTACGACGACTTTACCAAAGACGGCTTTGAGTTTGGTGGTGAGGCCTCGGTGGTTGCCATCACTGCTGGTGCTTCCGCGTCTGCCGGAACGACAGGAACTGCTACGGGTGCAAGCGGCGGTAGCAACAACGCCACTGGAAAAGCTGACTACTATCGTGGCATGGCCACCTTTACCATTGCCAAAGGCGGTTTGATGTATCAAGCAACACTTGGCGGACAGAAGTTTAGCTTCGAACCAAAATAACACTATGCCGAGTCGTTTTTTGCATTGGGTATTGCTGACGCTGGTTCTAAACTTCAGCCCTGCCTATGCAAACAACGATGCGGTTTCTTCACAAACTTATCCCAAGTTAAAAACCCTTTACAGTTTTGATCTGATTGACAGCCAAACCGGAACGCTAATTTCAGTTAACCAACTGGCTCAAAAAATACAGCATGCCGATGTGGTTTTCATCGGTGAATTCCACGGCAATCAAGCCTCCCATCTTGTCGAGTCAGAGCTGCAATCTGCGCTATACGATTTACGACCTAATCAAGTCTTATCGATGGAACAGTTCAATCGAGACCATCAGCAAGCCATCGATCGCTACCTTGACGGTGAAATCGGCGAAAAAACCTTCATCAAGCAAAGTGATGCTTGGTCAAACTACAGCGGTAGTTACCGCCCATTGATTGAATTCGCTAAACAACACTTCCTTCCTGTCGTTGCTGCCAACGCGCCTTTTCAAGCCGTGCGTTGTGTCGGCAGGCAAGGCAAGCCCTACTTGAAAAAACTCACGGCAGAAGAGAAAGAGCAGATTGCAAGTCAGCCTTTTATGAGCAATGCCGCTTACCAAAAGAAATTCGCGCAATTTCAATCTATGGCAAAACCTCATACGCAAAACCAAAAAGGCTATGAAGCCCAACTGCTACGGGACAACACCATGGCGGAATCCATTCTGCTAGCACTTAAATCGAACCCTGGTGCTCAGGTGATTCACACCAATGGCACCTTCCACAGTGAATCTCACTTGGGTACTGCCGCATTGTTACAAGAGCGCAACCCTAAACTGAAAGTGGTTGTCATCAGTCCTATTGTGGCGACTAACCCGGACAAACCACAGTTACAACCAAAAGACTTGGAAAAAGGCGATTACGTATACTTGATTCAACCACTGCCCGTTGATTATGTGCAGGCAAAAAATCGTCAAAATGCCTTCACCAAAATGTTTAAGGAAGCAGCCGAAAAGCCTTGCCGATAACTCAAAATCTGCCAGGTTGGGTATAATCAGACTGAGAAAAAAGAGCGGCAGATGCCGCTCTTTCATTTTTTGTGCATGCGCTGAAAGCTATTTCACTTCAACCTGTTGCACCCCTCTGTCACCTTCATATTTGGGCAACACTACTTCCAGAACGCCATCCTCGCAATTCGCCGTAATGTTTTCCGCATCTACTTGGTCAGAAAGATTAAACGTTCGAATGAATTTCCCATACTGACTTTCCATACGGTAGTAATCATCCTTTTTAGTTTCCATCTTCGTTTTTCTCTCTCCTGAGATGGTTAACTGGCCGTTGTTGACTTCGACCTTTATGTCTTCTTTTTTCACGCCTGGCAAATCGACTTCTATGTGGTACGCATATTCACCTTCACGCGTATTAACAGAAGGTGAAAACTCTACAGTACCGCTGTCTTTAGCCATAGCTTCAGGATAAAAGGATTGGAAGCGTTTTTCTAAATCACGCAACTCTTTTAGTGGATCAATTGTTCGTAAAAAAAAGCTCATAATTAACCCTCCATTTAGGTCTGATTGCCCTATTCCCTAAATAGGGTAAGGAAATTTTAAACTCTATTAAATTTTTTTGGTTTTAAAATCTTTTTATTTTCTTAATAAAAATTGTTTATTTTCAAATAGATACGTCCTTTCACGAAGGCACATCTATGCTTGTGCAAACGAGTGGGTTTTGTGGTAAAATTCTTTAAGTTTTTGCATCGGTAAAATCGAAGTAAAACCCCTATAAAACAACAACAAAGATACTCACAAAGAATTCTGATCTATGACTGCAGAAAACACCCTTCCAGAAACGCAAACAAACGAATACGATTCCTCGTCGATTAAGGTCCTTAAAGGACTAGATGCTGTTAGAAAAAGACCCGGTATGTATATCGGTGACACGGATGACGGCACAGGTCTTCATCACATGGTGTTCGAGGTAGTCGATAATGGTATCGATGAAGCGCTAGCCGGCCACTGTGACAAAGTCGTTGTCACCATTCACACTGATGGTTCGGTATCCGTTTCCGATAACGGACGTGGGATCCCCGTCGGTATCCACGAAGAGGAAGGGGTTTCCGCAGCCGAAGTTATCATGACCGTGCTTCATGCCGGTGGTAAGTTCGATGACAACTCTTATAAGGTTTCCGGTGGTTTGCACGGTGTGGGGGTTTCGGTAGTAAACGCTCTGTCTTCCGAACTGCACCTGACCATCAAACGTGAAGGCCACATCTGGAAGCAAAGTTACACCCATGGTGTACCAGATGCACCGTTAGAAGCGGTTGGCGACACAGATGAAACAGGAACGGAAATCCGCTTCCTGCCAAGTAAAGAAACCTTTACCAACCAAACCGAATTCAGTTTTGACTATTTGTTGAAACGCCTAAGAGAACTTTCTTTCCTTAACTCTGGTGTTCATATTGAGCTACTTGATAAGCGTGATGACCGCCATGAAGTCTTCGAGTTCGAAGGTGGAATCAAGGCTTTCGTTGACTATATCAACACCAACAAAACCCCTATTAATGAAAAAGCATTCTATTTCTCAACCGTTAAAGACGATATTGTTGTAGAAGTCGCAATGCAATGGTCAGAGGCTTATCAAGAAGCCATTTACTGCTTCACCAACAACATCCCTCAACGCGATGGCGGAACGCATTTATCCGGTTTCCGTGCTGCATTGACACGCTCGTTAAACCAATATGCCGAAAAAGAAGGTCTGACCAAGAAATACAAAATGACCGTTTCAGGTGACGATGCGCGTGAAGGGTTGGCTGCCGTTATCTCGGTAAAAGTGCCTGATCCTAAGTTCTCGTCTCAAACCAAAGACAAGCTGGTTTCTTCCGAAGTGAAGTCTGCGGTTGAAACCGCAATGAACGAGAAACTGTCCGAATATCTATTGGAAAACCCAAAAGAAGCACAATCAGTATTCGCAAAGATTGTTGATGCTGCCCGTGCCCGTGAAGCGGCTCGTAAAGCACGTGAAATGACGCGTCGCAAAGGCGCGTTGGATATCGCCGGACTTCCTGGGAAGTTGGCAGACTGCCAAGAAAAAGATCCTGCGCTTTCTGAACTGTACCTGGTGGAGGGTGATTCCGCGGGTGGTTCTGCCAAGCAAGGTCGTGACCGCCGTACACAAGCGATTCTGCCGTTGAAAGGTAAAATCCTGAACGTTGAAAAAGCCCGTTTCGATAAGATGCTGGCGTCTGCGGAAGTGGGTACTTTGATTACCGCTTTAGGTTGCGGTATCGGTCATGAAGACTACAACCCGGACAAACTGCGTTACCATCGTATCATCATCATGACGGATGCCGACGTCGATGGTTCGCACATTCGTACCCTACTGTTGACTTTCTTCTACCGTCAAATGCCGGAGTTGATTGAGCGCGGTTACATCTACATCGCTCAACCACCACTTTACAAGGTGAAAAAAGGTAAACAAGAAGCCTATTTGAAAGACGATTCTGAACTTGAAAGCTACTTGCTACAAAGTGCTTTGGATCAAGCAGGTCTTTATCCTTCAACCAGCACACCGCCGATTCAAGGTGTTGCTTTGGAAGATTTGGCAAAGAGCTTCTTGAAAACCAACCGCATTATCGGACGCATTTCTCGTCGTTACAGTCAGCCTTTCTTGGAGCTGATGACGGATTTACCGAAAATGTCGCTTGATATGCTAAACAACATGGATCAAGCACAAGCTTGGATCAACGAAGCCTTACCAAGATTGAAGGCCGCTGGTGAATCACAAAAAGTGGAATACCAGCTTTCGGTAGAACCAGCACATGAAGGCGAAACCAAATTCCAAATCCGCTTACAACAGCGTGAACATGGAACCTTGAGCTCGCAAGTGTTTGATGAAGATTTCTTTGCTTCCGCTGACTATGAGCAAATCGCCAAAACCAGTACCGAATTACACGGCTTGGTGACGGAGACAGCGTATATTCAGCGTGGCGAAAAACAAGAGCCAGTCACACATTTCCGTGAGGCGCTAGACTGGTTACTCAATGAAGCGAAACGTGGTCAAACCATCCAGCGCTATAAAGGTCTTGGGGAAATGAACCCGGAACAGCTATGGGAAACCACGATGAACGCAGAAGCACGTCGCTTGCTACAAGTGACGATTGCAGATGCCGTTCAGGCTGACCAAGTCTTTACCACTTTGATGGGAGATGAAGTCGAGCCACGTAGAGACTTTATCGAGTCGAATGCACTGAAAGCTGAAAACATCGACGTGTGATTTAGGACACTAAAAAACGATTCCGAAACTGATTTGCTTCGTTGAAATCCGCTCAGAATGCTCATTTACATTCATGTAAACTCCGCTTCTTCGCGAATTTTGCCTGGCCCTTTAGCTTCTCATAACGTTTTATAGCGTCCTTTTCGAAGCGATGTGTGACGAAATTTCAAGCACTTATAAAAAAGTGTCATTTGACAAAAAAACGATAAATCGGATTAAATACGCAAATTATTTTTTAAACTTTAAACCCCAACCTGGCAGATTTTTAGAGTTTATTTTTAAATAAACCTTTAAATTCAAGGGCTTGGATATGCTTGACTTGCTAAAAAGCAAGAAGGGCATTTAGTTAAGGAGACTGAAATGTCAGTAGAACATCCAATTGTAACGGTTACTGGTTCTTCCGGTGCAGGGACATCTTTCGTAAAACGCGCTGTAGAAAAAATCTTTGCACGCGAAAACTTGAACGTTGCTATCGTTGAAGGCGACAGCTATCACAAGTACAGCCGTGTTGACATGAGAGAAAAAGTTGCAGAGTCAAAAGCGAACGATGGTCCGGTTCTGACACACTTTTCTGAAAAAGCGAACCTGTTCAATGAATTGGAAGCTCTATTTAAAGAATATAAAGAAAACGGTACTGGTAAACGTCGTTACTACATCCACAGCGATGAAGAAGCAGTTGAGCACAACGGCCGTCTAGGAACTGATTTGGCTCCAGGTGAATTTACACCTTGGGAACCAATTCCTGAAGGAACAGATATCCTGTTCTATGAAGGTCTTCACGGTATGGTTAAGCGTATGGATCACGGTCCAGAAGAAGGCATGCATAACGTTGCTCAATACGTTGATTTAGGTATCGGTGTTGCACCATCTATCAACATCGAGTGGATGCAAAAAATCTACCGCGATACGTCTGAGCGTCCTTATTCAGTACAACAAGTTCGCGACGTGATTCTTGAGCGTATGCCTGATTACATCGAGACAATCGTTCCTCAATTCCACCGTACACACATCAACTTCCACCGTGTACCGTTAATTGATACGTCTGATCCATTCTCAACGATGTCTGAAGATGCGCCTATGGGGCCAGCTCCAGAAGATTCATTGATTATCTGTCATGTACGTCACCAAGACATCAACCTAGAACAAATCAAAGACAAAATCCCAGGTGCATTCTTGCAAAACCCTGAGACTTTGGTTTGTAACGGTTCACACATGGTTACCGCGATGGATCTAATGATGTCTCCAATCATCCACAACTTGATTGAGAAAAAACGCGCTGCTATGGCGAAGTTGAACGGTTAATCAACTTCCGTTCGACAAAAAAACCCGCATTTGCGGGTTTTTTTATGTCTCGGGCTTTCTCAACTTAACGCTGTACTGCCAACGTCGCCTCCAACAAAATAGAATGTCCAAGCTTCTGTTCAATACGTTGCTTGATATGGTCAATATCCTTATTGCCTAAACTCTTTTGCGAGACCAGTGTCGCTGCAACAAAGTCAGGTTCGCCTTGCTTACCGTTGCTGACTTTAACATTCCTGATCTCCACGCCATCAACTTCCCAACCTTCCAACGCATACACCATACTCTGCTCAGTCACCATTTGGTGGAAAGAGATGACCAACGGGATACTAACCAAAATCACAAACGACAAACTCCACGCCATGCCTTTTTTCGCCAAATGGAACGGACTGTATCCCATCAGCAAGAAGGTCACTGCCGCCGCAAGGACAATGCCGATCAAGTTGGTGACAAACAATAAAGACGCACCATAAAACACGTCAAAATCATACCAACCAATACCAATGCCCGATACCGCCAAAGGTGGCACCAATGCCACCGCAATCGCCACACCTGCCATGCTCTTAGCAACTTCAGAACGCGCATTGGCGTAGGCGCCCGCCACGCCGGAGATAATCGCCACGCCTAAGTCCAAAATAGTCGGACTTAACCGCGCGCTGATTTCATGGTTCATCACATGCAAAGGCAGTAGGAACGTGAGGATCGTCCCACATCCCAGCGCCAGCAAAATACCGATAGAAAGCGTTTTGGCGGAATGAATCATCATATCCGTTTCTTGACGGAGCACCCCCATCGCCAAAGAAATAATCGGCGACATCAGCGGAGCGAGAATCATCGCACCGATAATTACTGGCGCCGAATTCGCAAACAGACCCAGTGTGGCCAACAAAGTCGACAACACCATCAGAACCACATAGGACTCCGAAAGTTTGGCATTCTCTTTCAGCGTGACAAAGGTTTCTTTGACTTCTTCGGGATCGGCGTGGTGAATCCATGGCAAAGGATAAGCAACCAGCTCTTCCACCCCTTGTCCAATGGGCAATCCGGAAACTCGAAGTGATTCTTTCAAATCGGTTTGTCCCGACTTTTCAGGCAGCAGTTGCGTCAATAATTTTAAGGCATCAACCTGAACTTCAACTTCCACCTTCTCTGCATTATGTTCTTCGCCATTCAGGTAATAATCAACCGTGTTGTTGGATGTCGAAATGATCAATTTTTCAGTCTTGATCATGCCCAGATAACTTCTGAGACGATTGTTGTGTCCTTTTCTCGGAAAAACCCGACTAATCAAAAACCTGACCACCTCAGAAATACTTCTCGGAGCCAGAACGATTGCATTCAGGCTGGACTCGTCTTGCGGTGTTTCGCCGACAATCGACTTGGTAAAATCACTATCAGCAGGGCGGTAAACAACGGCAATACCCAGTGCTGCGGTATTGATAACTGTCTGCTTGGCGGTTTCCAATCGAAAAGGGTTCAGGCGCGTTTGACTGAGGCTGAATGTCAATTTCAACAAGTTCTTTATTTTGCTGAAAAAGCCCAAGTCTACCTGAGAAGCGGATGCCATGGTTTCACGTTTACCCAACATCACCGAGCCGAAAACCAGTTCACCGTTACAGGTCATTAAATCTGCCAGGTTGGGAGTATCGGTGCTTTGGATATCTTCTAGAGCATCGGGGAGTTTGTTTTTGATAGGGAAACTGCGGTAGAACCTAATGGCTTCGGGGTGTGGCAACACGCCGACCTGCCAACCACTCTGAGAAGCGGCGGCTAGAAATTGACTCAACTGCACATCACTTAGCCATGCTAACAATCGGCTATCTTCATCAAATGACGGAGAAGACCCTTCGGCAAACAAATTCTGAAAAGACTGCTGCTCAACATCCCAATCAGCAAGTGACGGTAAAACGGTCTCTTCAAATTCCGTTTGCTTGTCAGCATCAAAGACCAGTGTATATTTAAACGCTGATTCTGCCACTTTGCCTCCTCGGTGTTGGGTAAAACTCACCCGTTAAAACCCTTTACTGAAGTCCTCAATCTTACGGCGATCCCGTTTGGTCGGCCTTCCAGCGCCTTTCTCACGGAAACCGACCAATGCCATGTCGGGCATCGGCTTGCGTTGATTGAGTATTTCTTTGTCTAAGCGATACAGCTTCTCAGCAGCCTCGGCATTGCCACGCTTATCGGATAATGCCAATACTGTGATTTCAACTTGGCGGTGAGCCTGCGTCACGGTCAAACGGTCATCAGTCGCTAATGTCTTACTCGGCTTGGGCTTCTGCCCGTTCAGCTCGACCTTTCCACCTTTGATAGCGTCCAATGCTAAACCGCGCGTCTTAAAAAATCGCGCTGCCCACAACCATTTATCAACTCTCAGTTTATCTAACGCTTCGGACACGCTTTTACAACCACTCCCTAGGAGACAGATATTCGTATAATTTCGCTTCTTCCGTACCCGGTTCCGGGTGATAGTTATATTTCCAAGTCACCAATGGCGGCATCGACATCAAAATCGACTCGGTACGCCCACCCGTCTGCAAACCGAAGATGGTGCCGCGGTCAAACGCAAGGTTGAACTCGGCATAACGGCCGCGACGGAACAATTGGAAGTCGCGCTGTCTTTCGCCATATTCTTTGTCTTTTTTTCCGGCAACAATAGGGCGATACGCCGTAATGTAATGGTCGCCAACAGATTGCATGAATGCGAAACATTTATCAAAATCCCATCCATAGGTTTCAGTATTCAAATCATCAAAGAACAGCCCGCCAACACCACGGGTTTCGTCACGGTGCTTCAGATAAAAATACTCATCACACCACTTTTTATACGCAGGGTAAATCTCTTCACCAAAAGGGTCACATGCTTCTTTGGACTGCTGGTGCCAATGTATCGCATCCGCTTCATCCAAATAATAAGGCGTCAAATCAAAGCCCCCACCAAACCACCAAACCGGCGCTTCACCTTCCTTTTCGGCAACAAAAAAGCGTACGTTCGCATGGGATGTCGGCACATAAGGATTTCGGGGGTGAATCACCAAAGACACCCCCAACGCTTGAAAAGAACGTCCCGCCAACTCCGGGCGATGCGCCGTTGCAGAAGCCGGTAGCGTTTTGCCGCGTACATGAGAGAAATTCACACCACCTTTTTCAATAACGTTGCCGTTTTCCAACACACGAGTGCGTCCGCCACCGGTCAATCCCATTGCGCCCTCTGCGCCTGCTCTTTCCCATTCGTCGATAATGAAATCCTGACCATCTTCTTCACTTAACTGACGGCAAATATCGGCTTGCAGGTTTAACAGATAATCTTTTACGGCATCAATGTTGATTTCGGACATGCTTTCTCCATCAGTTGAACGTTTAATGGACTCTATTTTATAGAAAAGCCCTTGATTGTTTTTTAAAATATCCTGTAAACAGCTTTACGATTGGTTAACCATGAACTCACTTTCGTTTTTTCACCGCTACAAACCTGCCATCCTGACATTGGTTTTCACTCTACTGGCAAGTTGTACCAGTAATGTTACCAAGCAGGGAACCGTGGGAGTCCAACGCAGTCAGTTGATGCTGATATCAGAATCAGAAATGGAACAGGGTGCCAATCAGGCCTATGCTCAGATTCTGGCAAAAGCGAAGAAAGAAAATAAACTCAATAATAATCCGGCGGAATTGAAGCGCCTGCGAGCTATTGCTGATCGACTGATTCCGCAAACGAAAATTTTCCGCGATGATGCGCCTAAATGGGACTGGCAAGTTAACCTGATTCAATCCAAAGAGTTGAACGCTTGGTGTATGCCTGGAGGTAAGATTGCTTTCTATAGCGCCATTATCGATAAATTGCACTTAACCGATGATGAAATCGCCGCCATTATGGGGCACGAAATTTCCCATGCCCTAAGAGAACATGGTCGAGAGCGCGCATCAGAAGCCATGGTTGGTCAAGCTGGGCTAAACGCATTGAGCTTGATTACTGGCATTCAAGGCCCAGCACTGGATGCCAGCAATATGGTGATGCAGGCCACTTTCATTCTGCCCAATAGCCGCACACACGAGCAAGAAGCCGACCGCATGGGGGTTGAACTTGCTGCTAGAGCCGGTTATGACCCTTATGCGGCGGTACACGTGTGGGAAAAAATGAGTAAGATTTCAAAAGACGCGCCACCGGAAATTCTCAGCACTCACCCATCCAATGCTTCACGAATAGAAGATCTAAAACACTACGCTAAACTCGTCGAGCCGCTCTATCTCAAAGCAAAGCAATCCCGTTAACGGATTCTCGCCATCGTTTGCGCATCCCAGATTTGGGAAGGTTCGGAAAGACCACTCAAACACCCTTCCAGTATCGGAATGTCAGGAAAAGTGTCGTGACAAACTGCACGATTTTTGATCGGCGGTTGTCCACTTAAATTGGCACTAGTAGACACCAAAGGCATATCGAGCGCATCACAAAGCGCTTTGACTTGAGGGTGATGCGTCACACGAATCGCAACCGTATCACGTCCACCGGTAATCCAGTCTGGAACGGCTTCAGTAGCCGGTAAAATCCAAGTTGTCGGTCTAAGGATCGACTCCCAGGAATTGAGTACATTTTGTGTCCAGGGTTGATAAAAAATATCGGCCAAATCTTTAACTTGCTGCACCGTTGATGCGATGAGTATGACACCTTTTTCAACGGGTCTTTGTTTGGCATCCAACAGCTTTTCAAATGCTTGCTGATTGAAAGGATCGCAACCTAGCCCATAAACGCCTTCTGTCGGATACGCCAGAATCTCTCCAGCTTGTATAAGCGCCATCGCTTGTGTGATGTTGATATCTTTCAATGAATTAACCTCTAAATTTCCGGCATCTATTTTATCCAAAAATCTGCGGAAAATCCCTCCAAGCACATCAATATACAAAATGAAGAGGGATAAGCATCACTTCGTACTAAGCTTGCCTTATACAAAAATTTCTTTTAATATTAACGATTTAAACCGCTAACGAACATACGTTAATGAAGACGAAATCCATCGAACAACCCGATGAAAACCGCCTCTCGTGGCTAGCACGCAATCTATATAATCAGTGGTGGATATTAGCGGCTTTTCTGTTTTCCGTCGCCTTAGTCATTATCATGGCCATTTCTGCACAACGTTTGACCGAGCGCACCATCGATAACGCCGCAAAAATGGCCAATCTTCAGTATGAAAAACTCCATAACCTATTAAACCTCCACCTGTCTGGGCAAAATCGTACCGTCAACCTCAGCTTGATATTGATGCTTGAAGATCCCTTCGAACAAGATAAGGCGATGACCGCGTTTTATCAAAGCGGACGCAACTATACCATTCACCGAGATAAACTGGCCGAGTTGGTGCAAGGCGACCCAACCGAAATGCATTGGGTGGATCAAATCAATGCCATGGCGAAAATCACGGGGCCGTTGCAAGACCGCATCGCCAACATGGCGTTGGACGACCAACGTGCTCAAGGCATCGAGCTCTTAACACATGAAGTGATACCACAACTCAATACATTTAGTGAGAAAGTTAACGACTTTTCCCGTGATCAGGCACAAGACACCAAGCAGTTGATTACTGAAGCCAAACACCAAGTCGACAATATGGTGCATGTCATCATTATCTTCACGCTACTGATTGTCTTCACGAGTGTCGTATTAGCTTTTATCATCGGTCGTAAGTTTCTGCGCATGAATCAACGCCTCAACCAGGCGAATGAAACCCTGGAAAAAGAAGTGGAAAATCGTACCCGCAAGCTTTATGAAACCAAGGAAGCATTGCTGGAAAAAAACCGTATTCTCGAAGAATTGTCGATTACCGACCCTCTGACACAATTGTATAACCGCTTAAAAATGGAAAGCTTGCTGGAAACTTTTCAGCAAGAGTTTGAACAAAAAAATACGCCTTTCAGTCTGTTGTTGATTGATTTGGATTTCTTCAAGTCCATCAACGACTCTTTCGGTCACAATCAAGGTGATCAAGTTCTAATTGAGTTATCGGTTTGCTTGAAGCTGTTTTTCAACGAGAATGCCCACTTGGGTCGTTGGGGTGGTGAGGAGTTTATCGTGATGATGGAAAACAGCGATTTGACCATCGCTGAACAAACCGCAGACGCCTTCCGCAAGCTGGTGGAAGATCACGAATTTTCTATTGCCAAACCCTTGACCGTCAGTATCGGAATTGCATCCATCAAACCAAACGAACCGATTGCGGAGTTCATCCATCGTGCAGATATGGCACTTTACAGCGCCAAGCACAATGGACGAAATCAAATCCGTACTGAAGCCTCAGCCAAATAAACAGATTGGCGGGAAAACGATACTTTCCAAAGAAATTGCAAATTACTTGAAGTATTTGTCCATCTCTTCGTAAACCAAGTCGATATACATCAATTTAGGTCCACCGCCCATCACAACCGCCATCATTGCAGCTTCAAGCATTTCTTCTTTTGTTGCCTTAGCGTCGACACAATCTTTGACATGAACGGCAATACACCAGCTACATTGAAACGCTACCGCCAAAGACAACAACATCAAATGTTTGGTTTTCTCTTCCAGCGCGCCTGGTTGCTCAGCCGCCGCAATAAATGCCATAAAATTTCCGACCGCTTGCGGCATATCTTCAGATAACCGCTGAATCGTCGCACCTGCTTCTTGTAACTTCTCCATTCCGATACCCTCCAATGATTTTGTCCAAGTGTGAAACCACTCGATTTCCCATCATACGCTTGGCATAAAGGAAAATAAATTCTTGTTTCTTTAAATAAAATGAACCTTGTGCTAAATCAATTCTAGGTCTCAATTCGCTGCTCAAGTTATGATAGTCAGATCCCAACCTGGCAGATTTTCATTCTCCATTTTGCACCGTTAACTTAACCATCAATAGGAGCATTCATGTTCTATTACCTCATTAAAGTCCTTATTTCGGCTGTACTGATTGTGGCGATTGCGGAAACCGCTAAGCGTAGCAGTGTATTTGGTGCCTTAGTCGCTTCTTTACCCCTGGTGTCGATTTTGGCGATGTTCTGGCTGTACCATGACACGCAGGACGTACAAAAAATTTCCGAGCTGTCCTACCAAATCATTTGGCTGGTGATTCCCTCTTTTATCTTCTTCATTGCCTTGCCGGTTTTATTAAAAAATGGCTTACATTTTTATTTGAGTGCGCTAATATCAATGCTAATGACCGCTGGCGGTTATTTCTTAATGCTGATTGCCTTGAAAGCCTTTGGAATCAAGGTATAACTTGGAGGTAGAAAGGGTTCTTCCGCTTATGACATCTCACAGATTCGTCCAAACATTTTTTTCGATCACTTGCTTCATCCTGCTGCTTACCGGCTTACCACAAACCGCTTGGGCGGAAGATAAAGCGCAATCCGCCACCTTGAATCCAAACCCGGAAGGCAGTGCCGTCATCCTACTCTACCACCGTTTTGGGGAAGATAAGTTGCCCAGCACCAGCATTCGATTGGATCAATTTGACGCTCAACTTGACTATCTTGCTGACAACCATTTCCATGTCTGGTCACTGTCCAAACTGGTCGCCGCATTGAAAAATCATACTCCAATTCCTGAAAAGACCGTGGTGCTGACGGTGGACGATGCCTGGAAGAGCGTCTATACCGCAGCCTATCCACGCATGAAAGCCAGAGGCTGGCCAATGACGATATTCGTCAATACAAGCCCTGTGGACAAGGGCTATAAATCCAACATGACTTGGGATCAAATGCGAGAAATGCAACAGCATGGCATGGAGTTCGCCAACCACACCAAAACCCATGATTTCTTGATTCAAACCGGTAATGAAAGTCTCACCGCATGGCATAAGCGCGTGGAAGATGACATCAACGCTGCACAAGCAAGATTGAAAAAAGAGCTGGGAACCAATAGTAACGACATGAAACTCTTGTCGTACCCTTATGGCGAGTTTTCCGAAGGCTTGGCACAACAGGTGAAACAAATGGGTTACACCGCCGTTGCACAAAATTCCGGAGCCGTCGGCTATGACTCGAACATGCTCGCGCTGATGCGTTTTCCGATGAGTGAAACTTATGGCGACATCAAGTCTTTCAAAGTCAAAGTGAACACTCAAGTGTTGCCGGTAAAACATTATGAACCTTTCGATCCAGAGGTCAAACAAAACCCGCCAAGACTCACTTTGCACTTCGCGACGCCACAAAAAGGCATACAATGTTTTAATCATAAAGGTGAGCCCTTGCAGCTCCGCTGGGAAACTCCCTTGACGCTGGTTGTGCAAGATAAGGAAAAACTGTCACCACCGCGTGATCGCTATGCTTGTACTCAGCCAACAGCAGATGGCAAATGGCGCTGGTTCAGTCATTCATGGATTATTCAGGAAAAACGCGACTAGCTGTCTGATAGCGAATGGACAATCAACACCAAGAATAAAGGGACGGACAACTATGGAAGTTGGTGTTTTTATTTCTTTTATCGGCATCACGGTACTGATTGCACTATCACCTGGGCCGGATAATCTGTATGTGTTGATGCAATCCGTTCTGCATGGACACTCCGCCGGCATTTCGGTAACGATGGGGTTATGCACGGGATTGATGGTGCATACCACTGCCGTTTCACTCGGGCTAGCAGCATTATTGATGAGTTCCGTCACCGCATTCACTCTGTTGAAAATTGTGGGGGCGCTGTATTTGCTGTATCTGGCATGGCAGGCATTCAAAGCCGGACAACTCCAACTCTCAGCAACGAAAACACCCATGCTTTCCCCATGGAAACTCTATCGCCGTGGCGTATTCATGAACCTGTCCAACCCGAAAGTCTCGCTTTTCTTTCTCGCATTTTTACCTCAATTTGTTTCTGTCGAACACGGCAATGTTTCACAACAAATCTGGTTGATGGGATTCACGACCATTGTGGTGACCTTTCTGGTTTTTAGTTCTATTGCGTTGTTATCCGGGCGATTGAAACAGCTGAACACTTCTCCAAAAGCGCAGCGACTTCTGTACCGCATCACAGCATTCATTTTTGTCGGTTTGGCTGCGAAACTACTTTCCAGTCAACCCTGAACACTGAACAAGGAGACATTTATGATTCCGATTCAATCTTTTGGTGCCGCTGAAACCGTTACCGGCTCCTGCCACTTAGTACGTTTCAAATCAGGTCCCGTCGTATTAATCGACTGTGGCATGTTCCAAGGCCACACCGACCATGAAAATAGTGATGACTTTGGCTTTGACCCTCGTGAAGTGGATATCTTGCTGGTCACCCATGCTCACCTCGACCACGTGGGCCGAATTCCGAAGTTGGTGAAAGAGGGATTTGACGGGCGCATTATCAGCCTGCGTGCTACCTTAGAGCTGGCGGAAGTCATCATGCTCGACAGCGCCAAAATTATGCAGGAAGACTACAAAACTGACCTGAAAAAGGCGCAACGTCGCGGTGAAGAAGACAAGGTAACACCACCTTTGTATGATATGGACGATGTAGGTGATGTCTTCAACCTATCGATTCAATATGCTGACTACAACAAACCGATTAGTCTTTCAAAAGGCATCAAGGCGACCTTCCATAACGCCGGCCATATTTTGGGTTCGGCAAGTATTCAGATTGACTACGAGGAAGATTCCACCACTAAAACTATCGTTTTCTCCGGTGATTTGGGAAATAAGAAAGATTTGATTCTCCCTCCGCCAGAAAGCGTCCGTAATGGTGATGCACTCTATATCGAATCCACCTATGGGGATCGCAACCACCGTTCCTTGACCGAGAGTATCGAAGAGTTCAAGACCGCCATCAAAGACACCTTAATCAATCAAGGGAATGTCCTGATCCCGTCTTTTGCTATTGAGCGTACCCAGGAAATATTGCTGTTGCTCAAACAAATGTACTACGACAAAACGCTGCCAGAGTGCAAAATCTTTGTCGACTCCCCCATGGCGATTCGTGCCACACGCATCTATAGCCAATATGTTCAGGAGTTGAATGAAGACGCACAAGCCTTTTTAGAACAAGATGGTTCGGTGTTCGACTTTCCATATCTTCACTACACCTTGAAAGGCGAAGAGTCCATGGCGATCAATGACATTGAAAGCGGCTGTATCATCATCGCCGGTAGCGGTATGTGTACTGGAGGTCGGATTTTGCACCACTTCAAACATCGCCTGTGGAATGCACGAAACAGTGTTATTTTCGTCGGTTATCAAGCCGTAGGCACACTGGGTCGTCTGATGGTGGACGGTGCCGAAACCATCCGCATCTACCGTGAAGAAATTAAAGTCCGCGCCAAGACCTATATGATCAACGGGTTTTCCGCGCATGCTGACCAAAAAGAATTGCTGGAATGGATTGGACAATTCCAACATCTGGAAAAGGTATTCCTAATTCATGGCGAAAGAGACAAGCAGGAAATTTTCAAAACCGCTATTCAAGACCGATTCAACAAAACCGTGCATATTGTGGAGCATGGCGAAGAAGTCTGGGTTTAAGCACAACTGAAAAGGAGAGATGATGAAAAAGCTACATTCCATCAGTTCCATTGTCGCCATCATACTGGTGACGATTTTTGCGCTGCAAAACACAGCAATTGTCGAAATTAAACTTTTATTTTGGAGCTTTTCCGCTCAAATTGCGCTTTTGGTGGTGATTCTGATCGGCTTAGGTTTTATACTTGGCTTACTGTTTTCGAGCCTCTCAAAACACAAAGAAAAAGACGAAGCCGAGCAGCCAGAATAATTTTTAGTCAGGAGCAAAAACCATGTCTCACTTTACCGAAGAAATGCTTGATGAGCATTTAGCAGACAAACACTACAGCCACCGCATGGGGTGGCTGCGTGCCGCCGTGCTAGGTGCAAATGATGGCATTATCTCCGTCGTGAGTTTGTTGGTCGGTGTCATCGCCGCCGGTTCGGATAAAGAGCATGTGTTATTGGTTGCCGTCGCCGCCATGGTTGCTGGCGCACTTTCAATGGCGGCTGGCGAATATGTTTCCGTCAGCTCTCAGTCGGATACTGAAAAAGCCGATTTGGAAATTGAACGTCAAGCACTGGAAGATGACTGGGAAACCGAACATGCAGAACTGGCACTGATTTATCAGCAGCGCGGTGTCAGTGAAGCCACCGCCAACCAAGTTGCCACCGAATTGATGGAACATGACGCTCTTGATGCCCATGCCCGCGATGAACTCGGGCTATCCGAAATTCATACCGCACGCCCTTTGCAGGCCGCTTTTGCTTCAGCAGCTTCTTTCATCTCCGGTGCAGGGATTCCGGTCATTCTGGTGGCGGTTCTACCCATGCAGAATTTAGGGTATATCGTTGCCTTCAGCTCTCTGGCACTACTTGCCATTTTGGGGGCTATCGCTGCGAAAACCGGCGGTGCCAATATGATTAAAGGCGGCGTCCGTATGCTGATATGGGGAGCTATCGCAATGGGAATCACCACATATGTGGGCTTGATGTTCGGCGCTTCCGCATAGCAACTCAACGCTTTCAACTTGGAGAAAGCCATGTCACATCAGGTCAAGGTATGGGATATCGTCGTTAGGAGCTTTCATTGGTCGCTCGTTCCGACGTTTTTCCTAGCTTACCTTACGGGTGACGACAGTATTCTCCATGCTTACACCGGCTATATCGTATTGACGTTGGTGGTTATCCGCATCATTTGGGGCATAATCGGTACACGTTATGCAAGATTCACCAACTTCGTTTACGGTCGGGAAACGGTGAAAACCTACATTAGCTCAATCTTGCAATTCCGCCCCATTCATTACATCGGTCACAATCCGCTAGGTGGTTGGATGATTATCCTACTTTTATCATTTTTATTGCTCACCACCTGGACAGGGCTAGAAGCCTATGCGGCAGAAGGTAAGGGGCCTCTAGCAGGATTGTCGCTAGATTTAAGTCCTATCGGCACTGCCTTTGCCGATGGCGGCAAAAGCCACTCCATTTGGAAAGGCATCCATGAATTTCTTGCCAACACCACTTTGTTTCTGGTGACTGTCCACATCATCGGTGTACTATTTTCCAGTGTGGTACACAATGAAAACCTGATTCAATCCATGCTTACCGGCGAAAAGACCGTCTCCGACGAGGACGACCATGAACGAAAATAGCTCCCCTGAATACACCTGCCGCCTAGCGACTTTGGCAGACATGGACGCACTCAATAATTTGTTGTGTGCATTATTTCAACAGGAAGACGAATTCGTACCGGATATCGCCGCGCAAACCCGTGGCTTGACCGAGATTTTGCAAAACCCGACCATGGGCTGCATTCTGGTTTCATGTGAAACAACTGCGCCGGAAAAAATGAATGGCATGGTGAATTTGTTATTCACTATCTCCACTGCCCTTGGCGGCAAGGTCGCCTTATTGGAAGACATGGTAGTTTCTCATGAGGTGCGACATCAAGGCATCGGATCACTTCTGATTCAAGCCGCCATTGCCGAAGCCAAGCGCCAAAACTGCCTTCGCATCACCTTACTGACTGACCATCACAATACTGCAGCGCAAACCTTCTATGAAAAGCATGGTTTTCAAGCGTCACCTATGCGACCTTATCGCCTAATGCTTGAGTAATACCCCCAACCTGGCAGATTTTTGCATTCAAAAACAGACAGTTGCATTGCCTGTCTTTCGGCGTACAATCATTGCTACCATTCAAAAAGCTAACGCTTGAAGGAGGTTGTTATGGAAAACTTGAAGATTCTTGGTCTTTGCGGCAGTCTTCGCAAAAAATCCACTAACATGGGCATGCTTCGTTATGCTCGAGCGCATGTGCCGGAAGGCATGACCATCGAAATTGCCGATTTATCACATATTCCCTTTTATAACGAAGATATCAAAGATAAACCCAGCTCGGTGGAAGCTCTCTTTCAACAAATGTCTGAAGCAGACGGCTTTTTGTTTGCCTGCCCGGAATACAATTACTCCATCGCCCCGGCATTGAAAAATGCATTAGACTGGGCATCCAGAGAGCCGAGCAACCTCTTGCTCAACGACAAACCTGCGGCGATGATGGGCGCTGGCGGCGGCATGGGTACCTCGCGTGCACAATACCATCTGCGCCAAGTCTGCGTATTTTTGAACCTGCACCTGCTGAATCGTCCAGAGGTGTTTTGCAATGCTTTCGCCAACACTTTCAATGAGGAAAGCGAGTTGATTGACCCGAAAATTCAACAATTGATTGAGCAACAGTTGATAGCACTGAAAGCCTTCTCTCAGAAATGGCAGGTTCCGAAAAACTAATTAAGAAAACATCTAGCTTAGGCAAAAGGTAAACGTGAACACAGCGGATTCTCAACAACTTAACCGTCTTTATGACTTGATACACGGCGACGAAGACACACGTGCATGCAAAGACATACCGGAATCCGCCTGCCACGATCAACCCAGAAATTTCTTCGCTTACTTAACAGCCAACAGCCTTGGCAAAATCGCCGATGAACTCGCCAGTGCCAAATTGATTTTGCCTTGGCTTCTTGGCATGCTCGGCGCACCGGCGATTTTTGCGGGTTTTCTGGTACCGATACGTGAGGCGTGCGTATTACTGCCGCAACTCATGGTCGCCGCATTGGTGCGCAATCTCCCAGTACGAAAAGGGGTTTGGCTTCTCGGCGCAGCCTTGTCAGCACTGGCTTTGTTCGGCATGGCGATTACCGCGTTTTATGCCAGCGGTGCGATGGCGGGTTGGGCGATTATCATTGCATTGCTTGTTTTCAGTTTGGCAAGAGGGCTTTGCTCGGTTTCTGCTAAGGATGTCCTGGGCAAGACCATTTCAAAAGGCAAGCGTGGCGTATTGATGGGCTATAGTGCCAGCTTTGCGGGCGTGATTACCTTAGGTATCGGTGCCATTATCGAAATGCTCGGGGAAAATAAAGGTGGCAATTCGCAGCTTTTATTGGCAAGCCTTCTCGCATTGGGCGCAGTACTTTGGGTTGTTGCTTATTTCAGCTTTAACCGCATTATCGAACAACCCGGCGCCACCGAAGGTGGCAAGAATGCTCTGGCTGCCGCGATTGAAAGTTTCTCTTTACTGAAAACAGACGCGCCTTTTCGCCAATATGTCATTGCTCGAACACTATTCCTGAGTACCGCTTTGGTTCCACCATTTTATGTATTGGTTGCCCAGTCTTATAGTGAAGGTGCCTTAAGCGGTTTAGGGATGCTGATTATCGCTGGCGGTCTCGCCAGCAGTTTGAGCGCACCGATTTGGGGGAAAATGTCAGACAAATCCAGCCGCAAGGTCATGATCACTGCCGCCGGTTTATCGGGCTTATTAGGCATTTTATTGTTTGCGATGGTTGAAGAACAATCCTCCTGGCTGACGCATCCAATTACCCACGCCGGGTTCTTTATGGCAATCACCCTCTTTCACAGCGGCATCCGCTTGGGGCGCAAAGTTTACTTGGTGGATTTATCAAATGGTGAAAACCGTGCCATGTATGTTGCGTTGAGTAATACTCTTATCGGTATTTTCATGTTGCTGGCGGGTGGTGTCGGGTTGCTAGCAGATATTTGGTCGGTACAAAGCGTGATTTTACTATTGAGTGTTATCGCCATCATCGGCGCACTCTGGACTTGGCGATTGCCGGAAGTCAGCCTGACAAAAAATTAAAAGCAACGGACACACTATGTCAAACAACTCTCCTAAAAAAACCATCTCTCTTGTCTTAGGCAGTGGCGGCGCTAGAGGCCTCGCACATATCGGTGTTATCCGCTGGCTAGAAGAACATGACTTCGAGATAACTTCCATTTCAGGGTGTTCCATGGGGTCACTGATCGGTGGCATTTACGCCATGGGAAAACTGGACGACTTTGAAGAATGGGTATGCGCCATCCGTAAAATGGATATGGTCGCTCTGTTGGATATTTCCTGGCAAAAAAACGGGCTGGTCAAAGGTGACAAAATTATCAACTCCTTGATTGATTTGGTCGGCAACCAGCTAATTGAAGAGTTGCCCGTCCATTTCACTGCCGTTGCGACGGATATTCAAAACCAAAAGGAAGTCTGGTTACGTTCAGGGAAACTGTTTGATGCCATCCGTGCATCCATCTCCCTGCCTTTGTTCTTCACCCCCATGCGCCACAATGGAATTGACCTGATTGATGGCGGTGTGCTAAACCCGGTTCCCATCGCGCCAACTTTTGGTGATGCCACGGATTTAACCATTGCCGCCAACCTGAATGGTGACATACAGGCACCTCAACCCAGCACATCAGAAAATTCATCTGAACCCAATCCCTTCTATGAAAAGGTCCACAATTTCATCCGTCGATTTACCGAGACCGAAGCACCAACCGAGCGCTCAGACTGGAGTATTTACGACATTGCCAACCAAGCATTTGATGCCATGCAAACAACAATTTCCCGCCAGAAACTGGCCGCTTATCCGCCGGACTATCTTATTGAGATTGCCAGCAATGCCTGCGGAACACTGGAGTTTGACCGAGCCAAAGAAATGATCAGATTAGGCTACGACATGGCAGATGAACAATTAAACAAACTAATTACCAGCCGCTCTAAATAAATAGATTTAATTAGTTTTCACCAAACAATCGGCGTTTAATAAAACAGATAGGTGCTGTGTGTTATCTACAGAGCACACAGCACCGTGAAACAATCAACAACACATTAGTTTACAAGGAATTTACCATGATCAAACAAACGATACTTGTTTCGGCTTTGGCCTGCAGTTTGTCATTGTTTTCAGCGAATGCCTTTGCCGCAACACCGAATTCGGATCAGCCAATCTATGGCAGACAACTCATGACACAACAAGAGATGAATGAATATCGTAACCAAATGCGAGCTGCCAAGACGCAAGAAGAAAGAAATCAAATTCGAAATGAACACCACAAACAAATGCAAGAGCGTGCCAAAGAGCAGGGCATAACTTTGCCAGATGAACCACCAGCATCTCGCGGACCAGGTTCGGGAATGGGTCCTGGTTCCGGTATGGGACCCGGCTCAGGAATGGGGCCTGGCATGATGAGACAAGGCGGCGGCATGGGTGGTGGTGGCCCAAACCGTTAAGTCCCGATTCTTCTATTAAATACTTTCTAGGCGGTTTCTATCTGAAGCCGCCGAATCCTTCCATTCAAACAATCGTCACCTTTTATCTCTGTGGTTTTTGCATATAATGAACTGACAGAAATTCAGGGGTTTCGCAGTGTTAGAATCCATCTCATTACATTTATTCACCGTTTTTATGGGTTTCTTCGCCATCATGAACCCCATTGCAAACACACCCATTTTTCTCAGCTTAACATCGCAAGACAACACCAAAACCACCAAGCGCATCGCCTTGCGCGCATTGCTGCTGGCATTCGTGATTGTGGTAGCCTTTTCGGTGCTGGGGAAGGTGATTTTCGATTTATTCGGCATTACTTTACCTGCCTTCCAAATCACAGGTGGCTTTATTGTGTTGTTGATTGGCTATCACATGCTACAGGGGAATGCCTCCAGCGTTCACCAACTGAATGAAGAAGACAGCCAAGAGGCGATAGATGCCAAATTGAGTGTGGCGATTTCTCCGCTTGCCATGCCATTGCTGGCTGGGCCGGGGACCATAGCAACAGCCATGAATTTTTCCGCTGGCGGTAGTCTGTTTGAAATGGTGACCACCATTCTTGCGTTTGCAGTGCTGTGTGTCATCACCTATTTCATCTTCATTTTCGGTGAGCGTTTTGTCACCTTTATCGGTGCAGGGGCTTTGGGTGTCATTACACGAATGATGGGATTGATTCTAGCGGTCATTGGCGTGCAAATGCTGATTGAAGGCATCCATGGTGCCTTTCCATTACACGTTAGCTAGCCAGCAATTACGATGCCTTGCTAAGGCGGATTTCAAAACAGTTCTTGTTGGTTTCATGCTCATAGACAAGAGAGCCAGCATGCTTCTCGGCAATAAAGCGCACAATCGCCAACCCGAAGCCCGTATGGTTCTGTGCAGGATGGTTGGCAGCATTTCCAACCGCCAGTTTACTTTCCAATAACCGATTCACTTGGTGTAATTCGTTTCCGGCACTGCATACACGGATGGTGATATCGTCATCAAGGCGATAAAGCCCAAAACTGACCCAACCATCTCCATATTTCATCGCATTATCCAACAGGTTTCTGATAGCGCTTTCCATCAACTCTCTATCAAATGCGATCTCAATGCCTGCATGGATATCTATCCACCAATCAGCATTTGGGGAAAGCGTTTGATACTGTTCAAGTAACGTTTCACAAAACTCACTGAGAGACTGATACTGTGCATTCAACTGAATTAAGTTTGAATCCAGTTTGGCGTACTCGAATAATCTATCCAGATAGTTTTTCAACTTCAAACCATTTTGGAAAGCCGTATCCAAATAATCCATCGAATTGTCGACTTTTGCCTGCTCCATATAACCCAGCAAATTGGTTAAGGGCGTTCTCAAATCATGCGATAAGCTGGAAATCATAAACCGCCGTTGTTGGTCCGCCTGTTGGATATGTTCCAATTGATCATGCAACTGTACTGACATATCGGAAGTGGCGAGTGCCAACTCATCCAATTCGTCATTGAGTTTCTCCGGTGGCGGAATCACGTGCTGCGGCGCCTGTTCAAACCGTTTTACCTTTTCTGACAGCAAGGCAATACGACGATTCAGAAAATAGAACAACGCGCCTCCCAATCCTAAGCCCAACAGCAAACTGGTCAAGAAAGACCAACCACTGAGTTTAAGGAGGATGCTCTCTTGCAACCGTCTGTCGACCTCTTCGGCAATATGAGGCTGAATCACCACATAGAGATAAGCTTCAGGATGCTCGGCATTGGGTAAATAGGCAACCGAAAAGAGGCTTTTACCATCAAAGCTTCTGGGATCGTCACCCAGAATCAGCCCTTCGGATGGATGCTTTAAAAAGCGTTGCAAAGGCTGGATGTCGATATGATTACGCTTGATTTTATCGGCGTTTGCTGAGTACTTAAGCAAGTTTCCGGATAAATCGACAAGATAAATCTCAAGATTCGGATTCAACAGCATATAGCGATGGAAAGTATCTTCAATCGCCGGTTCGTTGAGCTTACCTTGCTTGACCAACTCGTTGTCTTGTATCAAGGTTTGGGCAACATCCGCATTGATCTTAATTTGCACCTGCTTCAAATAGTGGCTGGACAAGGCAAGGCTCAACGCCAGATAACTGATACCCATCACGGAAAAAATCGCGACCAGCCACAAGCTATATTGTCTGGAGATTTTCGATTTAAACATGTTCGATTGTCTCGGATAAACAAACTGGATTCAAACGGTAGCCCACCCCCCAAACCGTTTCTAAAATTTTGGGTTTGGCGGGATTCTTCTCAATTTTCTTTCTCAAGCGATTAATGTGTGAGCTGATGGTGTGCTCAAACCCGAAATAATCTGATCCCCAAATTTGCGCCAACAAATCATGTCGGGTAAAAACTTGGTTTGGAGACACCGCGAACAACTTCAACAGGTCAAACTCCTTAGTGGTCAACTCCAATAAAGTGTCTTTCAGCCAGGCTTGGTGAGATTGCAAATCCAGCTTGAGGCAGCCGACCTGAACAATCGTGTCCAGAGTGTTGTGCGTTCGTGAACGTCTCATCAGAGCTTTAATACGTGCCTTGAGCTCTTCCAGCCCAAAAGGTTTGCTCAAATAATCGTCCGCTCCCAGTTCCAAGCCCGCAACCTTGTCTTGCTCATCGGAACGCGCCGTCAGCATCAAAATAGGGGTAATATGGTTTTGTCTGCGAAAATAACGACAAAACTCAAGACCATCTCCATCAGGAAGAGACAAATCAAGAATAAGAAGATCGATAACATTTGATTCAACATAGGATTTCGCCTGCTCTAATCGATCCAATATCGTGGCTTGTCCTTTGAGGCTGCCTACCTGTAAACGAACCAGATTGGCGATGTCTGCATCATCCTCTACAATCAAAGCTTTGAATAGGTCGCTCATATGAATTCCTTAAACTCTGCCCATCAAGTTGTGTTCTGGGCAGAGGCGCTACCGATTAAGGCAAACGGCTTGGTAAAAGAGCTGGTTTATGGAACACCCAGTCCTGATTTTTCACTGGCGTATGGCAAGCGATGCAGCTGGCATGAGCGGATCCTTTGGCATCTGCAAAAGGCTTTTGCTCCATACCAACCCATCTGGCCCACCCCCAGCCATGGGTATCAGCCCATTTTTTGCTGTCTTTGAACATGAACTCCGCATGAACGAACTTACCAGGAACATCTGCTGTCGGCCAGTGTGGATCTTTCTCTTTTTTCCAAACGATTTTGCCTAATGCAGCGCCATCAGGCCATGGGTTGGTCTTGCCTTCCTCAATCGCCTTAATAGCCGCATCATTTCCTAACACCGCTCGCAGCGTTTTGTTGTCGTCACGGTTGGTAACAGAAATTAATTTCCAATCCTGATAGCCAGCCGGAAATTCAATACCATCCACCGTTGGCGCTGGTAGTTTGTTGGTAGACTGGGCAAAAGAAGCTTGCATAGACAGGCTCAGTCCCAGAAAAACCATTGTTTTCAAGTTTAACATTTTGTGTAGTTTCATTCCTTTTCTCCATGTGATGATTTAAAAAGGAATTTCATTATCGGGTTTGCTAACCCCTTAAATCCTCACGAAATTGTCACAAAACGTATTTTTTATCATTCCTCGCTTCACACCCCCAACCTGGTAGATTTTTGCCTTTGATTTGAGGATTTTGATAAACTTTTGTCTATCACTTCTTTGTTATCTATAGAGGAACATAGCGCCCATGTTGCAAAACTGGTTCCCGAACTTACAGAGTTTTTGGCAAAGCCTTCTTCACCCTTCTGACCTGAAACCCAATGTTTTGGCAGGCTTGACTGTCGGTATCATCGCATTGCCTTTGTCGATGGCACTGGCGATTGCCATTGACGTGCCGCCACAGCATGGTCTTTACACCGCGATGATTGGCGGGGTGGTCATTGCCCTTTTCGGCGGTTCCAAAATCAATATTTCCGGGCCGACGGCAGCCTTTGTCGTGGTCTTACTGCCGATCGTTTACCAATATGGATTGGGCGGTTTGCTGTTAAGTGGACTGATGGCGGGAATACTGCTCATCATCATGGGGCTGACCAATATGGGTCGCCTGATTGAAGTAGTACCGTATCCTGTTACCGTCGGCTTCACCTCTGGGATTGCAGTGGTGATTGCAACCTTACAAATCAAAGATCTGCTTGGCTTGCCATTGCCGACACTAACCGGGCACTTCATTGAAAATGCGGGAACCATTCTTCAGTCATTGCCACAATTTCATTGGCAAGAGGCGCTGATCGGGTTACTGACACTGGTGACCTTTATCCTGTGGAGCAAACAGAAATCTTACATCCCACCTCACCTGATTGCCTTATTGGTCGGCACCCTCACCGCATTGGCACTACCCTATTTTCTGCCTGCCTTTCAGGTCGAAACCATTGGGTCACGCTTTCACTACCTGATGGATGGTGTTTCCGGTCAAGGGATTCCCCCTTTTCTGCCGGAATTGTCCTTGCCTTGGAATCAACCCGGTGCTGACGGCAAACCCTTACATTTGTCTTTTGAGCTGATTCACGATTTACTGGGGCCAGCGATTACCATTGCGCTGTTGGGCTCGATTGAATCACTGCTCTGTGCTGTCGTTGCCGATGGCATGACCGGAACCAAACATCAACCCAACAAGGAGTTAATAGGCCAAGGCATCGGCAATATTGTGGTGCCGTTTTTCGGCGGCATTCCTGCAACCGCGGCCATTGCCCGTACTGCCGCCAGTATTCGCTCCGGTGCTAGCTCACCGTTGGCCTCGGTGGTGCATGCTTTATTTGTATTAGGTGCAATCGTCTTCTTTGCGCCGGTGTTATCGCACATCCCCATGGCAGCTTTGGCGGCACTGTTGATTATGGTGGCGTGGAACATGAGTGAGGCGAAACACTTTATCCGTATTTTGAAAATTGCACCGCGTGCTGATGTTGCCGTGTTGTTGACCTGTTTTTCTATCACCGTGTTGTTCGATATGGTCATGGCGGTCAGCATCGGCATGGGCTTGGCGGCACTGCTGTTTATCAGCCGCAGCATTCAGCTCACGGAAGTGAAAAAATGGGAACATCAATCCGAGCACCCGCATTTGAAAAATTTACCGAAAGAAGTGTTAGTCTATGACATCAACGGCCCATTATTTTTTGGTTCCGCTCAAAAGGCGTTACACAGTATGGCAACCGTCAACCCCGACACTAAGGTCCTCATATTGGATATGAGCGACGTGTCTATGCTTGATATGAGTGCGATAATGGTCTTAGAAACGATTTATTCAAGGTTGCAAGCTCAAAAAATCGCTATCATTATTAATCAATGTAATGAAAGACTGATTTTAAAATTACAAAAAGCCGGCATCCATAAACAAACGGGAAGGGTAGATTTCTCCAAAAACCTTGAAGAAGCCATCGAAATTGCCAAAAATAGTATGCTCAACCCGAAACTAGAATAGCCCTTCACCCTCATCAAGGAGATTGTATGGCCGAACAAGTCGTCCAGGAAACCAGTGAAACAGGATTAATTCATGCATTCTTGATGAACGGTAAAGGCGGTGGTCGGTTATTGAGCTGGGAAGAGCTTCAAGATTGGACACCCGACCAAGGGAAAATCTGGGTTCACTTTGACTACACAGTTACCGCTACCCGCAGCTGGCTGGAAAGCGACAGTGGACTAGATCAAATTATTATCGACGCACTCCTAACGGAAGACACTCGTCCCCGTACCACCAACATAGATGACGGCCTGTTGATTACGCTACGCGGTGTCAACAACAACCCCGGCGCCGACCCTGAAGACATGGTATCTATCCGTATCTGGGCGGAAGCCGATCGCATCATCTCTACTCGCAAACGCAAACTGCTATCCGTCAAAGACTTGTTGCGCCAACTGGAACGCGGCAAAGGACCAAAAGACATGGCGGAGTTCATCGTCTATCTGACAGACAGGCTGGTCTGGCGCATGATTGATACGGTAGATCAACTTGAAGAACAAATCGACGATATCGAAGACAAAGCCCTGACTGAAAACCCAAGTGATTTGCGCCATGACTTATCAGTGTTACGCCGTCAAACTATTGCCCTTCGCCGTTACTTGTCACCGGAACGCGATGCCTTGACTAAAATCATGGTGGAGCAGGTGAGTTGGATTCAGGATATCCACCGCAGAAAAATGCGCGAAGTCGGTGAGCGCCTGATACAGCACATTGAAGATATCGATGTGGTCAGAGAAAGAACCTCGGTAATGAACGAACAATTATTGAGCCGCTTGTCCGAACAGTTGAACCAGCGCATGTATGTGCTATCAATCTTATCTGCCATTTTCTTGCCTTTGGGGTTCCTGACCGGTTTATTGGGGGTCAACCTTGGCGGTATTCCTGGCGCTCAAGGCAACTCGGCCTTTTGGATCTTTGTCGGGCTCTTATGTTTGGTCGTCCTAGGCCAAGTGGCTGTCCTCAGGTGGAAAAAATGGTTATAGCATCTATGTCGACTAGGTCTTGCGGAGGCGCTACATGACCGAACCTGTCCGCAGTGTCAGCTTGCTTGGCGCACTTGCCATCGGTATCGGTGGCATGGTGGGGGGTGGTATTTTTGCCGTATTGGGTGAAGCGGTTTCTTTGGCACATGGCGCGACGGCGGTTGCCTTCCTGGTCGCTGGTGCAGTCGCCTTATTAACCTCTTATGCCTACGCCAAGCTATCGGTAACATTTCAAAGTCAGGGTGGAACAGTCGTTTTTATTGACAAGGCTTTCCGCCACAACATCCTATCAAGCAGTATGAATTTCATGCTATGGTTGAGTTATCTGGTAACGATTTCACTCTACGCCGTGGCTTTTTCCTCCTATGCCCAGACATTTTTTCCGAATGAACACTCCAATCTACTGAACCACTTTTTTATCACCTTGGCGATTCTTCTGCCCACGTTGATCAATTGGATCAGTGCGGCTTTCGTCAGTCGCTCAGAAACCTTCATTGTCCTCATCAAAGTGTTTTTACTGGTGGTTATTATCGTCACCGGTGCGAGTTTTGTTGACCCAAAAGCTCTCGATCCTCATCAGTGGAAAGCACCCTTTTCCATCTTTGTGGCGGGGATGATTATTTTCGTCGCCTATGAAGGATTTGAGTTGATTGCCAATTCCGCAGAAGAAATCAAAGACCCGGAGCGTAACTTGCCCCGCGCATTTTACGGCTCAATACTTTTCGTGATTTTGCTGTATGTGCTCATCGCCATCATCACCGTTGGCGCAGTACCCGAAGCACAACTGATGCAGGCAAAGGACTATGCGTTGGCATTGGCGGCGAAACCGGCAATGGGACAACTCGGCTTTACTTTGGTAGCAGTTGCTGCCCTGTTAGCGACTTTTTCCGCCATCAACGCCACCATATACGGCAATGCTCGCTTGGGTTACATCATCGCCAAAGAAGGCAATTTGCCGAAGTTCCTGGAGAAGGAAAAGCGTAACCAACCCTTTATGGCGACAGTCGCTACATCCGTACTCAGCTTGCTACTCGCCAATAGTATTTCTTTGAATGAAATCGCGATTATCGGCAGTGCAAGTTTCTTGCTGGTGTTTCTGATGGTCAATCTAAGTGCTTTAAAGCTCTATGACCAAATCCAAGGCAATCGCTGGATATTCTTCATTGCCGGTATGTCGAGCTTGGCGGCACTCATCACCTTACTGATACACACCTACGAAACCCAAAAAGTGGCAGTACTTATTTTCTTTGCTTTCGTCTTACTGTCCGTCAGTTTCGAAGTGCTATATGGCCGTTGGGTGAGAGGTCATTTCTTCTATCGTTCTTATCCCCTTTAGCGGCGATTTACCACATAGAAACGGGCGCTTGAAAAAGATTCATTCAGGCCATAAACATTCCAAAAACAACGCATTGCTTTATTTTAAAATATCCCAACCTGGCAGATTTTCATGCTGTTATTACTTTACTAAGGAATCATGATGAACACTTCATCGCCCGCTTCTAAAATCGCTCAGATTAACCTGCTGTCTGTTTATCTTCCCGCAGATTTCAGCCATATGGAGGTAGCGGATAAACTGAATATTCCTTTGAAAAAAGGAATTGAAGCCTCCTTCTACGCCGAAATCACCGACACCTCGCCGAGCCGCTTTCTGTTCTTCACTCAGTTTGACGTCATCACCTTCGTCAATTGGCCGAAAGAAGATGTCAGCAAGGCGTTGAAGAAGCTCGGTTTAACGCAATCCTATGAGCAGGCGACGCTCTACCAAGACTACAACATCACTTTGAATACAGACGCCACCACCCCTTTTCACGTAGACAACAACAAAATTGAGTTGCGCGAATTGAGCCTTTGGCCACTGATGATTGTCAGCTTGGTCATTGCGCAAAGTGTGGGTCTGGAGAAATTCGAAAAAGAGGTCGACCGCTTTTACAGCAAAGGTCGAAATATGGTTGAGACCTCCACTTCCTTTAGCTGGATGAAGCGCCATGAGTTTGCCGACTATGCAATTGAATTAAGTCTTTTGCGCCATGATATGGTGCTGGATTTGATGCTGTTGGATAAGCCCAATATCCTTTGGGACAATGAAGCTTACGAGCAACTATACAACCGCTTGGCAGAACTCTTAGATCTTCAGGAACGTTTTGAGGTGGTGACTTATAAGCTCAACACGCTGAAAGAAGATATAACGATGATGATCGATCTTTATCAACACAAACACAGTTCTTTCTTGGAGTGGATCATTATTCTGCTGATTCTTGTGGAAGTATTCATGGGATTCTGGGAGATGTTTTTCAAGCATTAAAAGCGCGTTAAACAACGGATTCATTTCGCTCTATCATGACGCGAATTGTTATAAATTGTTTCTATATTGGCAAGCTTAACGGCAAAAAACACTAGTAACTTCAACAACTTTAGGCTTATCATTGAAAGTGGTGATGTCAGAATCTCTGACATCAAATATCAATTAAGTCAATTTTCACACCCATGTGGATAGCAATACCCACATTTCCATCATTGGTTCCCGCCAAGCTAAAGCTTTTGGGAATTTGTTTTTTGAACATCCTTGGTAAAAAGGATTGAACGTTTGTTCGAGAAAACTGGAGAGTCACCCATGGAAGATTTAATTGCATCTAGCGGAGCGATTATGATGATTGCTCTGTGTGTTAGCCTCGTAGTAGCACTACGCGCTGCTATTCCTCAATAAGAAGTTGTTAACTAGGAAAAAAGCCCAGAATTTCTGGGCTTTTTTGTTTATCGCAAAAGTTCAGCGATTGTCCAGACAATAAAAAAACCAGCACAAGGCTGGTTTCAGGTTTCATTCAGCGATATGAAAAGCTGAAATTATGAAGCCTTAGCGGCTGGTGCAGGCTTTGGCATCATTTTTTTCGGATGATGAAAGTTGTCCGCCAACATTGTGAACTGTTCTGGCGTCAATACAGAGCGTACGAACGCACGACATTTCAATTTAGCATGCATGATATCTGAGCGCACTTTCAAAGACTGCTCACCCACTTTGATGATGTCTTTATCATCCTTGCCAGCCAATGCCATATTGCGAGCTTCTGCTTCCAAATGCATCACATTTTTGATCATGGCTTTAACATTTGGAAAATGCTCTTTGTGATATTTAGCCAATTTTTCATATTGCTCTTTAGTTAGCTTAAGCGGATTGCCGTGCGTGTAACTTCTTAGCAATTTCGGCATCAGGTTCGGCATAAAGTTCGCATGCAGTAGTTCATGATAAAACCCTTTGCCATTAGGCTTCTTCATCGGTTTTTCCATGGCTTTGGCAGGCGCAGGTGCTGGCTCTGCTGCTTGGGCAGATAGCGTAAACGCGCTGGTTGCAAAAACGAACAACACTAATTTCAAAAAACGTTTCATTAAAATTTCCCTCGTAAGGTAAAACAAGAAAAATCCAAAATATGACAAAACTTAAGTGCCGCCGATTACCTGCATGAAGTGATTACCACTTCCTTCAAAATAATCAAAAGCCTTCACATCGGCTTATATCAGTTTTGGGTCAAGTAGAAGAAAAACCATGAGAACTCACAACGTGAACTCCTCAAAAAGTGAGAACCACAAATTTTTCGCCACTAGATTATTCCTAAAAAATGCTTTTTCAAAACTATTTTTCAACGGCGAATCAAAGTTCAATGATTTAGACAGGATTACACAAAATAAATTAATGGACAGGTGCTTCTGACCCTAGTTTTATTTGGGCTTTGAGCTGTTTTGCCGCCACGGCATAACCACCATCAGCGGCATCGACAAAGTGGACGTGATCGGTTCCAGTCTTTTCGACAAGACAGGTAATTACTGCGGCATTGGTTTGATGGCAACCGTAAAAAAGAATACCCGCCCGATGTTGTTCTTCCAACCAGGACAACAGGTTTTGTAAATCAGATTGGTTGCAGGACATTACTGTTTTGAAGTTATCGTCAAGTTTTTGATAATCGGTATTTTCTACCAAATCGGCCTTGTAGTCGCCCCATTCATACCCATTAACCGCCTTGTTGGTTTTTATCCAATAGACACCCACTAGGCTTTCCAGACGAATGCGAATCGCTGTTTTCAAACGATACCAAAGGTTGTGATGAAAACTTTTCGCGAGTGTCTCTGCCTTGAGCTTCTCGGCACTGAAACTTAATGACAAATTATCCTGACTTAATGGGTGGTGCTCAATTCGGTCACCCAACAACTCATCAACTTTTTGGGTCAGCTTCCGATAGAGCGCCAAGGTATCTTTGTTTTCCGCTAGTCGAGATTTAACCAACAGGCTAAAAGTGACTTGTTTGGGGCTTGGGATCTGGTTCCAACGACATTCAAAACCGGAAAAGTCGGCATCTGAAATCGTGTCTTCCGATAATTCATAACCGAGGTGGCTTTTAACCAGTCCATCAGCTTCATCCATGCCGCCCCCCATGAAAAAATACTGGGTCAGGTTCGGCGCACTTCGGTAACGACATAGATGTATTTTTTGCGTTAAAGCTTGATAAGGCACAATACCAACGCGAAGTTTTAAGTCCAGGCCATCTGAAGCGAGTTCTTGGCAACCGCGCAATGCGCGCCGGACTTTTTCCATCAACTCTGGTGGCAGACAAAAACTGGCACCATCGCCACCGAATACATAGGGAATTTTCTGAGGCTTAGTGGCATTCACCACCGCAGCGATGGTACTGCCACCAACGGCGTTTACATCACGATAGCGACCCTGCTCGATTGCTTTGGTTGAGTTCACCACATCGGTGACGACCACATACCAATCTTTAGGTAGCTCGGTATAGGCGTCACAATTGAGTGTTTGTTCGAGTCGGGTAAAGAGAGGAATGCTTTCCTCAAAGTCCTTTAAAGACATGCGCTTTGATAAGCCACTACAATGGCTGCGCATGGTTCTGATGATAGGTCAGAACCGATTTGAAGACATTTGGATCCTTGATTTGCGTCATTTCCCCTTCGCGCGGCATGTGTTTATCTTTTAATCTCGAAAGGAAAAAACGTAATGCTGCTAAACGCAAAGCGTAAGGCCAAGTGACCTTTTCTTGCCAGGTCAATTCACGAATCTGCTGATAGCTCGACAACATTGCGGCGACCTTGTCACTATCGTAAGTAAGATCAGGCAAACGACACCAGTCATTGACCATTACGGCAAGGTCATAAAGCAATGGACCATTACAGGCGTAGTATAAATCGATAATCCCGGAAAGCTCATTGCCATCAAACAAGGCATTGTCACAGAATAGGTCGGCATGAATAACACCTTGTGGCAAGACTTCCCACTCATAATTAGAAAGCGTGTTGATCTCTTCGGAAATCAGGGCAACTTCATCTTTAGGCAAGAGGGGTTGAATCAAATCGAATGTGGTTTGCATCCAATCCAGATTACGGTCATTTTCGCGGAAATCCTCAAAATCCTGTCCAGCAAGATGGAACTTGGCCATCTGCTCGCCCATGACTTCGCACTGCTTTAGAGTCGGTAGCTCAACGCCATCGCCTTTCAAGCGCTCCACCAAAGCGGCGGGCTTACCTTGTAAAGACTTCAAATAGCCGTTGGACAGACTTTTTTCCGGGTGAGCCGTAGGAATAGCGTGCTCAGCCATGAAGGCCATGATATTCAGGAAGTAAGGCAATTCACCAAACGTATGATGTTCAAATACCGTTAAGACAAATTGCTGAAGCTGACCGTCTTTTTCCGTGTTGACAAAATAATTGGTATTCTCAATTCCGGCACTAATTCCCTCGTAAGAGGCCAAGGCTCCGACATTATAATCCGCTAGGAAAGCTTCCAGTTCTGCTTGTTCTATGACTGTATAGACCGACACACTCTAAATCCGGTTAATATAGGTTAAAATAATCATCGAATTTTACCATAACTCAATAAATCTCTAGGCAGTTTCATGACAGCAATGCAACTTGAATTCAATCCAAAAGCGCCCTTTATTCTCGTAGACGGTTCTTCTTATCTATTCCGCGCTTTTCACGCCATGCCTCCTTTGACAAATTCCAAAGGTCATGCCACTGGCGCAATTTTCGGTGTGATCAATATGATCGGAAAATTGTTGGAGCAATATCAACCTGAACGCATTGCCGTGGTATTCGATGCCAAAGGCAAGAACTTCCGTCATGAAATGTATGAAGAGTACAAGGCGCATCGCCCACCGATGCCAGATGAACTGAGAATTCAAATAGAACCGATTCACCAAATTATCAAAGCGTTAGGAATCCCTCTTTTGGTGATTGACGGTGTTGAAGCCGATGATGTCATGGGAACCCTTGCACAACAAGCCACTGAAGCGAAAATGGACGCTCTATTGTCAACGGGTGATAAAGATATGGCGCAACTGGTGAATGAACATATCACCCTTATCAACACTATGAATGACACGTTGATGACACCGGAAAAGGTGTTGGAAAAGTTTCATGTGAAACCTGAACAAATAATCGACTACCTTGCCTTGATGGGCGACAGCTCAGACAATATTCCAGGAATTCCGAAATGCGGTCCAAAAACGGCGGCAAAGTGGCTGGAAGAGTACGGCACCATCGAAAATTTGATAAACCATGCCGACGAAATCAAGGGGAAAATTGGGGAAAGTCTGCGAGATAACTTGGATCAATTAAAACTGTCACAACAATTGACAACAATCCGCATTGATTGCGATTTGCCGGTTCACCTCAGTGACATCAAACGCCATACACCCGATGTCCAGGCATTGGCAGAACTTTTTGCCGAGTATGACCTACGAAACTGGCAAGGACAAATCGCGAAAGGCCAGCTTCCATTCAGCAAGTTCACAGGGCGCAAAGCGCATAGCGCAACCCTGGTCAGTGAACATAATGGCAAACACCACTCAAACCCAGCCCAGCCTGCAACATCAGAAAACTTCGAAATCGCGCCCTACGAAACGATTTTGGATGAAAGCACTTTTGAACAATGGCTGACAAAACTTAAGGAAGCCGATTGTTTCGCCATAGATACTGAAACCACCTCATTAGATACCATGATCGCCCAAATCGTCGGTATCAGTTTTGCATACGAATCATCTGGCAAGATTCACGCGGCTTATGTTCCGTTAAAGCATGACTATGAGGGTGCGCCTAACCAGCTGGATTTCGAACAAGCACTCAGCCGCCTGAAACCTATTTTAGAAAGTGAACAAATCCAGAAAGTTGGACAAAACCTGAAATATGATTGGCATGTTTTTATGAATCATGGCATTGAACTAAAGGGGATTGCCTACGACACCATGTTGGAATCCTATTGTTTGAACAGCGTGGCAACGCGTCACAATATGGATGACTTGGCTTTGAAATACCTTAACCATAGCACTATCCATTTCGAAGACATCGCTGGTAAGGGCAAAAATCAACTGACATTCAACCAAATTCCTGTTGAGCAGGCTGCGCCTTATGCTGCGGAAGATGCCGATATTACTTTGCGACTGCATTTCACTATTTGGCCACAACTGAAAAAAGATGAAGGGCCTTGCCGCATTTTCAAAGACATTGAAATGCCTTTGTTAACGGTCTTGGCAAAAACCGAACGTAACGGTGTACTCATCGACAAGCAAATGCTCGCCGATCAATCTTATGAGATTGGTGAAAAACTGGTTCAACTTGAACAAGATGCTCACTTGATTGCAGGAACGCCATTCAACCTGAATTCTTCCAAACAGCTACAAGAAGTACTGTTTGATAGATTGAATCTACCCGTTTTGAAAAAGACACCAAAAGGCCAACCCTCAACTGCGGAACCTGTTTTAGCGCAACTGGCAGATGAAGGTCACGAATTACCAACTTTGATTTTAGAATACCGTAGCTTGGCAAAATTGAAATCCACCTACACCGATAGTCTTCCAAAACAAATCAATGAAAAAACCGGGCGCGTTCATACTTCTTATCAGCAAGCGGTGGCTTCGACTGGACGCTTATCGTCTACGGAACCAAATTTGCAAAACATCCCCGTTCGTAATGCCGAGGGTCGTCGTATTCGCCAAGCGTTTATTGCACCGAAGGGGTATAAAATCGTTGCCGCAGATTACTCGCAAATTGAACTCCGCATCATGGCACATTTATCAGGAGACGCCAATTTAGTCACAGCATTCACTGAAGGGAAAGATATCCACCAAGCAACTGCCGCAGAAATTTTTGGTATGCCACTTGAAAGTGTCACTAGCGAACAGCGTCGTAGTGCCAAAGCAGTGAACTTCGGATTAATTTATGGTATGTCCGCATTTGGCTTGGCAAAACAGTTGAATATCCCTAGAAATCTAGCTCAGGAATACATCAACCTGTATTTCAGCCGCTACCCCAGCGTGCAAACCTATATGGAGAGTACCCAAGCGAATGCGCGTGAGAACGGTTATGTTGAAACCTTATTGGGGCGCCGTCTTTATTTGCCCGACATCAATGCTAAAAATGGTCAACTACGTCAATATGCCGAACGTACAGCTATTAACGCGCCGATGCAAGGCACCGCTGCCGATATTATTAAACGTGCGATGATTGATATTCAAAAATGGTTAGATACGTCCGATTTGAACCTCAAAATGTTGATGCAGGTACATGATGAATTGGTTTTTGAAGTTGCAGAAAAGGATATAGAGGCTGCTCAACCGGAGATCAAACGCATAATGGAAGCCGCTTTATCACTAGATGTGCCTTTGATTGTTGAAGTCGGTCAAGGTGACAACTGGGATGAGGCGCATTAACGATTATCCAATAGCGACAATATTGCTAAAAAATAGATAAAAATTAAAATTGAGAGCCTTTAGATAGCTTTCATATTAATGTAAGATGCCTATAATAAGATTTACGCAATTATTTATATCTCTCTGGAGGAGTCTAAGCCATGAAAAAACATGTATTATTAAGCTGCGTCCTAGCAGCTTGCGCAACTGGAGCTAATGCAGCACCTAGCTCTTACATGCCAATCGGCCCAAATATCACCTATGGCGATGCATCTAACTCAAATACAATCTACAGCCCGCTGGCTAACCCCGCTTATAACGCTATCAATAAAAGCGATACAGGTGGTTACCGCGTTGGTCTAGGCGCCGGGTTCCAAATAGGCGTTGAATCTCATGGTTTGCAAGGATACTCAGATTACTTCAAAGATAATATCCAGTCTATCCTAGACAAAACATATACTAACTCGACAGACGCTAACAATGCGAAAAACCAACTACAATCAAACTTGAATACATATTTTTCTAACTATAATAATGGAAATATTGCAGCAACGGCAGGAGTAACAATTCCTCTGTTAATCAAGTCCGGATCTTTCAGCGGCGGGTTGTCCCTAGATATTTCAAAACAAGCTGCAACTAAGGTTAATGTTGTAGACAACACGAGCACTGCTATCGTTGTTACCGCTACACCAAATGGATCTAATTATGATTTGAGTGTTAACTCCGGTGCCGCAGCATGGAACTTAAGCTATAAAGAACTTACAGAAGTTGCTTTAGGCTATGGAACCAATATTATTTCAAACAATAACTCTACCCTTTCTGTAGGTGTTACTGCTCGATACCTAAGCTTACTATCAAATACCAAGATGGTTGACTTCAGCCAAGTTGTCAGCGATAACAGTGGTAGTGGAAGTAAAGATACCGGGGACTATCTATCTGACTTAAATACGGGTTCTAGCGAAACTGCAATTACAGCAGATGTGGGTATTAACTGGATTCATGAAAACTACTCCCTCGGGTTAGTAGGGATGAATTTGACTTCACCAAAATTCAAAACTCATAACTTATCAACAACCAGCGCCAGCACAGCTTTCGCAAGTTATATCGAATCTGACTTCACTTTAAAGCCTCAGTACCGCGTGACAGGACAAATCAATACCGCCAGCCGTCACTGGACAATTGCAGGGTCATATGATTTGGCAAAAGCCAATGACTTGAACAACCAAGATACCCAGTGGTGGAGTGCTAGTGCTAGTTATGCAACCAACTCTGCTTGGTATGTTCCAGACGTTCGTTTAGGAATGCGTGGAAACCTAGCAGGAAATAAATACACTTATACTGACGTAGGTTTGACATTCGGCTTCTTGAATCTTGATGTTGCAACAACAACAACTGACTTCTCTGGTGTTATTAACAAACAAAAAGATGCCGGGTTGATTGCATCAGCTGGGATCGAATTCGACTTCTAGTCTTCACCTTCCATTTAATGCTTAATTTTTACCCCTCTCAATGAGGGGTTTTTTATGTAGAATGAAAATGTTCATTCTCAATTTAAGGTAAATATCATGCATGCTTCTACTCGCTTGATTACAGCGCCCTTGGCTTTTCTTTTACTATTTTCATTGAACGCTTTTGCGGGCAATAATATTGATTACTTAAACTTCAGCTCGCAAAACCAGTTTAAGGCGTTTTCAACCGACCTCACTGGAGTGCTTGGCTACAAAACCTTAAGTCCGGCAGAGCCTCTCGGTTTAACCGGATTTGATATAGGCATTTCCGCAAATGTCTCGCAACTCAAACACAAACATATGGACGCGGTCTCTAATAATGCTAGCAGTTCATTAAATGGTGTAACACTGCACTTAGCTAAGGGGATGCCGCTTGGTCTTGATATTGGTGTTGACTATACAACATTTCCCAACAGCAACCTTTCTACTTGGAGTACCAATCTAAATTGGGCAATTTTGGAAGGCAGTACAGTGTCTCCTGCGCTAGGAATTAATGGACATTACACTCAATCAAATGGTATCAGCGCGTTAGATTACAAAAGCTATGGGTTAGATCTCGGTGTTTCGAAAGGTTTAGCTAACTTAACGCCCTATGCGTCGGTAGGGGTGATTCAGGGTGAAGTTAATCCAAGAGAAAATAACCGCATCAGTGGCGTAACGTTGAAAAAAGTAAGCTCTACTTTAGCTAAATTAGCCGTTGGCGTGAATATCAACTTAGCTTTTATGGATGTTCTGGTTGCATATAACCAAATTGGAGATGTTCCGACTTATAGCATTAAAGCGGGCTATCGTTTCTAGGTCAGCCTTTAAATGCATCGCCTGAAGTAAGGTAGGTCTCTTCTTCAGCGGTGCTTAGTCGACCTAATATTGCATTACGATGCGGAAACCGTCCAAAACGCTCGACAATCTTTTGATGATGTCGGGCAAACTGAAGGTTATCGACTAATCCATAATGTTTGAACAATTCAACCGACTTCTGTTGGTCATGCAAGTTTTCACTGTGCATCAGAGGAATCAACAAAAATGCCAAGCGAGATTTTGGTAATTGATCTGCATACCCCTTTTCAAGAGCAATATAAGTTGCTTTAACAGCTTGCTGTTCAGTTTGGAAACTTTCAGGCAGCCCTCGAAACATATTCAAGGGCATTTGATCGAGTAAAATGATAAGCGCCAACGCGGATTCGGCATCGGCAAGCCAACTGTCTAGCATCCCTAGCTGGGCTTGTTGCCATAAATCTTGATACCTTTCGCGAATTTCAGTATCCAGCTCCAGCGTGGAATTAAACCACAAGGGTCTAACATGATCCGAAAACCAAAAGTCTAAAATACCTTTAACTTCTTTATCCTGCATAAGACTTTAAACCACTTGCTTTGGCGGTCTTTCATATTCCATCCATTCATCAAGCTTTTGCCAGGCAACATCAACACCTTGCCGTTTTAAAGAAGAAAACAGTTGTGCCGTTGCGTGAGGGTAGGATTCCTTCAAGAGTTTCTTCAGCTTCAATAGATTTGCTTGCGCCGGTCCCTTCTTCAATTTGTCCGATTTGGTCAACAAAACATGAACAGGTAACCCTAAATCTAACGTCCAATCCAACATGACCATATCAATTTCAGTCGGTGGCAGGCGGACATCCATCAACAAAATCATGCCACGCAAACACTCGCGTTGCTCTACATAAGCCGAAAGCCCTGCTTCCCAAGCCTGCTTTACATTGATATTTACTTTGGCATAACCATAGCCCGGTAAATCCACCAAGCGTCGATTCTCATCACACTCGAAAAAGTTAATCATCTGTGTGCGGCCAGGCGTTTTACTGGTTCTCGCTAAGGATTTCTGTGAAGTAAGCACATTTAATGCGCTAGATTTTCCGGCATTAGAACGCCCGGCAAAAGCGACTTCATAACCTTCGTCTTCAGGACAATGGCTTAAGTCAGGTGCAGATTTGAGGTAATGCGCTTTTTGATATAGAGGATGTTGCATAATAATTTGTGTGATCGAATTGACGAAATTCCGCTTATTTTATAGGGTTTTAGCGAGTGTTATGGGGATAAAGTCCTTAATACTTTATCAATAATAACAATCGGTTTATACTTTACAATCTTTTGTCTAATGAAATCCGAAAATCAGTAAAAATGTCAGAAAAAAACATCGTTACATCTAAAAAACCTAGCCTATTCATCCAATTCCTAGGGTCTATGAACCTTGCTGTGACGCTGTTGGTCATGCTGGCGATCGCCTCTGTTATCGGGACTGTTCTCAAACAAAACGAAGCTTTTCAAAACTATATTATTAAGTTTGGCCCCTTTTGGACCCATGTGTTCGATACACTCGGTCTATTCCATGTATATGGCGCCGCTTGGTTTATTTTAGTCCTGCTTTTCCTTCTAACATCGACTGCAACCTGTCTGGTACGTAACTCGCCAAACTTTATCAAAGACATGAAGCACTACAGTGAAACCATGTCGATCAATGCTTACAAACATCAGCCTTACTCAGAAACCTATGCGGTTGAAGGCTTCGATGAAGCATTAGCGAAGCAAACCCTAGAAGAAAACGGTTATAAGACTAAAGTACACCATAGTGAAAATGGTAACGTCACGGTTGCCGGGATGAAGGGTCGTTGGAGCCGCCTAGGTTATATTTTCACCCATGTATCCATTATCGTGATTTGTGTCGGCGCACTCTTTGATAGCGACTTATTACTGAAATATCGCCAACTGACAGGAACGCTTGCACCAGAAACCCGCTCGATTCCATTAAATGAAATTCCACAAAAGTCTTGGTTATCCCCGAATAACTTCTCTTTCCGTGGTACAGTCAACGTCGCTGAAGGTCAAAGTACCGATGTACTTTTCTTGCCTTATGGCCAAGGATTTTTGGTACAAAAACTACCTTTCTCAATCCACGTTAAGCAATTCCGTATTCGCTACTACGATACCGGAATGCCAAAATCTTTTGAATCAGATGTTGTCCTGACGGCGCCGGATCTGAAAAAACCTATTGTTAAGACTATTGAAGTAAACCACCCGCTGGTATACAAAAACTATTCAATCTATCAATCGTCTTTCGGGGATGGCGGAACCAAATTGAAGTTGGCAATACACCCGCTTTTGTCGCCATATCCAAATGCTCTGGACATTGACACAGCAGTAAGTCAGGTTGAACCTTTGAAAACACCTATTGGTACTTTCAAAGCTGAATTCAATGATTTCAAAATGTTCAATATCGTGCCAGCAACGAAAGAAGAGCAAGAAAAAACCGGCAAAAAAATGCACAACAATGGCCCTACCATTATCTTTAAGGTTCGTAACGACCAAGGAATTGCCTGGGAATATGAAAACTACATGCAACCTAACCTACAGGATGGTCGCTGGTTTTTCATGACCGGTATGCGTACTGAACCATCTGCGCCATACCGTTACCTGTTCATTCCTGCGGATGATAAGCGTACTAAAGACCGTTTCTTCAAATTCTTAGCTTTATTGAACAATTCGGTACAAATCCATCAATATCTGAAAGATGCCATTCCACAATCAAACAATTTGGATGACAAAACCTACAGCCTACAGCTTAAACTGCTGCAGCAATTGATGGTGTTGTTCCGAGACAAAGGTTTTAGAGGTATAGATTTATTCGTTCAGAAAAAAGTCCCTAAAAACGAGCAAGAAAAGGTCAAAGACTATTACTTAAGTCAAACAAGCTACGCTTTGCAGATGCTTTACCTTGAATTTATGGACAAGACTTTCCCAGATAAGCATATCAGCGGAAACAATTTGTCTGACTTCGACAAACAATGGTTTGAAGATGCGTTGAATGCAATCAACAGCTTACCAAACTATGGACCACCAATGTATTTTGAAGTGAAATCCTTCAAACAAATCAATGCAACCGGGTTACAAATCACTAAATCCCCTGGAAAAGATGTCGTTTTTTTCGGGAGTGCAATGCTTATAATTGGGGTATTCATCCTATTCTATGTTCGTCAGAAACGCGTTTGGCTGGCTTACTCTAAACAAGAAAACGCACTCACGATTGCCGGTAAGGATAGAAAAGATCTTCCGGAAACGAAAATTGAATTTGACCAACTCGTAGAGATTGTCAAAACTAACTTGAAGGTATCATAATCATGAACACTCTCAACTCGACAATTGAAACAAACTATGGAAATAAGAACCATTTGATTAGAGAAATTATCTGGGCAGCTCTCGTCGCTATCGGAAGTTTCTTGGCTTGGCAGGAATTTAATGCCTTGATGGGACTTTACGAAGACGCCATTCTGGTCGGAGCCACTGTCGGTCTGATCATGTTGGGGCGTTTTTGGCCTAGCATCAGAACCTTGTCTTATTTCATTACCGCTTTAACGCTTTTGGCATTGTGGTCTTACAGCATCCACAATAACCAAATCAGTGCAAACGAGCACGCATTCTTCCTACGCTTCTTGGTCTCGAGCCAATCGGCATTTATGTGGATGAGCGCTTTGTATGTCATGGCCATGGCAACCTACTTCTTTGCATTGTTCAATAAATCTGAATTTACCGGTAAGGTAGCTTCTACCCTAGCTTGGTCGGGTGTTACATTCGGGTTGGTCGGAATGTTGGTTCGCTGGCGTGAATCTTACTTGATCAACCCTGATTATGGCCACATCCCGGTCAGTAGTTTGTATGAAGTATTCATCCTGTTTACAGTCATCACGACCCTACTGTATCTTTACTACGAGCAAAAATTGAAAACCCGTGCCATGGGTGGTTTCGTTATGTTGGTAGTGAGTGCTGCTGTTGCCTTTATCCTTTGGTATACCTTTGATCGTCATGCTTATGTTATCCAACCTCTAGTACCTGCTCTGAAAAGTTACTGGATGAAGATACACGTTCCTGCTAACTTCATTGGCTACGGAAGTTTCTCTATTGCAGCAATGGTCGGTTTCGCCTATTTATTGACAGATTCTGCCGTTAAGAAAAACCCTAACAGCGAATTCGCAGCCAGAATGCCAGCATTGGAAAAAATGGATGACTTAATGTACAAAGCCATCTCTCTTGGTTTCGGCTTCTTCACCATTGCAACTATCCTAGGGGCACTATGGGCTGCTGAAGCTTGGGGGGGTTACTGGTCTTGGGATCCTAAAGAAACCTGGGCATTGATTGTTTGGTTGAACTATGCGGCTTGGTTACATATCCGTATGTCTAAAGGCTGGCGTGGACGTCCAATGGCTTATTGGGCATTGATTGGTCTTTTGGTAACGACTTTCGCTTTCCTTGGTGTGAATATGTTCCTATCAGGACTACATTCATACGGTGAACTTTAATATTTAATAGATCAATAACACTATGCTAAGAAGAGATTTTTTAACTACTCTATTCGGTGCCTCTACACTGGGACTGAGTTCCCAGGCGTGGAGCGCTCAACCATCAAAATTTTTGGAAGGCATCAACTACCAGAAACTGCCTAAACCCATTTCTATCGAGCCTTATAAGAAAAAAGTCGTCGAAGTCTTCTTCTATGGCTGCCCGCACTGTTATCACCTTGAACCAAGTTTAAATCAATGGTTAAAAACCAAGCCTAAAAACGTTCATTTCGAACGCATGCCTGCGGTTTTGGATAATCCAAACTGGGTGTTTATGGCGCGTGTTTTTTATACGGCTAAGGCATTGGGAATCTTAAATAAGTTTCACGAAGCCTATTTTGATGCCATTCAACGTGACGGAAAACGTATTTTCGATATTGAAACCCTTGCCAATTACTGCGAGCAATTCGGTGTAAAACACAGCGATTATGTTCAGATGTTCAAGAGTTTTAAAGTCGATCAAATGGTTCAAAAAGCCAGAATTCTAACCAAAGAATATGGTGTCGACGGTGTACCGGCGGTTATCGTCAATGGTAAATACCACACTGATGTTCCAATGGCAGAAGGTAAACCACAACTTTGGCAATTGGTTAACGAACTTACCCATAAATAATATTCAAAACAATTTTCTTTTTTGAGAACGGCGCTTGCGCCGTTTTTTATCGCCTTTTAAATCCATTGGTTTATAATCAAAAATAATGAAAATCTGCCAGGTTGGGTAGAAGCTAACTATGGATAAAAAGGACTCCTAATGAAAGCATCACAACTCTTTGTTCAATGTCTGGAAAATGAAGGCGTCGAATATATCTTCGGCATTCCAGGCGAAGAAAACATGGAGATTATGGATGCTTTGGTTGATTCTAAAATCAAATTCATCACCTGCCGCCATGAACAAGGCGCTGCCTTTATGGCAGATGTTTATGGTCGTTTGACCGGGAAGGCAGGAGTTTGTCTTTCTACACTTGGTCCAGGCGCCACCAACTTAGTCACAGGGGTTGCCGACGCCAATATGGATAACTCCCCTGTTGTTGCCATCGCCGGACAAGCCGCCACTACCCGCATGCATAAAGAATCTCACCAAGTTTTGGATTTGGTGAGTATGTTTAAACCCATTTCCAAATATGCCATTCAAATTCTTGAACCGGAAACCATTCCTGAAGTCATGCGAAAAGCTTTTAAATTGGCTCAGGCCGAAAAACCCGGCGCTTCGTTTATAGATTTTCCGGAAAACATCAGTGAAATGGAAATTGAAGAAACCCCTTTACCGGTTGTTCATTCAAAACTGACTTTGGCTGATTCTGAGTTGATTGCAGAAGCCTCAAATATCATCCAAACCGCAAAAAAACCTTTGATTTTGGTTGGAAATGGGGCAGTAAGAGCTAAAGCATCAGAAAGCCTATATGCTTTTTCAACTCACTACAATATCCCAATCATCAACACCTTTATGGCAAAAGGGGTGGTTCCACATTATAAAAACCCACTTTCTATGGGAACCGCCGGATTACAAAAAGGTGATTACAACAACGGCGGTTTTGCCGAAGCAGACTTGGTAATTTGTGTAGGATTCGATATGGTCGAATACCACCCTCACCTATGGAATCCAAACCGCAAACATAAGATTATTCATATCGACACCCGTTCCGCAGAAGTTGATTACAGTTATATCCCTCATGTCGAATTGGTTGGTAATATCGCATTTAATTTAGATGCTTTAAGACAAGCTTTACCTGAGCAACCGAAAACGCCAATTCAATTCCCACTAAGGCAATCTTTATTTGATGAAATGGAGCGTGTTTCACAAAGCCAAGATTGGCCAATGAAGCCGCAAAAAATCATTTGGGATCTCAGAACTGCGATGGGTAAAAAAGATATCGCTATCAGTGATGTCGGTGCTCACAAAATGTGGATGGCGCGTATGTTCCGTTGCGAGTTGCCAAACACCTGTATTATTTCAAATGGTTTTGCCAGTATGGGCATTGCCGTTCCTGGAGCCATCGGCGCAAAACTCGCCTTTTCAGATAGAGCGGTTGTCGCTGTAACAGGTGATGCAGGTTTTATGATGAACTCTCAAGAAATCGAAACTGCATTACGTAGTGAAACGCCTTTTGTCATATTGATTTGGAATGACAACCAGTACGGGTTAATTAATTGGAAACAGAAGCGCCGTTATGGCCGCCCTGCTTACATAGATTTCAAAAACCCTGACTTCGTTAAGTATGCTGAAGCTTTTGGCGCTACAGGTATCAGAATTAACGCTGCCGACGAATTACTGCCTGCATTGAAAACCGCTTTAGCTTCGAATACAGTCACCATTATCGATTGCCCTGTCGATTACTCTGAAAATGACCGTCTAACCGAGCTATTGGGAAGCGTTATCTCTGAAATTGAAAATTAAAAAATAGGATGATTCCATGATCTACGTTAAGAGAGATGAAAAAAATCAAATTATTGATATCTGCTTTGATCAAAAAGCAGATTATGAGAAATCATCCATTTTCAATGAAGACGTTAAAAACTTTATCCAAAAAACAGACAATCAAGAAAACGTCAAACGAATCATGTATGACCTGGATTTAGATATGGTTCGTATCACCGAAGACGTTATTGATGTATTGATCAAAAAAGAAATACTACTATTTACGGATTTCCCAGAAGCCGTTCAAAACAAACTGCTCTTCAAACGTTTCTTAAGACAAGCTTTAAGCCAAAATGGGCCAAATTATTCAGAAGAAGAAGAATCCATCCAGTTTAACTAATCATAATGCCTAATCACTTCAGAAATTGCTTTTCGTTGAGATTCTCCTACAGCTAACGGATATCCCATATATAAAGCTGCTATCAACTCATGATTTTCACTATCTAACTCTAAAATTGAAAAGGTTTCAGCATCTTTAAGAATCGGTCCTGAGCTCCATTGCACACCGATTCCTTGTTCCCAAGCAGACAGTTGAAAATTTTGTATTGCACAACTACAGGCAGCATAGTCCTCTTTACAAATCACTGGATCTTTAGATAAATTTTGAACCACTAAAACCAACTGAGGAATCGCTAAAAATTTCTTAATCGAATTTTCAAAAGACAAACGATAACCCTCAGACCCTTCTTCATGATTTTTCGATGCACGATTACTTGCATAAATCTTAGCTAAACGATCTTGGGTTTGACGACCTATAATCAAGAACTGCCAAGGTTCCGTTAGTTTATGATTTGGGGCATGAACAGCTGCTTCAATAAAAGATTCAATCAAATTCAATGAAATAGGTTTATCTTCAAATTGATAAACCGTACGGCGATTTTTTATCAATTGGGCTAATGACATAGTGATAACTGTAATAATTTAATTTTAACTATTATAAACGGGTTAATAATATAATCCTTAAAAACCCTGATAGTGAAAAACCTCTGTAAAACCTGTTACAACCTGTGAATAAAATTTGAATAACTGAAAGCCACAAAATTTATCCACAAATAAATCACATCTCATCAAAGGGCTATCATTAAATTTAAACAGGAAATATCCACATTATAAATCGTTGAAAACAATCTGATTTATAGAGTTATGCACCAAATAAAGCTTCACTAATAACAACAAAAAAAGAAAAAAAGAATATATATATCTTTCTTTAAATAATATGACATTAACTGAACTTAAATATTGCGTTGAATTAGCCAAAACCAGACATTTTAGAAAAGCGTCTGAAAACTGCTATGTCAGCCAACCAACACTAAGCGTTGCTATCAAAAAGTTAGAAGATGAATTGAATGTCACACTTTTTGAAAGAAGAAAAAATGACGTTATACTGACACCAATTGGTAAACAAGTTATTGAAATTGCTGAAAATATATTGAAGCAGTCGCAAATGATTCAACAGATTGCAAAAGATGAGTTTTCTGAAGTTTCTGAAGTAAATATTGGTGCTATCTATACCATTGGCCCTTATTTATTGCCAAGTGTTATCAAACAACTTAACCAAAATGCACCGCAGGTTCGTTTGACAGTTGAAGAAAATTACACCCATGAATTAGCGAAAAAACTGCAATCAGGAGAATTGGACATTATTTTGGTTGCCGAACCTTTCGATGACAAAAATATTGAAAAAATAACCCTCTATGAAGAACCATTTGTTGCAGCTTTACCAGTGCATCACAAAATGGCTGTAGAGCCAGAAATCAATTTGAATAAAATTGAAGAAGATGTGGTGTTTTTATTGGGTGCCGGACATTGCTTTAGAGATCAGGTTCTTGAAGCCTATCCCAATTTGAATCACTCCGGTTATCAAAGTCATCCATTACAAAAAACGCTAGAAGGTAGTTCACTTGAAACCATCCGTTATATGGTCGCTTCCGGAGCGGGATTGACAATTTTGCCTTGTACTGCTGTTCAAGAAAACAGTAATGAATTATTGGTTTATAAGCCACTTACTGCCCCTATTCCAAAAAGAACGGTTATCATGGCTTGGCGAAAAAGTTTTCCAAGAACGAAATTACTCAAACTCTTCCAAGAATTGTTATTGTCAATTCAGCTGCCATGTACGACTAAAAATTGATATTTATGAAGACATTATTCTTAAGTTTATTACTGTTATTTTCGGTATCGGCTTTTGCCGATCCTGGTTCACCGATGAATGACAAAGATCCTTATGAATCTTATAACCGTGCAGTATTTGCTTTTAACATGGGATTTAATGATGCTGTCGGTATGCCGGTTGCGAATGCCTATCAGAATTATGTCCCTTCTCCAGCACGAAAGGGCATCAGTAACTTTTTTCAAAATCTGAAAGAACCATTAAATGTGGTTAATGCTTTATTCCAGGGTAAACCAAAAGAAGCACTCAGCAGTTTTATGAGATTCAGTATTAACAGTACTTTGGGGCTTGCCGGATTATTGGATATTGCAACTCCTGCCAAATTGAAATATCAACAAGAAGATTTAGGTCAAACCCTCTATAAATGGGGATTTTGGGACAAATCTTCTTTTATTATGATGCCAATTTTAGGTCCATATACCACGCGTGAATTGGTGGGGGGATCAATAGATTCGGTCTATAACCCAACTTACCCTTATGTCATTCAAACAGATTTATCAGGAAGAGCGTTACTGTTTGTTGGTAGTAAGTTTGTTGATTACACCAAGGTAGTGAATTTAACGGGCGAGATGAAAAGCCAGCCGGATCCTTACATCTTTATGCGCGAATCCTATATGCAGTACCGAATGAATTTGATTTATGATGGAAATCCACCACAACCGAAATTAGATGACTTTGATTTTAATTAAATAAAATCGTATAAATACGCATAATAAAACAATAAAACCTTCGGAGATGTATTCATGAATTTGCGTTTAATTTTTATTATGCTGACGGTGATTTTTGGTTTAACTGCATGTGGTCATCACTCCGAAGAAACGACAAAGGAAATTGTCAGACCTGTCAAATATGTTGAAGTGTCCGCACCAAATAGTGCGGGTTTGCGTGAGTTTCCAGGAACATTACAAGCCAAGGATCGTGTTGATCTGTCTTTCCAAGTATCTGGAAAGTTAACGAAATTACCCATTAAAGAAGGTCAACATCTTAAGAAAGGTGAATTGATCGGTGCTTTAGATCCGCGGGATTTTCAAGCAAAATACGATTCTGCAGTTGCCGGTTTCAAAAATGCCAATGCCAATTATTTGAGAGGCAAAAGGCTGATTTCCAAAGAATACATTTCTCAATCCGATCTGGATAAACTTCAAGCGCAAAAAGATCAAGCCGATGCCAATGTTCGTTTGGCTAAGAAAGCGTTGGATGATACCAAACTGTTGGCGCCCTTCTCGGGAACTGTTGCCAAACAATATGTTAGAAACTTTACCGATATACAGGCCAAACAATCCATTGTCAGTTTGCAAAACAATGATGATCTGGAAATAGTCATATCCGTTCCAGAACAAATCATTGCGCAAAAGGAAAATGCAGATCATTTAAAAATCAACGCTGTGATTTCGACTATTCCCAATAAGAAATTCGCTTTAAAGGTTAATGAGTTCACCACGGAAGCTGATCCTGTTACCCGTACTTATAAAATCACATTGGGAATTATTGATAAGGAAGGATTCAATCTTTTTCCAGGTATGACTGCTACTGTGGAATTATCCGGTTCAACATTGTCTGGCCCAATACAGTTACCAGTAGATGCTGTATTTGCTGACCCTAATGGCAATCATCAACAATTTGTTTGGGTAATCGACAAAGACAAAAAAGTACATAAAGTGCCTGTTGAAGTTGGTGAATTAAGAGGGAGCTCAATCGAAGTACTCAAAGGGATTTCAGAGAAAGAGAAAATTGTCGTTGCCGGTGTGCATTATCTTACGGAAGGACAACAGGTAAAACTACTTCCACCTCAGCAGCAGTAAGGTGTCTATTATGAATATTGCTGAATACGCTATTAAGAAACGCACAGTCACCTTAATTTTCACTTTATTTGTCATTATTGCCGGTTATTTTTCCTATGAAAATTTAGGACGCCTTGAAGATCCTGAGTTTACGGTTAAGGATGCCTTGATTATTACTTATTATCCAGGTGCCAGCGCAAAAGAAGTTGCAGAAGAAGTCTCCGATAAAATCGAAACTAAGATTCAAGAGTTAGGCGAAGTAAAAGAAGTCCAGGCGTTGAACAAACGTGGCACTTCGGTCATTACCGTGACTATGAAAAACAAATACGGTAAAAAGGATTTACCGCTTATTTGGCAGAAGCTTCGTTCGAAGATTGATGATGTCATCCCACAACTCCCTCCAGGTGTTTCTAAACCTATTGTTAATGATGATTTTGGTGATGTTTATGGCACGCTTTACGCTGTAACTGGTGAAGGTTTCAGCTATAAAGAACTGTATGACTATGCCAAATTTCTCAGAAAACAACTTCTGTTAGTGAAAGATGTCGCCAAAATAGACATCCAAGGTCAACAGCCGGAAACCATTTATATTGAATTGAATCGCGACAAAATTGCCACTTTGGGAATTGGTCTTGATGATATTTTCGACAGTTTAAATAATAAAAATACTCTAGTCCCAGCTGGGAAAGTGAAAGTCGGGTCAGATTACATCACCATCAATCCAACGGGCAAAGTTGACGCGGTCAACGATATCAAGAATTTAGTGATTGAATCCAAAGATCATGATAATAAATCTTCACGTCTGATCTATTTGAAAGATATTGCTAAAGTCTATCGCGGCTATCAAGAGCCCGCCAGTAAATACATTGAGTTTAATGGTACCCAAGCCGTGACTTTAGGTATATCCACGGTTCAAGGTGGTAATGTCGTCAAAATGGGTGAGGCGGTAGAAGCTAAGCTACACCAACTACAAGCCGAAATTCCAGTAGGGATTGAGTTACACCCTATTTCATTACAATCGGATCGTGTAACAGCCTCTATTAACGCCTTTATGGTTAATTTGATGGAAGCCGTGGTCATTGTTATTGCCGTTCTGATGATTTTCATGGGATTCCGTAGTGCCAGCATTATCGGAACGGCGTTGTTCGTTACCGTCATGGCAACGTTCATTATCATGAAAATGCAGGGTATTATGCTCGAGCGCATTTCTCTTGGCGCACTGATTATTGCTTTAGGGATGCTGGTGGATAACGCCATTGTCGTAATTGATGGCATGTTGGTTCGTATTCAAAAAGGTATGGATAGAGTCAAAGCCGCCGGTGAAGTAGTTTCTCAAAGTTTTTGGCCATTATTGGGTGCGACCATCATTGCAGTTTTGGCATTCGGTGCTATTGGTTTGTCACAAGACAGTACTGGTGAATATACCCGCTCATTGTTCTATGTCATTCTCTATTCGTTGCTGTTGAGCTGGTTGGTGGCAATCACGGTGGTGCCTTTACTGGGTGTGATGTTCATTAAAGTTAAAGCCGGAGAAGCCAATAAAGATCCTTTCGATAACAAGTTTTATCGCTGGATGAAATCGGTGTTGGTTGTACTTATCCGAAGACGTTGGATTACCGTCATGGTAATGGTTGGTTTATTGGCGCTGTCATTCCTGGCATTTAGCAATCTAAAGAACAGTTTTTTTCCATCTTCGACACGTGATCAATTCATGTTCCATCTTTATTTTGCTGAAGATACGGATATTAGTCAGGTGAAGAAAATCACCGACAAAATTGAACATGTGATTAGACAAGACGATAAGGTTAAGGATGTTACCAGCTTCATTGACAGTGGCGCGCCTAGATTCCTATTGACTTATACCCCGGAAAAAGATCCTTCAGGTTATGGATTTCTGGTCATTACCGTCAAGGATTACCATGACATTCCAGCGTTGATGGCGAAGTTCAGACAGTATGTGATAGACCATTATCCGTCTGTGTTGCCGAGACCTGAGCAATTTGCACTAGGTCCGACCAATCCGGCGGTAGAAGCGGTTATCTATGGCCCGAATCCTGATGTATTGCGTCATATTGGCGAAGAAATCAAAGCCATTATGCGAGAGAAAGGCGGTACGGCCATCCGCAGCGAATGGCGAGAAAGGGTTAAAGAAGTCGTTCCTGTCTTTGATGAAGCGCGTGCCAGTGAAGTGGGTGTGACTCGTGAAGACTTTAACAAGAGTTTGGATTTGAATTTCGACGGACTGACCGTAGGTTACTATCGTGAGCAGGACGAAATGATTCCAATGGTAACGCGTGCTTCCGAACAAGACCGTTTGGATGTCAGCCAGATCAATAACATTCAGGTCTGGTCAAGCGGTGCCCGTAAATATGTGCCAATCAATCAAGTTATCAAGAAGATTGAAGTGAAATTTGTCGATGCAGCATCTCACACCAAAAACCGTATGAGAAAGTTTAAGGTGATGTGTGATCCGGCAATCGGCGCTTTGAAAAGTTCCATTTTCGAGAAGGTGAAAGCACCGATAGAGGCTTTGAAACTGCCGGATGGCTATCGGCTGGAATGGGAAGGTGAATATAAATCTTCCAATGACGCAAAAGAGAGTTTGATGGCGTCTATTCCAATGTTTGTGGTGATGATGGTGTTGATTGTCGTCATGTTGTTCAACTCTGTCAAAGAGCCCATCATTATCTGGTTAACCGTTCCGTTGGCGCTGGTGGGTGTAGGATTTGGGCTCTATACCGCTGACAAACCTTTTGATTTCATGGCATTGCTTGGTTTCCTCAGCTTGACGGGAATGTTGATCAAAAACTCAATTGTGCTGATTGATGAAATCAATTTGGAGTTATCAAATGGAAAAGAAAAATTCGATGCGGTGATTCATTCGGTGCTCTCCAGAACTCGTCCAGTGAGCATGGGAGCATTAACGACTGTATTGGGTATGATTCCGCTTTTGACAGATGCTTTCTTTGTGGCGATGGCCGTGGCGATTATGGCTGGTTTGGCATTTTCGACCGTTTTGACATTACTGTTTGTGCCGGTTCTTTATGCGATTTTCCATAAAATTCAGGTACCGGAAAATCTAGGTAAAGGTTGATAAAATCTGCCAGGTTGGGGTCAATAAAAAATTCCCTTATATTAATGATGTTTATCAATTAAATGGCAAGAATTTATTGGTAGTGGTTAATACGGTTGACTACACTATGTTGATTATTATCAGTTGAAAATAGTCATCGTTTAAAATGGATTTTAAAAAACCGAGCATTCGAAAAATCATCTTGCTAGGCGCCCTTGCGTCGTCTTTGCTGATTTTTGTCGGCTCTTATTACTTTTCTTCAAAGCTTTTTGAAAACTCGATTATCCAAAACAATCATCGTACGGCGGTGACCTTTTCCAGACTGACTTTCGACAACATGTATCAAATCATGAGTGAAGGTTGGACGAGAAAGCAGCTAAATGAATTCCTTGAAAAGACCCAAAAAACTTATGAATTATCGGATATCAGTATCGATATTTTTCGAAGCCAGGTGGTCAGCAAGCAATTCGGCGCCATCCCCCAAAAGCAATCCCTCTCACCGCATTTCAAAGCGCGATTGGATCAAGTTTTCTTAAGCAAAGAATCTCTGTCGACTACTCAAGATACGGTTTTGGATAGCTGGTTCCCGCTAAAAGCTGAGCAGAAATGCTTGGTGTGTCATACCCAGGCAAAGGTCGGAGATGTTTTAGGGGTGATGCACTTTCGGCAAGACATGTCTCACACGCTATCCGAGGCTAACCAGCGTTTCTTATTATTCTTTCTTTTCCTGCTGCCATTGCCGATTATTGTTGCCTATTTAATCAGTTTGAAATTGAACAGTTTCTTAGAGAAAGTTATTGATTCACTGCGCTCCAAGGTTGAAAACATTCACAAAGTTCGTGATTTGAAACAGATTCAATCCTCCGATATTTTTTACGATTTTAAAGAATTCGAGATGTTGGGTGTTGAGTTTGAAAAGCTTTCGGAAAAACTTCAAACGGTTGCTGTTGATAGGGACATTCTTGAATTTGAAATCAAATTACTCGATAAGTTTATCATCACCTCAGAAGTGGTTCGTGATTGGAAAGAACATGTAAATCAATTGATTATCGAAATCACCAAAATTTTGCCTATTTATGGGCTATTTGTGGTGTTCAGAACGGATGATGAAGAACGTTTCGGTATGGAGATTTTCTGGGCAGGTAAGCCTTCAGAAGAGATGAAGAAGCATTTTGAAAAAATTGCTGAATCTCAGATTTTGGAACACCCGATTCTGAAACTGAATCCACAAATTGACATCCATCACAGCATTTCCAATGAAGAAGTCACGTTGGATGGTATTCAAGAAGACATTGAAACCCAAGCGAAGAGTTTGATTCTTGAAAAGCCTCGTATCGGGGGGGTTGTGGGTATTGGGGTGCAGGCAGTCAATCAGGATTTAACCCGCACTATCGTTATTGAAAGTATTTTGACGACCTTAATCAATGTTGTCGGCTCAATCAAAGCCATCAACAAATATACTCATGATTTGGAGTATTACGCTACGCGTGACCCTTTGACTAACTTGTATAACCGTCGTGTTTTCCACGAATTGTTGGATTACGAAATTCAGCGTGCCGATCGTAACAATTATCACTTTTCGTTGATGATGATTGATTGTGACAACTTCAAACTTATCAATGACCGTTATGGACATGCATTTGGTGATCAGATGCTTCAGGCTTTGGCTTATAAGGTTGAGGAAGCCCTTAGAAGTGAAGATATGTTCAGCCGCTATGGTGGTGATGAGTTCTGTGTGTTATTGCCGGAAACTGATATTGAGCAAGCGCATTTGATTGCCCAACGTGTGATGGACGAAATTCACCAGATTGAAGAAATCGATCCCAGTGGTGAGCGAGTTCACTTGACTTGTTCAATCGGCTTGGCGAACTATCCTGAGCACGCCGAGAACGCCAAAGATTTGTTTATCGTGTCCGATAATATGATGTACAAGGGGAAACGAAACGGTAAAAATCAATTCTGCTTTCCTGATGAAAACGAATTGGCAGATCTTTATCGCAGCAATACCGAGAAAAGTGCTTTCATCATGCAATCTCTGGCGGATGAAGATTGCATCGAACCGCATTTTCAACCGATTTTATCTTTTGGTAATCACGATGATATACAGGTTCATGAGTTGTTAATGCGTATCCGCAAAGATGATGAACTGATTTCGGCAAGTGAGTTTATCGATATTGCTGAAAGCATGGGGGTTGTACATCAACTGGATTACCTGCTGATTAAGAAAGCCTTCATCAAGATGCAAGAGCAGAATTATCAAGGTTTGATGTTCATTAATATTTCCCCACGTGCGCTGATACTGAACGAATTCATCAATAAAGTAAAAGAATTGGCCAGGGAATATGAAATCGCGCCGAATCGTATTGTGTTGGAGATTACCGAACGTGAAACGGTGAGAAACATTAGCCTATTGGAAAAATTCGTAAGAGAGCTGAAGTTCGAAGGGTTTATGTTTGCAATTGATGATTTTGGTTCTGGGTTTTCGTCTTTCCATTATCTGAAGCGTTTCCCAATCGATTATTTGAAAATAGAAGGCGAGTTCATCAGCAATATGTTGAATGATCGAATTGACTTCGCCTTTGTGGAAAGCGCGGTGACGCTTGCCAGATCAGTAGGCATTGAAACCGTCGCCGAGTTCATCGAGTCTGAAGAAGTACTCAAGGCGGTTAAAGCCTGTGGTATCACTATGGCACAAGGGTATTTCATTGGTAAAGCCGAACCGGAATTCTTAACGGAAGTTCCTGATAGAGTTCAATCCGCGCTGGCATCCGACACCCTTTAGTAGGCTTGTTTATATCCTAGCTGACGCATACAGTCTTCATAGGAAATGGCGCCCATCTCGCCCTTATAGATATTCATTTTTGACACACCATTACGGTCATTCCATGCGCCAGTGGCTTCACCTTTACAATAGAGCATATCATTTCTGAATGAATCATTGGTTTGACCAGGGTTTTTGACGAACTGTTGGTTGTGCGCGCAGCCGCCGAGAACTAGCAGGCCGGTGACTATCCATAACTTTTTCATAAACATCCTTTTAGGTTTGAGCAGGGGATGACAATCCCTTGTTTTGTAATCTTGCAATACGTTTTGCCAGAGTATGCAACCGTTTCAAGGCATCGACGATTTGCATTTCCATTCGGAAAATGACCAATCTGGATTCGTCAGATTGTATGTGTTTCACCTGATGCTTAAGTGCAATCTGAATCATTTCGTCTATAGCGGATTTTGCAGAAAAGACTTCCAAAGCCTTCTCTTTTTGTTGGTCATCCAAAGCCATCAGTGCATTGTTTAGAGATTTAACCACTTCTTTGGTGATATTGCCCATTAATTCCTGCATGGTAGGGCTTACCTTAAGTTGATACTCGAACGTTTGATGACGGGCATCTAACAGTCCATTTTCGATAGTTTCCATCACCGATTCCAGAATATTCACCACAGAAATCAACTCAACATATTTTTGCTGTTGTTTTTCATCAAGGTCAGCCCTCGAAACCTTGCTGAGATAAATCAGTATTTGATGTTGGTATTGGCGAAGTTGTCTGAGCACCTTTTCTTCAAACTTAAGGGCATTCAACTGTACCGGATAATTATTGTTGATGAAGTGTTGGAACAAGTTGTTCAATTTTTCCCGAAACACGTTCAATTCCATAATAACGGCACCAAATGCCAACTGAGGAGTTTGTAGGAAATTGTCATCCAAATATTTTGGGTCGAATGATTGTTGTTTTTCGTCATCCAATATGGGTAACAGGCGATAGGTCAGCCAGACAAACCCCGTAAGTAGCGGTAAGAAAAGAATTAATGCGGAAAGCTTGAACAGAGTATTAGCATTCGCGATTTCGCGAGGGGTATCAGCTGCTAAGTTCGCCATCTCGTTGAGGTGGCTACCGCCTTCTGGAGAAATATAGATGGCCAATGCCGCCAAAGTACCAATAAATGGTAACCATAACAAGACCCCGAAAACATTGAACATCACATGAATGAGGGCAGCTCTTATCGCATCTCGAGACTGTCCAATCGTTGCGAGAATCGCCGTGATACAAGTACCGATATCTGCTCCCATAGATAATGCAATCCCGGTTGGTAGCGTCAAAAACCCTTGGTTTGCCATCACAATGATTATCCCGATAGTGGCGGAAGAAGATTGAACCAAAGCGGTAAAAGCGAGACCGATGAGTATGCCGAAAAGAGGATGGTCGAGTTCTTTTAAGGTTTCGAGAAATGGTTCGTAGTGTTTGAGGGGAGACATACCTTCACCCATCAAATTCATCCCGATAAACAGCAACCCTAGCCCTAAAAGTAGTTGTCCGATATTTTTTCGGACATGGGTTTCGCTGATAAACTGAATCAGAAACCCGGCAAAAACCATGATGAGTGCTAAGTTGTAGATTTTGAAAGCGACAATCTGAGCGGTAATGGTTGTACCGAGGTTGGCGCCCATGATAATGCTTCCGGCCTGCATCAACGTCATCATGCCTGAGGCAACAAATCCTATTACCAGAACACTGGTAACGGATGAAGATTGGATTATGGCAGTGACCAGCGTACCGGATAGGGCGCCCATCACACGGTTGGTCGTCAGAGTGGCGAGTAGGGTTTTCATGCGTCCGCCGGCTATCGATAGCAGGCCTTTCACCATTAAGTCTAGGCCGAACAAGAAGATCGCCAGGCCGCCGAGCAGTTGCAAAATCATCTCGTACCAATTCAAAGCAGCCTTTCCAGAAGAGGGTATCGCAGTTTCCGGCACGACAGCAAAAGCTAAGCTTGACCAAAGCAGTAGCAATAAAAGGGTTTTGAATGGACGGATTTGAATTTGCATAGAGCCCTTTCAAAGTCTAATACAGAGTGAATACAGGTTTATTTTGAACCTGTTTGAAGATGGAAGGGAGCAATTTTGATAAATTTTTTTGATTTTCCATAAATGTAATTTTACATCGGGGTACGGTATTTTTTGTATTATGGAGTTTAGCGCTGTTGCTCAGGAGGTCTTAGACGGATTTTATGACTGAAAAATCAACGCAAAAAATCATTGATGAGCTTTTCCGACATTTTTATCGGGAGTTGCTTTCTGAACCTCACTACGCCGTGTTTTTTGAGCGCTATGACGTGGATTTGATTCGTCAAAAACAAGGTCAATCTTTCTTAGAACTGCTTGAACTGTCTGATGAAGACATCCATGAAAATGGATTGAAAATCGGCAAAATACATATCAATATCGGCCTTCCCTTTGAAGATTTATATGCCGGTTATCACAAACTTCAACAGCTTATTCCCATCTATTTTAACGAACATTGGTTGGTGGATCATCAGCTTTTCAGACGACTTAGTTTGCAAAAAATGGCTGCTGCCGAGGGCTACTTTCAGAGTTATATTCAGCAAATGGCACATGAAATAGCGATAACCGTCGAAAAACGCAACCTGCTGTTGCGCCCTAGCTATGCTGAACTGGCGAACCAACCACTTATTTGTTTGAAGGAGATTCTTGGTCATTTGCTGGACGAGGAATCACCTTTACCCGAAATGGATTATGAAGTTTGTCCTTTGACCGATCAGTTGGCTAACCATACCTGCTTAAATGGCGAAGAAAGAATCGAGTTGGAAAAGCTACATTCATTGCAGCACATCATGGGTCACAACTTTCTATTTTTTGTGAAAAGCAAGGAATATGCTTTGGCGGTTTTCCTGTTGTCTCGGTTTTATGGCATGGCATTGGATTTGTCGAACCGTATAGGGTTAGCATTTCAAATGTCTTTTATTCAAGAGTTACAAAAAGACCCTTTGACCCATTTCTATCTTCGACATGATATGGAAACCCTCATAGACAGTGCCTTGAATCTGTCGGTTGCAGATAAACGCAATGTTGCAATCATCATGTTGGATTTAGATGATTTTAAATTCATCAATGACAGTCATGGACATTTGGCCGGAGATCATGTGTTGAAGGAAGTCAGTGAACTTTTCTCACAAGTAGTGCGTGAATCAGACAAGATTTTCCGTTATGGAGGCGAGGAGTTTTTGATTTTGTTGGACGGCGCAGGTATCGACGTGGCATCCGGTATTGCCGAGAGATTGCGCAAACTGATAGAAAACCACCCATTTGATTTGGGTATGCATAGAACAACGAAAATTACTGCGAGTATCGGTATCGCAGCTTATCATCCTGCGACGATGGAAAAAGTGCCTTCTGCAAGGCACTTTATAGATGTTTGCGATCGAATGTTATTGAAAGCAAAACACAGCGGTAAAAACCGCATTGAGTACTGCTAAGCTCTAGAATAAATTAGCATTAATTAGGCTGTGTACCCATACGCTGGCGAAATAGCCTACAAGAATCGCAGGCATCCACTTCAAGTGCCCCATAAAGGTATATTTGCCTTTTGATTGCCCCATCAGTGCAACACCAGCGGCAGACCCAATAGACAGCAAAGAACCCCCAACACCGGCGGTAAGGGTTACCAGCAGCCATTGACCGTCTGCCATATTAGGATTCATGGTTAGCACTGCATACATAACGGGAATGTTATCAACAATCGCAGATAGGAAGCCGACGGTGATGTTCGCCTCAGTAGCACCCCATTGGTTGTACATCACATCGGAAGCCATGGTTAGGTAGCCGATGGTCCCCAATCCGCCAACCGCTAGAATCACGCCGAAGAAGAACAACAGCGTATCCCATTCGGCACGAGCGATTTTGTTGAAGATATCAAAGCTGACAGGCTGAGAGATATGTTTGATGGAACCATCGCTACCGGTATTCATCTCATAAGACAATTCACCGGTTTTCTTCAAATAGAAAGCGAAGAACTGTAAGTAAGCCAAACCGGTCATCATTCCCAGTACAGGCGGTAATTCTAAGAAGTTGTGCAATGACACTGCTGTGGCGATAGTCGCGAAAAACAAGAAGATGATGCGCTTGGCGCCACGCTTCATCTTAATTACTTCTTCAAGCGCATCAGGTTTTTCTTTTGGCAAAGCAAGTGACATGAAAATTGCCGGTACCACGAAGTTCACCAAAGCCGGAATGAACAAATCAAAGAATTCGTGGAATTGTAGTAGCCCTTTTTGCCAAACCATCAGGGTGGTGATATCACCAAATGGGCTGAATGCACCGCCAGCATTCGCTGCGATAACCACGTTGATAAAACCAAGTGTTACGAATTTCGTTGAATTAACGCCTACTGCCAAGATAACTGCACCCATCAATAATGCTGTGGTCAGGTTATCGGCAACGGGAGAGATGAAGAAAGCCAGAAAACCGGTAATCCAGAACAATTGGCGATAAGAGAAACCTTTAGACACCAACCAACCTCTCAATGCGTCGAAGACATGGCGTTCTTCCATCGCATTGATGTAGGTCATGGCTGCGAGTAAGAATAAGAACAGTTCTGCATATTCGAGAATGTTATGGCGTACAGCTTCTTCTGCCGCATTGGGAAAGCCATGTGTATGCATGACATAGGCAATCAGCATCCAGATCAAACCTGCAGCCAGAATCACGGGCTTTGATTTTCGCAGTTGGGTGAACTCTTCCGTCATCACCAGTAGATAGGCAACAACAAAAATCCCCAAAGACAGATAACCCGCCCAGTGAGTCGTTAAATCCAGATCATTTGGTGTTTCGGCGGCAAGCACCATTCCCGGAACAAAAACCAGCATCAGAGCGAAAAATGCGGAGAACAGGGTCTTCATCTATATTCCTTTAAAAAGCTGTAATTATGTGTATTATAAGGAATTGATGTCATAAATGGGATTAATCAAAGTAGATGCAGAGTTTAAAAGAATACAAGTTGTACGCCCCTTGGGAAAAGGTATTCAATCGTTTCGCAACGCCATTTGAGCGTTTCTTGCACCAACAAACCACCACCGGTTTGGTGCTGATGTTTATGACCGTGGTTGCGCTGATTTTGGCAAACTCGCCTTTAGCGGATGCCTATGCACATATTTTCCATACCCATATTGTGGTTGGAATCGGTGATTTCAAGATAGATCATTCCCTGCATCATTGGATTAACGATGGCTTGATGGCGCTATTCTTCTTTGTCATCGGCTTAGAAATCAAGCGAGAAATTCTGGTAGGTGAGCTTTCCGATGTCCGCAATGCGATGCTACCGATTGTTGCGGCTCTGGGTGGTGTCATTATGCCAGCAGTTTTTTATTACAGCATAAACCAAGGGTTGCCTAGTGAAAATGGCTGGGGGATTCCGATGGCAACCGATATTGCTTTTGCCATCAGTGCTTTGGTGTTATTGGGTAGAAGAGTACCAACGGCATTGGTCACGTTTTTGGTCGCGCTGGCGATTGTCGATGATTTGATGGCGGTTATCGTGATCGCTTTGTTCTACACCGAGCAGATTCATATGATTCCTCTGATGTCGGCACTAGGATTTTTCTTGGTTCTGATTTTATTCAACCGTTTCGGGATTCGTAAGCCTTTGCCTTATTTCATTATCGGTGGCTTTATGTGGATTGCCATGTTGGAATCAGGCGTACATGCGACCATTGCAGGGATTTTGACAGCGATGGCCATCCCTGCCAAGCCTTCATTTGACCCTCAGGTGTTCGATACTCAGATGAAGGATCTAACAGAGAAATTCAAGTCTTACAATGTTCAAGATAACTTCCAATTGCACGAGAAACAGGAGCCGGTGCTTCATGAAATAACCCATACGGTTCACGGGGTGCAAGCACCATTGAACCGCTTGGAGCATGACTTTCATTTGCCGGTGAGTTTAATTGTCATACCGCTGTTTGCGCTGGCGAATGCTGGGATTGCGATTAATTTTGCTGAAATTGAAAAGATGGTTTTTGAGCCGGTCACGCTTGGCGTTATTGTTGGATTGGTTGCCGGTAAGGTGATCGGGATTGCCGGTATTTCTGTGTTGGCGATTAAATTGGGTATCGCCAGATTGCCGTCAGATTCAACCTATTCGCAGTTATTGGGGGTGTCTTTCTTAGGCGGGATTGGTTTCACCATGTCGATCTTCATCGCAGGCTTGGCTTGGCCGGGCAATGAAACCTTCTTGCTTCAAGCAAAAGTTGGGATTCTGTTAGCTTCGCTGTTTGCAGGCTTGTTTGGTTTTATCTGGTTGCGCTTCATTGCGAAACCGACACATCTGAAAGAGGAAGCACTGGGTTAGCTTTTTAAATCACCTGAATGTGATGAGGAAAGGGCTAGTCCAGAGTGATATGCAATAAGGTTTCTGGATGGGTCATTTCTTCATTGGCTTCTGAGTTGAAATGCACTTCATAATGCGTGTAGTCTGTGTCTTTTTGAGAAATCATTTCTTCCCCGACCTTTTTTAAGTAATCAGGGTCTTTGTGCTTGGTTTTAAACATTAGGTTATGCTTACCATAGACTTTTAGTACAAAGTGTTCTGTTCCGATGAACTCGGTATTGTCTGTGTCGCTCATTTTACGCTCCTTGTGTGGTGACAACCAAACGACGTTCAAATCTTCCTGTACGGTGCTCATAAAGGAAAATTCCCTGCCATGTTCCAAGATTTAGTCGGTTATTTGAGACCGGTAAGGTTTGGCTGGATTGGGTGATCATGCTACGGATATGACCACTCATATCATCATCGCCTTCATAATTATGTCGATAGGCCGGGTCACCGTCCAATATGGTTTTTTGCATCCAATATTCAATATCTTCTCTGACCGTCGGATCGGCATTTTCGGTGATGATCAGCGATGCAGAAGTATGCTGGCAGAAAACATGGCATAAACCGCTTTGAATGCCAGATTCCTTAACACATTGTTCTATTTTATCCGTTATTGAGTAAGTGCCACGTTTTGGAGTAGTGATTTTCAATAAGGTTTGAAATGTTTTCATATCGCTTCTCATTTGCTTTAAAGAGAAAAATAAAATCCTAAACAGCCAATATGTTCCACATGGAACGAAAAACCTAAGTAAAAACCCTAATTTATTTGAAGTATAGCTGTTTTAAAAGGCTTTTTTCATAAAAGGTTAAAAATTCTCTTATCGGCTTTTTGCTATTGTGTGCCAAAAATTTGGATAAGGAAAACAGGATGTTGAAATTAAAGAATAAGATTATTCTGAACTTAATGATTGTAGGAATTTTACCACTTATGGTGGTGGTTTCCATTTCTTGGTTTTTGACTAAAGAGGAAATCTCCAAAACAACCTATAGTCATTTGGAAGCTGTCAGAGATCTTAAAGAACATGCCTTAACCGACTATTTCCAGCAAGTAAAAGCACAATTGGTCAATTTGTCCTCAACCAGTCGCGTACAACGCATGGCAGGTTATATTGCACCCAATTTTGCCTACATGGTCGACTTTCTGGCGGTAAAGAGGGACGAGCAGAAAGCAGCGGTTAAACATTTTTGGGAAACAGATTTTGCCAAGGAGTACCGCAAACATAACCCGAACAGTGATCTTGACTTGGATAAATTGTTTGCAGAAATGGACTCCTCTGCAATCAGTGCACAATATTTATATCTGGCATCCAATCCTTTTCCGTTGGGTCAAAAAAACAAGATGTTGACCGCCAAACAAGATGAATCACCCTATTCAGACTTCCATTCGTTAAACCATGCTTACTTTAACCGTTACCTTAAGAATTTCGGTTTGTTTGATATTTTCGTTATCAGTAATGACGGACGAGTAGGCTACAGTGTTTATAAAAACCTGGAGTTCGGAACGGACTTGAATAAAGGACCTTGGAAAAACTCAGGTTTGGCACAAGCATACCGCATGGCGAAGAAGTTGAAAAAAGGTGAAGTGTATTTAGAGGACTTCGCACTTTACACGCCTTACTATGATGCGCCGAGCAGTTTTATCGCCACGCCGATCTTTGATGAAGATGGGCGCCAAGGCACATTGGTATTCCAGCTGCCGTTGGACAAGATTACTCAGGTCATGAGCGTTCGTTCAGGCATGGGTAAAACTGGAGAATCCTATTTGGTTGGACCTGACGGTTTGTTGCGTTCGGACCCGCATTTGGATATCTCTCACTTCAGCGTGGTGAATGCGTTCCGTGATCCAAGCAAGTACATCATTAAAACGCCTCAGGTTAAAGATGCTACTAAGGGTCAAAAAGGGGTGATGGAAACCACAAATTACCTAAACCAATCGGTTCTGTCGGCTTATGGTCCTATCGATATTCTTGGTAAGCATTGGGGGATGATCGTAGAGATCAATACAAAAGAAGCATTTGCCTCGTTGACGCAATACATGAAGTTGATCATGATTATCACGGGCGTCATTTTGATTGCCCTAGTTTTGGTTGGTGTTGCTTTAAGTCATAGTATTACCAAGCCGATTTTGAAAATCTCTGAGTTTATTCGTACGGTCGGTAAAACCGGTGATTTCTCATTGAAAGTGGAACTGAAGTCTAAAGATGAAATCGGTGAAATGGCGAAAGCATTCAACGAAATGACGGGTGACTTGTCAGCGATCTTCAAAGAAATCAACTTTGTTGTCGACCAGATTTCAAAAGGGCAATTCCAACACAAGATTTCTGGAGAGTTTTCCGGTGATTTGGCGACATTGAAAACCGGCGTGAACAATTCGGTGGAAATGATCGAAAAAACCATGAATGTTATTCGTACGGCGCTTGAAAACCTTGAAAAAGGGGATTTTGAGACCAAGATTCTGGTAGATGGCGATATTCAAGGGGGCTTCCAGAAAATCCTTTCCAACCTAGCATCGGCGATGTCAGGATTGAATTTGATTATCAATGAAATCAACCAAGTCATGCGTGAAATGAAGCATGGTAACTTCAACCATCGTTCCGAATCCGAAGCCAAAGGTGAGCTGAAGTATCTTCAAAATAATATCAATGCATCACTTGATGCGTTACAGAGCGCCTTCTCTGAAATCAGACAGGTAGTTGAAGCGCAGGCACAAGGTGATTTGACTCAGCAGATTCAAGGAAGTTATCCAGGAGATTTGGGAATTCTGGCGAAGGATTTGAACGATGCGACACAAGCCAGCCAAATCGCTTTACATCAAGTAAGTATGAACGTTCAGTCGGTTTATGACAGTGCTCAGGAAATCGCGCAGGGAAGTGAAGATGTATCGCATCGAACACAAAACCAGGCAGCGGCACTTGAGCAAACTGTGGCAACTATGGAACAGATGAATTCCGCGGTGGCGCAAAATGCTGAGAATGCGCATAGCGCGGCACAAAAAGCGGAAATGACGGCCAAAACGACGGAAGAAGGGCGTGTCGTCATGCAACAGCTTCAAAGTGCGATGATGGAAATTGCAGAATCGAGCCAACGTATTCCGGCTATTATCGAGCTGATTGAAAGTATTGCTTTCCAAACCAATTTGTTGGCGTTGAACGCAGCGGTAGAAGCGGCAAGAGCGGGTGAGCAAGGTCGAGGGTTTGCCGTTGTGGCGTCCGAAGTGAGAACCTTGGCGGGTAAATCAACTTCAGCAGCTCATGATATTAAAGTCTTGATTGAAGACTCGGTTGCTAAGGTTGATACGGGTACCAAGTTGACGCATTCTTCGATGGAGTTCTTGAACAAAATTCATCTAAGCATCAAGGAAGTGAACGATGTTGTGGCCGACATCAGCCACGCAACGGCTGAACAGAGCATTGGTATCAAGCAGGTAAACACCTCCATGATGTCAATTGATGCGGATAATCAGCAGAATGCGGCACTGTCTGAACAAACCGCGAGTGCTGCGGATGGCTTGAAAGAAATGGCGGAGAAATTGGAACAGTCGATTTCTCAATTTCAGCTTTCCAACCGATTAGAAAATTTCTAACCGGCAGATGCAGTCAAGATAGAAGGGGGGACATTTCCCCCTTTTTTATTGGATGGGTTTGAGTGATTTGGGGGCTGCAACTTTGATTTGGTAGGCCTGATGGCAGGCAATGCAGTTCTTTTGCAGGGTCGCCAATTTATGCAGAATTTCATTTTTATCGCCTAACGTTTCGGCTTCATTGGCGATGTCTTCAAACCCTCTGTGAGTAGCAGGGCCCAGCTTCATCATACCTGGAGGCAGTTTTGCTTTGAGAGAAGCGGGTGTATTGTTAATCATTTTGATGCCGACTTCCCGGGCGGCTTTTTCTACGCGATTCATATCGTCAGCCAAACTGGCTTCAAGAATTTGTTGGCTGGCAGACATGAATTCGCGCATTTCCTGTAAGAAAGCAGATTTTTGATCGGCAGATAGCCACACAACACTTCGATTATCCGCATGGGCTGCGTGAAAAGACAGCCAACTTGCCATCGCGATAAGGATGATTAAGGGTTTTTTAAACATAACAAACTCTCCCTTGAGTTTTGAAAATATTAGTGCATTTTCAGCGCGTTGCTGATGAGGCGGTAAATCTCATCAGTTGCTTCTTCCAACGTTGGATCAAGCGGTTTATCGGATTGAATGGCATCTCGCATCGGTTTACTGGTAATAAAGAAACACAAACTACCGATAATCATGAAATGCGTGGTTAAAGGATCAACACGGGCAAAGACCTCTTGCTGTTCGCCAGCAATTAAAATGGTTTTGAGAGTTTGTAACAGGCGCTGCATCTGTTGTCTTGCGGCAACAGGCATGTGAATGCCGCCAGATGCAATTTCCCGCATTAATACCGCGGGCATCTGTCTATGGGTTTGAGTTTGTAATGCAAAGGTCTGAACAAATGACCACAGCTTCTTCTCCGCACTGTCAGCACAATCCACTTGTTGAATAACGGCTTCGGCGACCGTGGCAAACAAATCTTCCAAGCAGACGGCATAAAGGTTTTCTTTGTTCTGGAAGTGATAGTAAATACTGGCTTTATTTGCGCCAGTTATTTCCGCCAACTCATCCATGATGGTGCCGTCATAGCCTTTTTCTGCAAACAATTCCGTTGCGGCTTGCTGTATTGTTAATGCGGTTTTTGAACGCTTCTTTGCGGCTTTTATGGAGATCTCTGTCATGATTTTGCCAAATTGTTGAATATTATTAACTGATTAGTTTAACTATTTAGTTAAATTTGTCAAAAATTTTCAACAGGACAGGGATGCACTATAATTTGAGTTAACCAATACAGATTCTAATAAAGTCGAAAAATAAGGGCGAACACCATGCAGCATTCCGACGTTTCAACCAATCCTCTGTTATCAATTGAAGGGCTACCTCAATTCAACGCGTTTCATGTGGAACACATCAAAGCGGCGGTAGAAACGCTGTTAAAGGAAAATCTGGCAACCGTTGAAGCACTGGTGAATAAGGCAGAGCCCCCAACCTGGCAGAATTTTGTCGAGCCTTTGGAGGCATTGAGCAGTCGTTTGGAGCGTGTTTGGGGGCCGGTAAGCCATCTGGATGCGGTCAAGAACAACGATACTTGGCATGAGGCCTATAATGAGTGTTTGGCGCCTATCACTGATTATTATGCGCAGATGGGGCAAAACAAAGGGTTATTTGATAAATTCGAGACACTTGCCGAATCTGAAGAATACAAAGATTATTCCTTGGCGCAGAAGAAGGTAGTGGAAAACGCATTGCGCGATTTCCGTTTGTCTGGTATCGATTTGCCACCGGAAAACCAACAGGAATACAAAACCATTTCCCAGAAGCTTTCTCAGTTGAGCAGCCAGTTCAGCAACAATGTCTTAAAAAGTACACAGGCGTGGTCAAAACACATTACTGACGAATCCGATTTATCCGGTCTGCCTGAAACCTCAATGGGGCTATTGAAGCAGTTGGCGCAACAACGCAGTGAAAAAGATGGCAAGGACTATTCCGGTTGGGTGGTAACACTGGATTTTCCGTCTTATTTGGCGGTGATGACCTATGCCGATAATCGCTCCTTGAGAGAAGAGGTTTATCGTGCTTTTGCGACGCGTGCTTCCGAGTTGGCGGATGATCCTCAATATGACAATTCGGATTTGATTCGCGAGATTTTAGCGCTCAGACATCAAAAGTCTCAGTTGCTTGGTTTTGAGCATTTTGGTGAGTTGTCATTAGCGACCAAAATGGCGGAGTCGAGTGAGCAGGTGACGGGGTTTATTCGTGATTTGGCAAAACAATCCAAACAACAAGCAGAAGTCGAGTTGGCGAAATTGAAGATTTTCGCAGAGGCGCTAGACCCCAACCTGGCAGATTTTCAGCCTTGGGATGTCAGCTATTATTCCGAGAAGTACAAGAACGAAACCCTGTCTTTATCGCAAGAAGCCCTTAGGCCTTATTTCCCGGTGGAAACCGTATTGAAAGGTCTGTTTGAAATCACCGAGACGTTATTCGGGGTAAAAGTACAGCTGAAAGCAGGGGTAGAAACTTGGCACCCAGATGTTCGCTTCTATGAAGTGATGGAAGGGGGTCAGGTTGTTGCGGCTTTTTATTTGGACGTGTATGCGCGTGAAAACAAACGCGGGGGCGCTTGGATGGATTCGGCCATCAGTCGTTGGAAAACCCCTTCTGGAACGATTCAGACGCCGGTAGCTTATTTGGTGTGTAACTTTACGCCGCCAGTTGCTGACAAACCAGCTTGTTTGACTCATGATGAGGTGACAACGCTTTTCCATGAATTTGGTCATGGTTTGCATCACATGCTAACGGAAATGAGTCACTTTGATATTTCCGGTATTAACGGTGTGCCATGGGATGCTGTTGAGTTGCCATCTCAGTTTATGGAGAACTTCTGCTGGCATCGTGAAAGCTTGGATTTGATGACTTCGCATGTGGAAACGGGCGCGCATTTGCCGGATGACTTGTTGCATGCCTTGCAGAAAAGCCGCGGCTTCCAATCGGCAATGATGATGTTACGCCAGTTGGAGTTCAGTCTGTTCGATTTCATTGCGCATACCGATTATGACCCGAATGAGCCGAAGGAAATTCTGCAATTGGCGCAGGAAATTCGTGATGAAATTGCAGTCATCCAACCACCGGAATATAACCGTTTTGCCCAGAGTTTCAGCCATATTTTCGCTGGTGGTTATGCGGCAGGTTATTTTAGTTACAAGTGGGCGGAAGTCCTGTCTTCAGATGCATTTGGTCTGTTCGAGGAACAGGGCATCTTGAATCCTAATGCGGGCGCCAAGTTCAAGAACACGATTTTGGCTGCCGGGGGTTCAGTTCATCCGATGACGTTATTCAAGAATTTCCGCGGACGTGAGCCGAGTGTTGATGCCCTGTTAAGGCACTCGGGTATTGATACAGACAACGCAGCGTAGGTGATGGGGAATTAGAATCCCCAATGGAAGTTTAAGCTGGAATAACGGAAACGTTTTTCCGGCTGATCATCATAATACTGAGGAGTCGATTTGGTACTGTAGTTCAAGCTGAATTGGTTATAGGTAAAGCCGATGCCGACATCAAATAGCGGCCAGAAATGTCGTCGGTTGACGATAGGCTTGTCGTCAGTGAGTAAACGCCCATCTGTCAGGCGATTATAGATTTCATAATCAATGTTGACGGTTGAGTAAACAAACCAACCCCATCCTTTGTTGAATTTGATGGTGTTGAGTTGGTTGTCGAAAAAGTTTGGGGCGCAATTGTCAGCATAGCTGGCGCCCAAACCACCACCGACATTAGTGCTTAAAGTACCCAGTTGACTGCTTATAGTATAAAAGCTTTTAAAGCCATTCCGGGTCAAAGCATCAATATCATTCTGTAAACTGACATGGAAGTTGATAGTCGGTTGATCCGGGTATTGGTGGTTCCAGCCATCTTCATTTTTGTTGCCGATTAGCTTGTGCACACCATTTTGAATTTCTTCTCCGCCACTACCCGGTCCAATCCACCCCAAATTCAACTCCATACCCAACTGCTGACCTTGGTAGGCTTCTACATGACGGAAGTTAACATAGCTCCAACCAGTATTGGCAAGTGGTTTGACTTGTGAGCCATTGTCGACCCTTAAAGTGAAGATTTCCGTTGCCAACATGAACTGGTCGATTTGATCTGTTTTGGGAGACAGGTTACTACGCAAAGGCTTAAAAAATGGATTGAATAACCACTCGTTAAAGTCCATTTTGTGTTCTGTCCAGATCAGATGCGTACCAGCAGTATATTCGCTATCTGTGCCAAAAAGAATATCGTTATCTAAATTGAAGATGAACTGGCTGGATTGGTCGTTGATGAGTGGTCCCGCATAGCTCGTTGTACTAGACATGTTTAACCCCAGAGCCAGTAAGCTCTTAACGATTAGGGGGAAGATAACACGATGCCTAATGCTAATAACCATGCAAAAAAATTGTTTTTTTATAAAAGTGTAGTGAATATTACACTTTTTATTTTTAAAAATCACTTAATTTTACTTATGATTTTAATTATGGCGCACCATTATCAAAATGATTTGCCCTATAAATAAGAATGAACCTGCTGATAAATCAACTTGTTATAATCCGCCGTCGGCCTAGGCAATTCATTAGGGGTTTTGTTAAAAGTCGATTAAACTTACGGTTTCTGAAATTTACACACTGGTTTTACCAAGGTTAGATGTTGTGACACGGTCATTCTTTTTCGAAAAACGATTTTTCCCACTCTTTTGCGTCCAATTTTTTGGTGCCTTCAATGATAATGTCTTCAAGAATGCCTTAGTGATGCTCATCACTTTCAAGTTGGCAAAGACCCCCAATGAAGCAGGTTTGTTCATCACGCTGGCAGCGGGTTTATTCATCCTACCGTTTTTTCTGTTTTCCGCGTTTGCTGGTCAGCTTGCCGACAGTAATGATAAGGTGGTTTTGATTCGAAAAATCAAACTGGCAGAAGTCTTGATTATGTTGACCGCCGCTTTCGCTTTCTGGACTCAGGATGTGCATTTGTTATTGGGCGTTTTGTTTTTTATGGGCGCGCAATCCGCATTTTTCGGGCCGATAAAATATGCGATTTTGCCTGAATATTTGTCGGAATCGGAGCTTTTGAAGGGCAATGGTTGGTTCAGTGGTTCAACCTTTATCGCCATCCTGTTGGGGATGCTATTCGGTGGTTGGATGGTCTTGACTGATGGAGGACTCGAGTGGGTCTCACTTGCGGTTATTTTGATTGCGTTGGCGGGTTACCTTGTCAGTTTGAAGGTACCATCGGTCGATGAGCAACCTGAACCGGTGCGTTTGGAGTGGAACCTGTTTAAAGCCATTGGGCAAGAAATTGGTCATGCCCGCCAGTTCCCACAGGCCTTTTTTGCAGTATTGGCCATTTCCTGGTTTTGGTTTTTGGGGGCAACCTATTTGAGCCAGATGCCAGTGTTGGTGAAAGAAGTCCTCGGTGCTAACGATTCCGTGGTACTGTTATTTTTGACCCTATTTTCCGTTGGCATCGGACTCGGCGCCTGGCTGGTCAATCAGGTCAAATTAGAAATTCATAGCATTCGTCAACTGCGTTGGTTGGTGCTACCGTTGCTGGGCATCACTTTGGTGATGCTGTTGTCTAATGTTCTGATGCAATCCTCTTCTCATCAGGACAATTTGCTGACGTTGCCTGAATTCTTGAACAATCCAGTTCATGACATTGTGCTGTTATTAATGGGATTGATTGCTATGTTGGGCGGTACCTACATTGTCCCACTTTATACGTTGTTGCAGATTCAAACGCCGGAAGGTAAGCGTTCACGAATGGTAGCCGCCAACAATATTCTGAATGCGATTTTCATGGTGGCATCTTCCTTGTGGATCATGTTGCTCTATGCCTATGATTGGTCCTTGGTGTCGATTTTGATGACCATAGCGGCGTTGAATTTGGTCGCGGTAGCTTGGGTGTCATGGCGTTCAAAAAAATTGATTGTAGAAGCTCCTGATAGATGACGACAAAGGCTTCGGATAAAAATAAGAAAATTGGTGTAAACAGAAATAGGGAAATATAGATGAAGTTGCTGGTGAAATTGCTTCTTTTGGTGTTCTTTCGCGTCAAGGTAAAGGGGATAGAAAATTATCACACTCTGGATAAGAGTGGTGAGCCGATGTTGATTATCGCCAACCATACTTCTTTGTTGGATGGCTTATTGATCGCCAGCTTCCTACCGGGAAAAACGGCCTTCATGATTGCCGAAGAACACACCAAAAAATGGTATGAGCGATTCCTGTTAAGCTTTGTTGATCACTTCAAGGTTGAGTTTCACAATCCCTACGCCACCAAACGTGTTATTCAAGAGTTGAAAAACGGCACCCACTGCATGATTTTCCCGGAAGGGCGCATCACCACTACCGGGAGCTTGATGAAGGTTTATGAAGGGACCGCAATGGTCGCTACCAAGGGCAATGCAACGATCCTGCCGATTCATATTTCCGGTGCGGATAAAAGTAAGTTGTCCTATTTGGACGGTCAGCACTTTGCTTATGTGAAACGTCAGTGGTTCCCGAAGATTCAACTGGCGATTCAGCCGGGCATCAAGCTTGAACTGCCAAAAGGCTACAAAGGCACGCGAAAACACGAATATTTCAAAGACCGCATTTTCAATATTTTGAAAGATGCCAGCTTCTATGGTGAATTTGAGCCGCAATCTCTCTTTAAGGCGTTGGTGAATGCTAGAAACACCTACGATGCCTCAGAAATATGCTTGGAAGACTTCAATCAGACCACTTTGACGTTGAAAAAACTGCTGGCAGCGAGCAGGGTGCTCGGTAAGAAGTTGCATGAGCATTTAGGAGAACAAAAGCGTGTGGGTGTGCTGTTGCCGAATGTCGTCGGGCTACCGACTACTTTCTTTGCGCTACAAGCCTATGCACATGTGCCGGCAATGTTGAATTTCACTGCGGGCTTAGGGCCAATCAAGTCTGCTTGTGAAACGGCAGAGCTAAAAACAGTCATCACTTCTCACAAGTTTGTAGAAGGCTTTCAGCTTGCACCCTTGGTTGAGAGCCTTTCAGATCAAATAACTTTTCTTTACTTGGAAGATATTCGTGGCGAAATCAGCTTAGCCGATAAATTGAGCTTATTGTGGAGTAATGCGAAATCCTTACCGGGTTATGCGTTGAATCATGAAGAAGAAGCGGCGGTGTTATTTACTTCCGGTTCGGAAGGCGCGCCGAAGGGTGTGGTGCTATCGCATAAGAACATCAACAGTAATGTCGAGCAGATTTCCGCAGTACTGACGCTGTTACCAGGTGAGAAAATCTTCAACGCTTTGCCGACTTTTCACAGCTTTGGGTTGACGGCAGGGACACTTTGGCCAGTATTAAAGGGCGCTAGCGTCTTTATGTACCCGTCGCCGCTACATTATGCAGTGATTCCGGAAATGGTGTATCAGTTGAACGCTAAGTTCCTGTTTGCGACCGATACTTTTTTCAATGGCTATGCGAAAAAGGCCGATCCGTATGATTTTTACAGTATTCGCGCATTGGTGGCCGGTGCCGAGAAGTTGCGTCCGGAAACACTTCAGCTATACCTGGATAAATTCCACACCCCGATTTTCGAAGGCTACGGTGTGACCGAAACCGCACCAGTGGTTGCCGTCAACATCCCGCAGAAATTCAAGCATGGCACTATCGGGCAGTTGGTGCCGGGGATTGAGTATCGCTTGGATCCGGTCGATGGTATTGAGCATGGCGGTCGTTTGGTGGTGAAAGGCCCTAATATCATGAAGGGCTATCTGCTGCCGGATCAACCTGGGAAGCTGATTGAACCGAAAGATGGCTGGCATGACACCGGAGACATTGCTGACATCGATGAAGACGGTTTTGTCTCTATCAAAGGGCGCGCTAAACGTTTTGCGAAAATTGGTGGCGAGATGATCTCACTGGCGGCGGTGGAAAACTATATCAACTGCGCTAGCCCGGAAGGGCACCATGTGGTGGTCGCCGTGGCCGATGTGAGGAAAGGTGAGCAATTGATTTTGGTCACCAATGACGAAAGTCTCAGTCGCCATACCGTGAAAGAAGCGGCGAGAGTTGCTGAAGTGTCGGAAATCATGATTCCGAAGACCGTTATTCTGGTAGAAGAAATCCCAGTACTGGGTACGGGGAAAACCAACTATCCAGAAGTGCAGAAAATTGCCGACGGCCATTTCGACAATGCCGACACTAACGAGTAACTTATCATCAGTATGTCTATGGAAGGAAAGAACATGATTCAAAAAACGCTGAATGCAAAGAACATTTTTGCATTGTTGTTTATCGTTTTAATTATTACCAAACTACACGCGTTTGAAGCTATCAAGCTCGACAGTCAGTTTATCGGGCAACCGATTATCATCAACTGGCCGTTGATTCTGACCGTCTTCATGATAGCCGCCGGAGCGATTTTCTTGCGTAGAGGCTCCAATGATTGTTGGTTTATCGCGTTGAATTTTGTCGGTTTGATTTTGGTATCGATTGTGTTGGAATGGTACCAACCGGGGTTGGGTATCGGCATTTTCATGTTGATGCTCTCCACTGCTGTGGCAGAAGAATTGATCGTGCGTTACGCATTCTTCGAGTTGCTGTGGCCGCGTTTTAAACCCGCGATGATTGTCTTGTTAAGCGCGTTGCTGTTTATGGGTATTCACACCAATATCTACACGCAATTCGAGTCATCGTTGGCAGTCTTCCTTTTCGGATTGGTGTTGGGTGCTATCTATGCCAAATTCAAGCAAAAAGACCAGACGATTAAAGGGATTGCATTGGTTGCTTGGCTACACTTGGGTGCGTTGTTGTTGGATATTTATCTTTAAGAATATCTACCAGGTTGGGGTGACGGCAATAAGAGCGTTGACCCCAACCTGGCAGATTTTATCGATTCTTACGTCCCTATTCAGGGTAAATCGGATCCAGCTGTCGACCTTCCTGCTGTTTCGATTCTTTCGTTTGTTGATTTTCTGATGCTTTTAGTGCCTGACAGAAGCTCGGCAATAGGTTTTTGTCTAAAGCTTCCTGATGGAACAAATGTCCCTTCAAGCGATTCAACAATGAAGCGTTTTCGTTAATGGCGAGGAAGGCCTGTGCTTTAACTGGGAACTCCTGAGACCATTGATTAAAAGCTTGATAGACACCTTTAGCATTTCCCTCCATACTCAGTGTACAGATGTGTTCCAGGCTTGGGTGCAGGCGTTGAGCGTTGGCGGATTGTCCAGTGCCATCCATAGAAGTCATTAGATTCGGTCCTACAGAAACTTTCTTCTGGCGTTCACGCCAGTAAAGCACAGCGGTCATTAACCAGAGCAGTGCAAACGCAGCGGTGATTCCCTGCCAAAGCCGCGCAGTGCCTAAAACCTTATCGCTGGTTTCATGTGAAACTTCCTGATTAACCGGCTTGTTTTGTGGTGTCAGTGGCGTTAGATTGGTCCGCGGTTTCAGAGCCGGCAGTACATCCAGTGTTTTTGCTGGCAGAGTTGCCGTTTCCATTTTCTCAGTTTGCGTGTTCCACCAATTGATGGTGATGGACGGTAGGGTGATTTTGCCTGCTTCCAAAGGTACGATTGCCATCTTGACGGTTTTAGCGGAGTTGATGCCTGAATCAACTTCCTGATCCGATAGTTTTGGGTCATCCGGATAGACATGGAAGCCCGCCTGGTCTTCCAAGCTGATGTCCGGCAACTGTGACGACATCAGGTTTTGTGCCTGCAAGCGGATGGTTCGCGTGATGGAGTCGCCCACTCGAAGTGAGTTAGGCATCTGCCAATCTTGCGTCAATGTCAGGTTTGGCGTTGGTAACCAGGTTTTGTCTTTAGGGTAATTTGCATTTTGCGGCATGATTGTCAGGGTAATCGGCTTGCTGTTGTTACGAATCATCTTGATGGCGCCGCGATATTGCAACCTACCGTCGAACTGCTCAGGCGGAATGGTCAAAGTGCCGCTTTTCTGAGGATAAAACGCCCAGCTCCATTCATAGACTTCATAGCGTTGACCGTTGATGTCTTTTTGATAATTGACCTGATTTTTGAGTTGTTTGTTGATGGCATCTTTGAAAATAGGCGGACGAATGCTGCCATCGATAAAGCGCCCCAAATGGTAGTATTTCAGGGTGTAGATGACTTGTTGTTGAACGTAGGCTTTGTGGGTGCTGATGGAGGATTCCAAGAAGCTCACACCTTGTTTGCCCGCTTGCGTCATAGGCGAAACAGAGAGTTTGTAAGGCTGGCTGTCAATGCCATCCACGGTCAGAGGGGGAATCATCAGTTCCCCGATTTGTTTTGGCGTGATGCTGATGTCCCAACGTGTCAGCGCTTGGTAATTGCCGTTGACGATGCTGACATTCGTCGAGCGTTGGGTGCCCAAGACTTTGAACTGGTCTTTTAACGGCGACAAATCCAAGTCATCAAAGGTCTGGAAATTGGTTTGCACCACCAAATCCATTACATCGCCCATTTCCACTTTTTGGCGGTCTGTCGAGACGGAAAGGGTTTTGTCCGACGCATAGGCATTCAACGTGAACAGTGTCATTAAAACCGCGACGGCCAGTAACATTCTGGCAGCCATGTTCGAGTAAGGTTGCACAAATCTCATTGCCATCGTTTCACCATTTGTCTCATTATTGATTTTTACCATGATTTGTCGGGCTCTTGTGCCTCATCGGCATTTTGGTGTTGTAACTGATATTGGTATTCAAATTTTCGTTTTAGGAAAAGTCCCGGCTGGTCAGGAATCTGGTTCAACCAAGCTTTTTCCGCCTGCTCTTCTTCTGTCAGTTTTTTGCCGGATTGTGCAGATGTCTTGCCGTCCATTTGATCAGAAAGTCGCGTTGGCGACGTCTTTTTTTGCGCCAAACTCTGTTGATTTTTGTCTGCGTTCACCTGTGACATTTCTGTTGCCTGTTGACCGGTTTGTCCATTTTTCTTGCTGGCATCAGACGGTTTATTTTTTTGCTGTTTGCCTTGATCGTTTGACTCTTGGTTGTCTTGTTTGCTGTTCTGTTTTTCTTTTTCGGCAGCTTTTTGTGCATTGGCTTGTTTGTTTTGTTGATCCTTATGGTCTGAAGGCGTTTGCTGTGACTTAGGTTGTACGGGTTGATTCAAGTCGTTTTTGGCATCTGACTTACCGGACTGATTCGCATTGGAATTTTCTTGTCCTTGTTTTTGCGGTTGATTGCCACCGAAACCCTTTTGTTTGCTTTGTTGGTTACTCTGTTGATTATCCTGAGCTTGCGATTGTGATGAAGCATCCTTCTGATGCTGATTTTTTTGCTTTAACAGGTTATCAACCAATTGTAGATTTTGCTTAGCTTGTTGCCAATCTGGGCGCGACTTTAAGGCAGATTCATATTGCTCTTTGGCCTTTTCCAGCTTTCCAAGGTGAGCATAGGCATTGCCTTGGTTGTAGTGACCTTGTGGAGATGGATCCAGTTTGAACTGCTTGAGCGCCTCTTGGTAATCTCCGGCTTTGTAGTAGCTTGCGCCTTTCCATGCTGGGCTTTCAAAGCGGTCGGCCGCGGTTTCATAATCTTTTTGTCGCCATTTTTCGTAGCCTTGCTGATCGGGAGATTTGAAAACATCAGTGAAATGTACACTGGCATCTTCATGCCTGTTTTTATCGATTGGTTCGGCGGCATAGCTTGAAGGAGAGTAAGCACTGCCGGCAGCCAGTAGCCAAGCAGCCAGTAAGCCGCTGATGGAAACGCTAAATAACCAGCCTCGACGGTAAGCCAATGCTGCCAACGGAATCAACAAATACAGCAGATATACGCCCTTATCCAGCCAGGCAACGAAGGATTTCGGTGGTGTTTGCTTATCTTTTGCCTGCTGAGTCGGTAATTGGTTCAGGAAGGGCGGCAACAGCACAGAGAGGTCGTCATCCGAGTTTTGCATCAGCGTAACGCGAGCACCCAGAGATTGTGCCAATTTCTGAATTTGTTCCACTGGGATTTTTGCCATGATGATTTTGCCGGAGTCATCTTTTAACAGGCCATAATTCGGCACCGGAATCGGGCCGCCATCGGGCGTACCACTGATGAGAATACTGACGCTGACATCGGCATGTTTGATTAAGGAAATCACTTCAGGGACTTCTTTGGCTTCGATATCGTCCATCACCCAAATCAAGTGACCATGCTTCACATGCGCGCCATTGAAGAGGCTGAGTGCCTGCTTCACACCCTCAACAGCGTTAGAACCGTATTTTGGCATCATGGTCGGGTTCAAATGTGGAATCAGCGAGAGTAGGGTTTCGTTGTCGTCGGAAATCGGTGCCAGAGTATGCGCTGTGCCCGCGTACACCACCATGCCGCTTGCCATTTCTGGATGTTGTTTGAGCAAGTCGATGAGTTTGTATTGCGTGCGGGTGATGCGATTCGGTTTCAGGTCGTCGGCCAACATGGAAAGTGACAGATCCTGCAAAATAACGGTACCCTCAGTCGATTTTTCCGCGGGGACCTTAACCTGTTCCCATGTTGGACCAGATAATGCGATGATGGCACTAAACCAAATCGCCATCAAGCCAACCACTTCCCAGGGTTTGTCAGCATTTTCTGCAGATTTACCAAGCAAGATGGGTTTGAAGCTCGGGTTGATAATTTCCTGCCAGCTACTTTGCTCACTTCTGCGTTGCCAAAGTTTCCAACCTAACCAAGCGGCAGGCAACAATACCAGCAGCCATTCCGGGCGTAGGAAATGGAAGGTCATTTGCGTGGCGTTCACGATTGACCTCCTTGAGCACTTTCAGCGTTGTCGGGGGTATTGGTCGTAGCGGAGTGCTGCATGGGCGAGCGGTAAAGTCGATGTGCAACCATCAATAGACTCAGCAATAGCGCCAGACCTAAAGGCCAGACAAACAGTTCTTCACGCATGCGGTACTGGTGTAGTAAATGAGGGGTCGACTCCAGCTTGTCGATGCTAGCGTAAACCTCATTGAGTTTGTCCGTATCGGCAGCATAGAAGAATTTACCTCCGGTGATTTTGGCAATATTTTTCAGAGTGGCCAAATCCATATCGCTACCACCGAAGAAGACATTCATCGCGCTTTCCTGCGATTGACCGATGCCAATGGTGTAGATTTTCAGCCCCATTTTTTTCGCTTGTTTGGCAGCATCAATCGGTTGTACCGTACCAGCGGTATTGGAGCCGTCGGTCAATAGAATCATCACCGCGTTTTTCTGATTCGCCTGACGTAAATGTTTTAGGGTGATACCAATAGCATCACCGATGGCGGTGTTGTTGCCTGCCATGCCGATTTCGGTTTCGTTCAACAGGGATTCGACCGTTTTCAGGTCATAAGTCAGTGGACTTTGCAAGAAAGCTTGTGTGCCGAAAACTACCAAGCCCATGCGGTCGCCTTGACGTTTTTTGATGAATTGCGACACTACAGTTTTCACCGATGTAAGGCGATCGACAGGTCGACCGTTCAAGGTCATGTCATTCTTTTCCATACTGCCGGACAAATCGACAGCCAGCATCATGTCTTTACCGGTCTGAGTGAAGGCGGCCGGAGTCAAAAACCAAACCGGGCGCATGGCGGCTAGAACCAAGAACAGCCATAGCAGCACAAATAACCACGGAATTCGACGCTGTTGGCCATTGGCCTCCAGGGAGGGCAACCTAGCAGATTTTGAGAGTCTTGCCATCAAGTGCGGGGCGAATAGTGGTAACTGCTTTTGAGAAGCTGGTGGCAGAATCAGGCGGATAATCCATGGCAATGGCAGGAATGCCAGCATCCATGCCCACAGGAAACTGAAGCTATCGAAAAAGTCTAGCCAATCCAGGTTCATTTGTGATGCCCTTTGATCCAGTGTTTCACATAGTCCAGCGTTTGCTGGATATCCTGAGGTTCAAGCGGTTGATTTGGATTGTAAAGCGAAGCGAAGCACGCCTCTAAACCATCCGGCTGTTGCACGTAGGAAGCATTTTGTTTGAGGAAATAAATCCAATCCTGACCTGTCAGTGCAGCCACTTGTTTACGCCCATAGCTGGTGATAGCTACTTGTTTCAATAATTGGTTGGCGATTTGCAGTTGGCGTCTCGGGTCATCGGATTGAGCGATGGCATTGTCGAACAGGGACTGTGCCTGACGGCGATATTGGTTTTGTTTGCGTTGATTTAGAAAGTACCAGGTCGAACCGATCAAGATGCCGCCTATCCCGATAAATAGCGCAATGAGTGAATCAGAAATAGGCCACCAACCGACAGGTGGCGGCACCACAATATCGTTTAGCCGTGACAAAGCGGCTTGTAGTTGTGGAGAAAGTTCTGGTGTGAGGTTTGCCATATCAGCTCACCACCTTCTGCGCACGCAGACTTTCCAACACATTATCCTGTGTGGGTACCGACAGCATTGGGATTTGCAAGCTATAGCTCAGTTGCTGCAAAGCATCGAATCTAGAAGCGTATTGCGTATGATAGTCCGCCAATTGTCGCGACGAAAAAGTGTCGAAATCCGTTTGATTTTCGCCGTCTGTCAGTTTCAAAATGCCTTGGCTAGGCAGGTCGGCCTCGACGGGATCGAATACATGGATCAATACAATTTCACACTGGCGTTTGAAGTGCGAGAGCGTATCGAAAAAGGTTGGCTCCATGTCCAGAAAATCGCCAATCAAATACACACGCGTGCCGGACTTCAAATGGGGTAAAACTTGTGAGAGGTGGTGCTGCCAGTTATCTCTGGTGCCGGGTCTAAGGACCTGTTGTTGAAGAGTGGTCGCGGCATTCAAAAATTGAAGAACATTCTTTGCCTGATGTTTCGGTTCTATCCATTTATGGCCAAGGTGGTTGAAAACATAACCGCCGAAACGATCACCTTCCTGTAACGTCACCCAACCCAGGGTTGCGGCAATGTTCAGTGCTTGCACTGATTTGAAACGGGTCTGGCTGCCGAAAAACAATTTGGGGCTTTGCTCCAGAATACACAGAACAGGGCGCTCCAACTCCTCGGTAAAAAGTTTGGTGTGGTATTTTCGGGTGCGAGCACTGACTTTCCAGTCGATATGTCGGATATCGTCACCAGGCGCATACTCGCGAACTTCATTAAACTCCATGCCTCGTCCTTTACGGATGGCTTGGCGATAACCGGCTTTTTCGGAAATAAGTCTCTGCTGACTGTTCAACCGCAGACGTTTCACATGAAACCGAAGTTGCAGCAGACTATCCAGCTGTGAATAGATCGCTGGATTATCGAAAAATGAAGTAGGTGAGCTATTGGTCTCTGACATGGTTGCGTCCGACAAAATGCCTGAATTAGATGACAGGAACCAGTTGAATCAATTGGTCAACCAGTTTATCTGCGGTCATGCCTGCCGCTTCACCTTCAAAACTTAGCAGGATACGGTGACGGAACACATCATGCACCACTGCCTGAACTTCTTCCGGGCTGACATAATCCTGACCTTTCAGCCAAGCCAAAGCGCGCGCACCGCGAGAGAGTGCTAGGGTTGCACGTGGACTCACACCAAATTCAATGGCCTTGGCGAGTGTGGGGTCGTATTTTTCGAGCTGGCGTGTTGCCATGACCAATTCAACGATATAAGTCTTGGTTTCTTCCGACAGATATAAGTTCAGAATTTCGTTACGTGCTTCGAATAAATCTACTTGGCTTAGTGGTTCGAAGTAAGGAAAGCCTGCGGCATTCTCTCTAGCTTCATCTTCCACCAAGTCGAGAATGTGTCTTTCCGTTTCTGCATTTGGGTAATCGATTCGGACATGAAGCATGAAACGGTCAAGTTGTGCTTCCGGCAAAGGATAAGTGCCTTCCTGTTCAATTGGGTTTTGCGTCGCCATGACCATGAACAGGCGCTCAAGCGGTAAAGTGTGTTTACCAACGGTGACTTGTTCTTCAGCCATGGCTTCCAATAATGCAGACTGTACTTTAGCGGGCGCGCGGTTGATTTCATCGGCCAAAATCAGGTTATGGAAAATAGGCCCCTTTTGTAACCCGAATTCACCATTGGGTTGTAAGACTTCTGTCCCGGTGATGTCAGAAGGCAATAAATCCGGCGTGAATTGGATGCGATGATAATCGCCTTCAATCAATTCTGACAGGGTTTTAATGGCTTTGGTTTTTGCCAAACCTGGAGGGCCTTCCACCAACAAATGACCATCTGCCAGTAAGGCGACCAGCATACGCTCTGTTAAGTGAGGTTGACCGAGAATGTGTTGATTCAGTCTCGTCAATAATGCAGAAAATTTTTCGGACAAAGTGGTTGCGGACATAAATACGCCTTTTATTAGTTCGCCAATGACAAGGGGTTCATTATATCGGCTTCAATTGATGCAAGTCTTTCAAGATACTTAAAAGAAGTTGGATTTTGTGCGTATTTGTGGGGCGATAGCGTCAAACTTCGTTCTGATTGGAAGGAAGATATTCCATTAATACCGATTTTAGGTCGTCGATATTAATTGGTTTTGGCAAATAGTTGTCCATGCCAGCCATTAGGAAGCGTTCTTTGTCACCTTTCATGGCATTTGCCGTGAGGGCTACCACGACTTGAGGTATGATTTGGTTGGCCTTTTCCAGCATACGAATCTGTTTGGTGGCGTTGATACCGTTGAGTTTAGGCATGTTCTCATCCATAAGGATCAGGTCATACCGGCTCTCTTGAACCCTATCAACGGCTTCTAGACCGTCTTGAGCAATATCGAAGGTAAGCTCCAGTTTTTTCAAAATGGCAGACATCAGCATTTGGTTGGTGACGTTATCTTCCACCAGCAAAATATGACCTTCGAAACTGTCTTGCAGGGTTTGTTTACGCTCGATTTCCGTTGCCATTTTCACTATTTTTGCTGGAACGGTGAACCCAAAACAACTGCCTTTTGATTCCTCACTTTTAAGTTGAAGGTCTCCTCCCAGAAGCTGAATCAATTTTGCGCTGATGGTTAAACCAAGCCCTGTACCGCCGTATTTTCGGGTGGTAGAGCTTTCCGCTTGAGAAAAGGATTCAAAAATATCAGCTTGTTTTTCCAGAGGAATACCTATCCCTTCGTCCATGACTTTGCAGAGGAGTTGCTCCTTGTCCCAGTCATAGCTTGCCGTGAGGGTGATAGATTGTCCTGCGTCTGAGAATTTAACCGCGTTGGATAGGAAGTTACTCAATATCTGATTGATTCGCAGTACATCGGCTTCAAGTCTTGGTGGCATGCGATCAATGTTGATAATCAAGTCGATATTTTTTTCACTGCATCTCGCTAAGAACAAGTCGGCAACTTGGCTGATGGACTTTTGAGGGTCAAAGACCACAGGATCGATCTCCAGTTTACCGCTTTCAATTTTGCTCAAGTCGAGAATGTCGTTGATAATGCTCGTCAAAGCTTGGCTGGAAGTATCAATGATATCCAGATATTCTCTGGATTCCTTATCCTGATTTTTTTCTTTTAACAGCGCAATGAAGCCGAGAATCGCATTGAGTGGCGTGCGAATTTCATGTGACATGTTGGCGAGGAACTCCCCTTTGGCTTTGGTGGCAGCCAAGGCTTTGTCCTTTTCGATCATCAAGTGTTCGTTGATGCGCTCATTTTCTGAAATGTCGAACATGGAGATAACAAAACGATCGTAGAGCTTCGATTTCATGGCAGAAATCTGAAAAAGTGAGATTTCACCCTTATGGAGTACTTTTACCTTATGAGTTTGATGAGGATGATCTACGAGGTATTCAATCCACTTCTTGTCTGGAAATTTATAGATAAAGCCTTCTTCTTTGACAAAGAAGTCGCACACACATTCGTGTTCATGCTGGAATGCGTCCAAAGAGTCATAATCTTCAAAGAACGCAAAGAAGCCACCACTGGCATCAATTAACTTCTCGCCATCGTTAATGATGATGATATTCGATTGAGATTCCAGGATATTGCGTGAGTAATCGCGCGATTCAGTAAGCTCCGAAATGGATTGATTGATGCTTCGGCTGAGATGCCAGAAAATCCAAAGTCCGATCACGATCAAACTGATGGACAGGAGTATTTGATAGTTTCGGTACCTTTCCTTGTCTTTTTGTACACGTTGTTTCAGTTTTTTGTAATCCAAGGCATTGGTCAAAAAGACGCGGTTCGCGCTTTCTTTCAAGCGGTGAAAGATCGGTGTGAAGAATTTCATGTTGAGCTGAAATTCGGTAATTTTGCGCGAGAGAAGCGGCGATTTTTCTTGTTGAAGCTTGTCGATTTCCTCAAGTTGATCGTTTAACTCGACCAGCTTTTCGTTGATAAGACGAAATTTAGGCAAAATATCTGCTGCTGCAAAGGAAAAGTGGTTGAAACGTTCGGGCTGGTAGGTTTGGAAACTTTCCAGTTTATCCGCATCCGGTAGGTTCAAGTCATAGCTATGATAAAAGTTACCACCATTATTCAATATGAAAAATGACTCATACACCTTGGATTCTTTTTCACTGATTTTTCGCAAGATGATGTTACGCATGTGCTTGTTTGGAAATGCTGCCATCTGGTAGAACAGGGATTCGATATTGCGAATTTCCAAACTGATATCAGAGGTGACAACGCGTTGCACGTCAGCGTTTTGAATATGTTTATCCAGCGCATTGATGAAGTTTTCGATGCTGTAATTGATGATGGTTTGAGCAAAAAATCCGAGTACAAACAAAATCAATAGCGCCAAGAGTCGGTTCTTAGCCGTGTGTGAGAAAAGCGTAAAGGGGCTCATTTTCCCTGCCCTTCAGTGGAGAGTTCTTTCATGCGCTGATCATATTCTTGCTGGGTGAAGAAGCCATAGTTATAGAACACTTTGACACCAGTCTTAGAAGCGGCATAAGCCATGAATGCTTTGGCAAGAGCCGGGTTTTTGGAGTAGTTCAATAAGTCCAGTTCCAGTTTCTTCGGTTTTGACCATTTGGGATCAATGGGAATGAGGGTTAGGTAATCTTTGGTTTCCGGCCATTTGGTGACGGCATACCAGTTGATGACGATGTCGGCATCTCCAGATTTAATGGCATGAAACAGGCGATGCGAGTCAGTGGTGAAGTAGGTGACGTTTTTATAGACCTTTTCGGCGATGTCTGCTTTTTTCAACATGGTATCCCCAGCCTTGCCGATAGCGCCTGAGGTTGGCGAGGATAAAACAACCGAGAGTTCCGGGTTCATAAGCTGGTTAAGGTCGTTGGTCAGATGTTTGGGGTTGTCTTTGGCAACGACCAAAGCTACACGGTTATAACCGACCAGCACATGCTCTAAGATCAGTCCTTCTTTTTCACCAATTCTACGAAAGGAGTCGCTCCCTGGAAAATAGATGTCCCCTTGTTTTTCCTTCTTGATGGTTTGGTAAAGAAAACCCGACGCACCTTGATTGATTTCTATATTGACGTGATGTTGTTTTTCAAACGCATCTGCTAAAACCTTAAGAGGCTTGATCATGGTGATGCCGGCATAAATAACCAAATCCGGGGATTTGTTCTGAGTTGCGGCATGAGGACTTTGATGGGTGACCATCTCGAAAACAGGCAGGATAAAGAACAGTAAGGCAGAAATACTGACGATGGCAACATTGCGAACATTCATGCTTTGTTATCCTCAAGGCGGTTATGACTTATACAAGGTAGCGGCACACATCAGTAAAAACCGGAAAATCGCCAGCACAATCCCAGAAGTCTTTAGTATTTTAGCCTATTTGTTTGCTAAAACAACAGCCCTTAAAGGTGCAGGGTAGCCTTCAATGGTACGGGAAGGATCATTCGGGTCTAAAAAGTCTTCTAGGGATTTCCAGTCCATCCATTCGGTGGCGCGTTGTTCTTCAATGGAGGTTTGATCCAAATCGACGCAGCGTACATTTTTGTAGCCGCACTTTTCCATCCAGCGAATCAGCTCGGGAACCGAAGGCAAGAACCAGACATTGTTCATTTGTGCATAGCGGTCTGCCGGAACCAATAGCTGCCCGTAGGTTTCAGGAACAACCAAGGTTTCCAGTACCAGCTCACCACCGGGCTTCATATGTTTGCGTAAATCCAGAAGGTGGTCGATAGGGGAACGGCGATGATATAAAACGCCCATGGAAAAGACGGTATCGAACTCTTCTGCTTTATTGATAACGGGCAGTTGCTCTAATGTCAGCGGCAGAAAGTATGCCGGAACCGAGTCACCGATAAAATGCTTCATCACCAAGAACTGACTCATGAACAACAAACTTGGATCAACGCCGACGGCGAAACACGCACCTTCTCCCATCATTCGCCAGATGTGATAACCGCTACCACAGCCGATATCCAGCACTTTTTTACCTTCCAGGCTGCTTAGGTGTGGTTGTACACGATCCCATTTCCAGTCCGAGTGCCATTCGGTGTCGATAAACACGCCCTCGATGTCAAAAGGCCCTTTTCGCCAAGGCATCAAACCTTTGAGGTGAGTCTTGAGTTGTTCGCGTGCACTTTCGCTGGTGCTGTCTGAATGAACCGCTATCGCCGAAGCATTCAGGGTGTAGGTGTCGGACTTTGGCAGTTTAAAAATAGCTTCCAGCGCCGGTTGCCAACGAGGGAGGTTGCCGTTATTTTCCGGTGTGAAAGCTTCTTCCAAAAGTGGTGACAGAACGTCTTTCCACTCTTCCAGTCTGGAGCCGGTTAATTCTTCCCAAAGGGGTTCGTAGTGTTCAAAGTAATGTTTCACGTGGCACTTATTTAGATTTGATCGCTAAAAAGGAGACAAAATTATACGCTTGGAACCAAATGGAAGCAGAAGCAAATCCTGCGGTTTTCATACGCTCAAGGTGCGTTGCTTCAGTATCGCTAATCAATACATTTTCCAGAGAGGCGCGCTTTTGCCCGATTTCCAATTCGGAATAACCATTGGCTCTTTTGAATTGCAAATGCAAGTGCTCAATGGCGGTTTGAATTTCTGCTTGGTCAAAGTGAATTTTTTCCGACAAAATCAAAATCCCACCCGGTTTCAAGCCTTGGTAGATATCGCTAATCAACGTCTGGCGATCTTCGGGGGCGATGAACTGTAGCGTGAAGTTGATGACCACGATCGATGCATTTTCAATATCGACAGCTTGTATATCGTCACAGATCAGATTCACCGGGACATCCGAATGAAAGCCGAGGATGTGTTCTTTCGCGCGCTCAATCATTGCTTTGGAGTTGTCCACTGCGATAATCTCGCAACCGTGTTTTGCTTTACGACGCATGGTGATGGTCGCCGCTCCCAATGAGCAGCCCAAATCATATAGTTTGCTATTCGGCTGGCAAAAGGCATCCGTCAACTCGCCAATGCCGGTCAAAATCGTTTGATAACCCGGCACTGAGCGTTGAATCATATCCGGAAAAACCGCAACCACCGATTCGTCGAACTGAAATGCGGCGAGAGCTTCATGTGGTTGAGCGTAAATGGTGTCTTTCACAAGTCTTTCTTCTGAAGTTAAACGAAATCAATTTTGTTGCTTATTATAAAGGATTCGTCTGTTCGGAAAAATGGATTCGCAACTTTGACGATGGGTGACGAAAAATCTGCCAGGTTGGGGGTTAAGCTCTTAAGTATTTGGCTTTGTTGCGCGTGACTTTTTGTATGTAGTGTCTGGCTTCTTCGTATTTGAGGTTTTTCACCAAGTGTTGGTAGACCTGTTGGCTGGAAAGCTGGTTGATTTTCTCTACCGCGCGCCCTCGGTCATTGTCAAAAGCTGCCAGTACGTTTCCGCTTCCAGTGTTGTAGGCGGCAATCACACAATATTCACGTGACTTTTCTTGTTTGACGGAACCTAAATATTTGGTGTCGAGAATATGTAAATATGCCGTACCCATCTCGATATTGTTATCCGGTTTGAACAGATAGTTTTTGCTTGGTGCGACATCTTTGTTGTGAATCAAACGGTAAGCGTCACGACCCGCAGTTTGTGGCACGATTTGCATCAACCCGTAAGCCGGAATGTGACTCATGGCGTAAGGGTTGAAAGCACTTTCGGTTTCGATAATCGCATACACCAAAGCCGGTTCGATATCGAAGCGTTTGCTTTGACGACTGACTTGAGTGGAATATTTTTTCTGCTGATTTGCGTCATGGTCTTTAACCATTTCGAAAGTGACATAATGACGTGGTTTGCCATTATAGGTATCACTTTGATAGGCATGTGCCATCAGATAATCGGCATATCGATTGGCTCGCCATTGCGTGGTGACGGATTGTTGATCCTGGTCGACAACCAAGCCATATAAAAATGGTTTTTTCCCAGTTTTCACCGATTTGTCGGATAGCAGATCAACGGTGCTCGGGTCGTCCGGCGTTAAAAGAGTGCTGATGATGGCGGCTTTGAGCGCCGTCTTCTCATCTTTATCGACAACCGTTTCCACGCGGATATGTCCGGTGGTGAAATTGATGATGGCTCGGCTTTTGTATTTGTCGGTGTACTTGACATATTCCTTTTGCGACGCGATTTTTTTGTCGCCCCAGGTTTTTGCCAGCTCTTTCACCATTTTGTTGATTTGTTTGCGAACCAAGGAGTCGATTTGCGGAATACCCGTGACCGGAATCTGGGAAGTCAATGCACTAGGCACATCACCGTTGTACAGCTGTTCTGCCGAGGTGAAACTTCTGCGGACTTGTGTGGGCGTACAACCGGCAAGCACGCCGAGAACGCCTAAGGCCACGCCATTTTTAAGGAATTGTCTGCGGTTGAATGCAAGTGGATTGTCGGTCTGTTTTTCAGGCATTTCCATTTCAATAACGGCTAGGTCGGTTCGCTATGGCTGGTAATCCCCAAGCATTGATGTTTGAGTGAGCTTCCAGCTTGTTTTCAACAGTATCGTTCAGTTTCCAGAAAAAGTCGATACCCGTTCGCTGTTCCACCTCGTCAATCGTCACCACATATTTCATCAAAGAATCATCCGGTTTCGCAGTCTGAGGCATGATAAACGCCAAGGCGATTGGAGGATTGCCGTCTGTAGCAGGACGTACGAAAATTTTGTAGAACGCGGAGGGAATGGCGATGTCGGTGCCTTTCAGCATTTTCGGGTTTTGGCTGAAAATAGGGCCGGTTACTACCCAAAAAGACGTGAACTGTTTGGAAAAGACATCTGCGCTGACTTCTTCCAATCGCTGCCAGATTTTAGCGTTGAAGCTGTGCTTTTGCGGTGTGATATTGGTCATGAGAAACGTCTGTAACTGAGCTTCACGACCATAACGGCTGCCAATAACATAGTTAGGTGCCATGTGACCTCGGTCATAACCTGTGCGGCGATAGTCGTCACTGGTGACATGGCGCAGACTGCGCCAGTCAGCATGGAACTCGCCACGTTTGCCGAGCTTTTCCTTGTTTTGCGTGACTTTGTAGGTGACCCAAAGCGGATTGCCGTACTTTTCCGAGTAACCCACCATGTAGCCATCGTTTCTCAATGTGTGGGTGAGATTTTGCCAATCATTCTGTGTCTTCGGTACCCCCATATAGGCCATTTGGGGGCGAGCGTATTCAGTTTCATAAACATATTTCAAGCCACCAATCAGCAGGGCGAAGCCTAAAATCATTGGCCACCAGAAAAAACTGATCTGTAAAATTTTGGGTTGACGCTTGAGCTGTCTGAAAGCTTCTTTCAGCAATTTTCTTTGAGTAGCTTGATTCATTGTTTTTTAGCAACCAAATGAATATACCGCCCCATGTCTCGATAAGTCGGCATTCGGCAATATTGATATTCTAGAGCGAAGAGTTCTTCAGTATCGGACTTTTCCAGTACTTGCGGATTGAGGTAATCGTGAAATACACGGATGCCGGTTTGCATCTCGATTTCAAATCCCCAGCTTTCAAGAGTGGCAATCACTTCATGTGGAAATTGTGGGTTTGGCGGCGTAAGGTTTTTGCCCTTGCCGATATAGGCGTCTTCAAGAATAAACTGCCAGCGCCATTCGCCCTTCAGGACATTGGTGTACACAAAAGCGTTGCGGTTATAAAACAGCAAAGAAAGCGTGCCGCCTGTTTTGACTTTGTCAGCAACCGTTTTCAACGTCTCTAAAGGCGTAGCCAACCATTCCAGCACGGCGTGGAACAACACCAAATCGAACTCCGGTAATTCGGGTGCTAAATCTTGTGCCGCGCCGTGCAAAAAATTTGCTTTTAGCTTGGCGTCCGAAAAATTTTGCTCTGCCTTGTGCAGCATCTTCTTGGAGAGGTCACATAACGTGACTTGGTGTCCTGCTTCCGCCAGCCACTGCGACACTTGGGCAAAACCACAACCCGCATCCCATATGTTCAATTGCGATTGTTGGTATAGATGATCAAGATCTTCTTTAAGCAATTTCAGGCGCCATTCGCCCTTAACGGTGTCATAAACCCGTTTTTCAAATTTGTGGACGAGGTTGTCAAAGTTGCGATCTGCTGGGGCGTTTTTTTTCATTTTCTGGCAGTTTCGTTTTTGGTTTGCCTATTTTACAGAAAACAAATTTGCAATCTGCAATTGAAATGGGTTCAATAGAGGTGAAGTTAGATTTGGCCTTATCCTTTTTCTTTTGTTATCAGGAGTTTAAAGTTTAGCAAAATGAGTCTGCAACGATGAATTTAGAAAGCACTTTGAACACTTGGAACGGTCACCCGGACGATCTTAAGTCCATTTACCGCCAATTTAAAATCCAACCGGATTTTGTTATGCAGTTGTTGCCCTTGTTGAAACAAAAACAGCAACGCGGCGCCAGTGAACTATTGAAAATTTATCTTGGCAATCAAGGTCAGTTACCTGAAGGTTCAACCACCAGTATTTTGAAGAGTCTCTGTGTGACGCAAAGCTGGCAAACGCAGGAAAACCTGCTGGCATGTTTACCTTTCTTACATCCTTATCCAAAGCCGCAACAAGCCGCGCTGGCCCATTTTATTCACAACGCATTGCATTCGACACATAAATCGGTCGCAGTGTTGGCAGAGCAAGCGGTAACAGAGTATGAAAAGGACTTTCCAGACCAACCTTTTGCACAGTTTTTGTCAGAAGAAGAAAAGGCAATGGATGATGTTGAGGACAAAAAATCCAATGCTGACCAACAAATGAGCGCATCGCTTTTTTGAGTCTGTTTTTAATTCTTCTACCCCAACCTGGCAGATTTTTATGACTTTTTGGGGAGTGACAACTGTACGACTATTCCCGATAAAAGCATCGTCACACCGACAAACCAAAAAGGTAAGATAAGGTTTTGCGACCATTGCGTCATGATGCCCATTGCAAGCGCCCCAAATGCATAGCCTGAATCCCGCCAGAAACGGTAAATCCCAATTAAGCTCGCTCGATGTTGTGGCGGTGCAAAATCGCCAACGGCGGCACCTAGATTTGGATACAGCATTGCCATTCCAAAGCCTATAAAGGCGGCTTCAAGAGTCCAGAGCGAAACGTCGGATGTATAAGGAATGGCGAGAACGCCTAACCCACAGAAAACCATGCCCCAGACAATGAGGACTTTGCGGCCGATTTTGTCAGACAGTGGTCCGGTAATAAGTTGACTGGCACCCCAAACAATTCCATAAACGGCAATGATAGAACTTGCCTGAATAAGCGTTAGGTTTTGTGAAAGAAAGTAGACGGGAAGGAAAATCCAAACAATGGCATCGGTAAATTTTTCGACTAAGCCAGCTTGGTTTAAGGCAACTAGGGGCTTATTTTCGATGCTTGCAGTGCGAAAGAGTTGGCTCAGTGTTTGATGGCTGGTGTCCTGTCCTGAGGTTTGCGCTTGCTGCACGTGTAATTGTGCCCAGGGCAGGGTTTCGACGATAGTGAGTTTGGCCAGCAACAAACCTGACAAAATCACAATCAAACTGAAAATGAACAGACCCTCTTTTGCCCCCCAAAGCTCAACAAAATAGGCAGTAATCACACCTGCAATACCTACCGCAGCGTAGCCGGAGAATTCATTAACGCCATTCACCAGACCTTTTTGGGTGGTTTTGGCCAAATCAAGTTTGCTGTTCAGCGCCATAGACCAACACATACCTTGATTGAAGCCGAGCAGAATAGTTGCGCCAATAATCCAGTTCCAATTAGGCGAGTAAAGCAGCATAAAGGGAATTGGAATGGCGATTAACCAGCCCCAGATCAGTACTTGTTTTCGACCGTAATGCTCGCTCAATTTGCCTGCAAACAGGTTCATGATCGCCTTAACGATGCCGAAAGCGACAACAAAAGACGTGAGAAGGAAAAAGGCTTGATCAGCCAACCCGAAGTCGGTTTCCGCTAATCCCGGTACGGCGACCCTTGTCATGCCAATGGTTAAACCTACGAGAAATATCTGGACAAGATGGAGTCCAAACTGATGTTTGTTGCTCAATATCCCATGGGAAATGTGTTGTTCGGTCATTGTTATGATGTCGTCCGGAAATAAAAACGAATTGCATTGTACTGTTGGTTACTTTAACATTCAATTCTTTGATTGAATGTATTGTTTCAGTTGGATAGATTCACTTTTTGAGAGCAGTAAATAACGTAATAACGCCATAAATTGGCAGAGAAACGGGTTGTTTGATGGCAGATATCAAAAAACAATTGTTTGAAAGGCTGGCGATGGTTGCGCATTGCTTAGCGTCTCCACAACGGATTGCATTACTGGATTATTTGGCTCAAGCAGAGCGAAGTGTGGAAGAGTTGAGCCAGTTAAGTGGATTAAATTTTGCCAACACGTCTCGGCATCTTCAGGTTTTGAAAAATCATGGGTTGGTTTTGGTTAAAAAACAGGGTAAAAGCCGTGTTTATGAAATCTCAGGTGAGGATGTCATTTTGCTTGTACGTAGCTTAAGGCAAACTGCGGAAACGCATATTGCCGAGATGGACAGGTTATTGTTAGATTTGGATGCGAACGAGATCTTTAGCAAGCAGATGAGCAGACAGGAGCTTTTGGGACGCTTGGATGAAAAGAACTTTGTCATTGTTGATGTCCGCCCAGAGAAAGAGTTTGCACAGGGACATATTAAAGGCGCGATCAACGTTTCACCGGATCAGATAAATGAAGCCGTTGAAACTCTGCCAAAGGGCAAGGTGGTGGTCGCTTATTGCCGAGGACCCTATTGTGTATACTCAAAACAACTATTAAATGCATTAAAAGAAAATGGCCAGCAGTCTTACCAACTGGAAGAAGGGTTTCCGGAATGGAAAGCTGAAGGATTCCCGTGGATGACTTAATGAAATATGCTGGATTGTGATTAGATTTGTTGATAAGTTTGTCCGAAAAATGAATTTCTCTTTTGGTTACAAAATTGATTAAATTAGCATCTTCTTATACAGAAGATTGAAGCAAAGAAGCAGCTTTAAAAGGAAAGCATATGTCTACCTTGAATGATTTTGAAAATTTAAAAACCCATTTACAAAAAGTAATCGTAGGTCAGGAGTCTCTGTTGGAGCGTTTGATGATTGCGATGCTGACAGGGGGACATTTGCTGTTGGAAGGGCCGCCGGGCCTGGCGAAAACCACCGCGGTTAAAACCTTGGCTGAAGCTGTAAAAGCGAGCTTTCAACGTATTCAGTTCACACCGGATTTGATGCCGGGCGATGTGATGGGGTCAGACATCCTCGATCCGCAATCTGGGCAGCTCAATTTCGTTAAAGGCCCTATTTTCAATGAAATCGTACTGGCGGATGAAATCAACCGTGCGCCGCCAAAGGTGCAATCGGCATTGTTGGAAGCCATGGCTGAGAAGCAGGTAACGGCCGGTGGTAAGACGCGTATGCTACCAGATTTATTTATTGTTATGGCGACGCAAAACCCACTGGAACAGAGCGGTACTTATCCGCTACCGGAGGCACAACTTGACCGCTTTATGCTGCATGTGGTGTTGGATTATCCGACGGATGAAGAAGAATTGGAAATCCTTCGCCGTGACCGTTCGCATCACTTTGGCGAAGATAAAGAACAGTTGAACGCATTCTTGACGCCAGAGATGGTGTTGTCAGCACGCCATAAAATTTCTGAGCAATATGTCTCGCCTGAAGTGGAAAGATACATCGTCGATCTGACGGCCGCGACGCGTAAACTTGAGAAATATGATGCTTCTTTGGCGGGTATTGTCGAAATTGGTGCTTCGCCTCGTGCTACGCTGTCATTACTGCATAGTGCCAGTGCTTATGCTTGGCTGCAGGGCCGTGATTTTGTCACGCCAGACGATGCGATTGCAATGTTGCCGGATATTTTAAGACATCGTATCCGTGTCAGTTTCTCAGGTCGTGCGCAGCAATGGACGGAAGATTCGGTGATTGCCGAAATCATCAAACGTGTTCCTGTGCCGATGACTCAGACCGCACAAACTGCCGCTCAATAAACCGTTTTAAGCAAGGCTTCTCATGTCATCAACGTCGGTGTTTTTACAGCTGAATCGTCTATCTGATTGGTTGCGCAAGCTTTTCAAGCCTGTGCAGCCTGATACTGTGGCAGTTAGACAGCCGATTTTGTCGCAAAAAGACATTCATCAATTGGGTGAAATGTTATCGCAAATGGTGCCGAAAGCAACGCCGAACCCAAAAGCCAGCGAGTCCCTGAAGCAGGGTGAGCAGGGCAGTCGTTTTTTAGGTTCCGGTATGGAGTATGAAGAAAGCCGCTTGTATCAACCGGGTGATGAAGTTCGTCGCATCAACTGGCGTTTGATGGCACGTACCGGACAAGCCTATACCAAATTATTTCAGGAAGAGCGCCAGGAAAGTTGGACGTTACTGGTCGACCAACGCCAGTCCATGCGGTTTGGTACTCAGCAGCGGTTAAAGGTCACGCAAGCGGTTCGTGTTGCCGGGTATTATGCTTGGCAAGCTCAAATAGCAGGACTGCCGGTAGATGCCATTCGTTTATCGGAAACGGTGAAATCCACGCCGATTTTTGAAGGCCGTAGCAGCTACGAACAGTTGATGGAATTCCTGTCGGTGCCTCAGCCGCCGATGACAGTGGCGAAAGAGCCTCGCCTGCATGATGAGCTGTTGGAGTGCCAGAAACGATTGCAAGTGGGTTCACGTCTTATCATCATCAGTGATTTTCAGGATTTGGATGATGCCACTTTGAATGTCATGGCGGCGTTGCAGCAGAAAGTCATGCTCAAAGCGGTGTTGGTCTATGATGCGGTTGAGAAGCAACTTCCGGCGATTTCCGGGCTTAAACTGCAAAGCTTGAGTGGCCGAACACAGGCGCACAGTTTGACCCATCAAGATTACGTTGCTTATGAAACCTGGGCAAGCCAATATTTTGAGACCTTGCGCCAAAAACTGTCACGTGTAGGCGTGACGTTTATTGAAATCTCGACTCAAGACGATTTGTTGAAGCTACACCGTCATGTTGGTTTTGCGGGGGCGGCGTGATGAATATTCTTCGACGTTTTATAAAACAGCCATTGTCTCGACTCTCTTTTGCAGTAGCCAGTCTGCTTGTATTTTTCCTCACCAATAGCGTTGCTGCACAAGATGCACCTGCAACTACGTCTGCCGATTCAGCCAGACAGGCTCAAGACTTGTCGGCACAATTGATTGATATTGAGTTGCCCAGCCAGCCGGGAACGAATTGGTGGTTTTGGTTGGAAATCGGGCTGATTGCAGTGGGGGTGCTGATTTTAGCAGGCGTGCTTTATTGGCTGCGTAATCGCTACTGGAGACGCTTTCACCTTCGTTGGCAGTTGAAAAAATTGAACAATCATTGGTCTAAGCAACCGAGCATGGGTGATCAAGATGAGGGTCATGAAGAAGCCCTAAAACTATTCCAAATTTTCGATGATGCTAAACGCCATCAGTTATTGTTGGCTGAAGATGCGTTGATCTTAAAGCAAACTTTAGAACCACTTTGTTTCAGTCGTAGTCATGCTTCACGTGAAACATTGGTTGCCACTTTGGATGCCTTGAAACAGGCGTTGAATGCGCATGAAAAACATCTGCTGAAAACTTTACCGGGCATGCTTGCAGGTAGGTGGCGTGCTACAATAACAGTCATTTTTTCCCGAATTAAGGGAAAGTCCGTGAATTCGGTCAATTCCAGCCAAGGAGAACATCATGGTCAGTGATGGCATGACTTGGACGGCGTTTTGGCAAGAGATCCCACAATGGTCGACTTGGATTTTCCAACATCCAACGGCTTTGGTGTTGGTTGGTTTAGCACCCGTTTTGACATTAATTTTCTGGGCGGCATCTAAAAGCAAGGCGCGCCTATCCGGGTTAAGTGATTGGGATGAAGTCGCGGAAATGAAATCCATGTCTTTCCGTCATCCATTGATTGACCGCATGCATTGGGTTATGCAGCCACAAACCAAATCAAGTTTTTGGCGCTGGGCGTTGCAAGTTCTACGCTGGAGTATCTTGGCGCTATTGGCGATTGCTTTGGCAAGTCCGGTGAAAGAGGTGCCTTTGCCGCCTGAGCCGCAAACCAAAACCGTGCGGGATTTGGTGTTTGTGATTGAGTCTTCTGCCAGCTTTTTGTTGCCGGACTATGAAATGAATGGTCAACCGACTACGCGTATGGCAGTGGTGAAATCGGTACTTGATCAGTTTGTCTCCGGGCTGCAGGGCAACCGCTTCAGTTTTATTGTTTATGCTGAGCAGGCATTCACGTTAATGCCACTGACTACGGATGCCGTTACGGCGCGATTGATGCTCAAACGCCTGAGACCTTATCTAGCGGGTCGTACGGATGAAGGCGCTGGTGAAGCTTTGGGGTTAGGGCTTCAACAAACTGAAAACTCGACGAAAACCACACAAAAACGCGTAGTGATCTTTATCTCGGATGGGCAATCTCGTGCTAGCCGGATTCCGTTGGATGATGCCATTACTTACGCGCAAGGTTTGAATGTGCCTATTTACACCATCGGGGTCGGCGCGGGGAGTGCACAAGCTGATAAGCGCGCGTTTACCGGTCTGTTATATCAACCATTGAAAAGTGGTATGTTGCAGCATTTGGCGGCTGAAACCGGTGGACGTTATTATCAGGTAAACGGTGAAGCCAGCTTACAGAAAGTATTGCAGGCCATTGATCAAACTGAAGGTGCGCAACTGGAAACACCACAGAAGAAAACCGCGAAAATAGAGCTCTATCCTTATTTTGTCGCATTAGCATTGATGCTATTTGTGCTCTATTTTGCATTGGTGCAACTGCTGGCGAAACGCTTGCAGACAGAGGAGGCGGCATAATGCAAAGTTGGCTGTCTTCTATAGAAAATCACTTAATACGCTTCTTCAATGAGATGTGGACACTCGTTTGGCCTGACGGTTGGGAATGGCGTGATGCGCAGACCCTCTGGTTTGTGTTGGTACCAATCATTTGGTGGCTGGTTGCTTATGTGATTAAAAAACGTCAAACCGCACACTATGCTGATGCCGAGTTACTGCCTTGGGTAAAAGCCGATGCTGCTGCACTTAATGGAATGGGCTCTTCTGCGAATCTGGCTGATGGCGACGGCAGGAGTACGACCCCCCAACCTGGCAGATTTTTCTCGCCTTACCCCTTCGGGCGGCGAGTTCTTTGTTTATGGCATTTTATTAAGCGTGGTTTGAGCAAACTTGTATCGCCAATGGCATTCTTATCTTTTGCCTGGATCGCCATGATTATTTCTCTTGCAGGACCAAGAAGTGCGATTCCCGCGCCAAATGAATCCTCTCGTGCTGGCGTCGATATTTTGATTGGTCTGGATGTATCCCGTTCTATGTTGGTTCAAGATATGGGGGGTAATCGTTTTATTTTCAGCCGTGCTTTGATTGAATCCTTATTGAACCGTTTGGAGCCAAATGATCGTGTCGGGTTGATGGTGTATGCTGGAAAACCGCATTTGGTGACGCCGTTGGCATTTGACAGAGGGCTATTCAAACATTATTTGGGCTTGGTACGTCCGGGCATGTTACCGACCAGAGGGTCGCAGATTTATCCAGCGCTTGATTTTGGATTGAAACATCTCAAACAAACGGCAGGCAAGGCGCAAGTATTGGTGATGTTGACCAATGGTGAACCTGTCGAGTATCAGCCGCAAACGCTGCCGGAAGATTTGGCAAAGAGAAGCGATAAAACGGCAGACAATGATGTTTCAGGCTCTAAAGTGATTTTGGTCGGTGTTGGTAAAAACGCAGCAAGCCGTATTCCTGAGTTTACCGACCCAACCGGATATTTACACGCTTTTGGCAAGTTGGTGACGTCTCGCTTGGAAGCGGACTTTTTGAAAAAACTTGCAGGACAAGTGGCGGGACAGTATCTGCAAGCAACGGATCAGGGCGCATTTTTAGAACAACTCCTGAGTGCGGTAACAGAGCAGGCGCAAAAACGTACTATTGTGTCTTCAACGCCGATTTGGCAAGACCATGCTTGGCCATTTGAGTTGGCGGCCTTTATTTTACTGGTGTTGGCGTTCTATCCAGTTAAATTGGGATCACAAGTTTCCGGTTCAGTTAGTGTGCTGGCGGTTGGATTGCTTTCTGCAAGTCTGCTTGGGTTGCCAACGCCTTCTCAGGCGCAAGATGATGCGGAAGCTTCATCAATGAACTTAAGTGCCAGCCAACAAGTCGCCAAACAACAGCAGGCATACCAAGCCTTCCAATCGAATGATTTTGATTTGTCTGAACAACTTTATGATGGATTGAACCAATATGAGGGTTGGTTTGGCGCTGGAGACGCTGCTTATCGCGCCGCTGATTATGAGTCGGCAGTGTTGTACTTTACGCAAGCTGCTGTTGGCGGGCGAAACGATAAAGAGCGTGCTCAGGCATTGTTTAATTTAGGGAATACCTTTTTCAAATCCAACTTATTTCCGCAAACGATAGAAGCTTATGAACAAGCCTTGGTCTATCTGCCAGATTATGACAAAGCCAAACATAATCTGGAGTTGGCGAAAAAAATGCAACGTCAGCAAAGAAAAGGTAAACAGCAAAACGACGAGAAGGGCAACGGAAGCGGTAGGGGCGATCAGTCTCGTGATGCGGAAGGCAGCTTTTATGGCGGACAAAAGCCAAATAATGAGCCGGGTAAAGGTGTGTCTGGTGATTCTCCAGAGGGAGAAAAGCAGGCGAAAGAATTTGTTTTGCCGGATGAAGAAGACCGTACCGATTTCCGTCTAAAACCATCTGAGAAGCTAGAAGCTACTGACAAGGCTGAAGAAACCGCGAATGCGATTTTAGATCAGCAAAAACGCAGAAGAACCATTGAGAAATTTGAGCAAAAAATGCAACAAGTTCAAGATAAACAGTCTTTGTTATTACAACACCTTTTTGAGCGGGAAGAAGGCTTTCAGGCTGAGCAAGAGCAGGCACATGATCTGCCAGGAGTGAAGCCATGGTAATGAGATGGACAAGTGTTTTGATGCGTCACGCAGGGCTGGTGCTGGCATTATCCTTGGTGGCGATGTCGGCAAAAGCTGACAGTGTGAATTTGTCGCCGCTGCAGATTACGTTGGGTGAGCCGGTGACCCTTATTTTGAAAGGGCACAATATTGAAGGTGACTTCGCAAAATTCGATAAACAAAAGATTCGTAATCAGTTTGAAATCTATGATGTGGATGGTGATTCCGATTACATGCGGTTAGTGCTTTATCCACGCCAAGCAGGACGCGTGCGTTTTCCTGCCCTCCATATCGGTGGCTTGCAGTTCGATGGTGCAGTGGTTCAAGTTGATCCAAATAACGATGTGGCTATCGAATGGCAACCCCCTAAAAACGTGGCTTATATGAACCAGTTGCAGGGTTGGAAAGTGCTGGTCAAAACTTCTGATCCGAGTTTGGGTGCGCGTATGCTTTTGCATCCACATGCCAATGATAAGGTAACGCATATTTTCACCGAACAACCGGTTGGCGGCAATCAACGTTGGTTGGGAAATCAGCGGATGTTTCAAATGCTGGTGGGAAGCGAGCAGCCTGGTAAGGTGAAGGTACGCACACCTATCGTTGAAGTACAAAATACAGGTAACGGACGCCCTTGGTTGTTTTTTGATGAAACCCACTGGATTCACGTGAAACCTTTACCAAGTTATCTGCCGGTTGCCATGCCGATAGGAAAGGTCTCATTGATGCCTAGCAAGCTAAGTTTCTGGCAGGTAGAGAACCAGCAGCTGGATTGGGAGTTAACGGTAAAAGGTGAAAATTTGGATCCAAACACCTTGCCGGACCCTACCAGTCAGTTTGCCTATAATCATGCGGTTGAATGGTTGATGCCAGATCAGAACAAACATGAGCAGTGGACGGAGAGCGGACTGATATCGGAGAGATTGATTAAGCAGCCGTTGCGCTTTGTTTCATTAGGATTGATTCGACTACCGGATATTAGAATCACTTATTTTGACCCTGCCTCCGGTAAGCTCGTCGACCAGTTTATAGCCGGTCAATGGGTGTTTTCTGTTCCTAGAGTCGTATATTGGCTGATGAACGCTTTGTTCTATGCATCCGTTATCTTTCTATTGTTGTTACTGGTATGGATATTCATGGATGCATGGCATAAGTGGCGTTTGATTGTAGCGATTAAACAGGCGCAAAGCAGAGATGAGATGTGGCAAATTCTTGTAACTTGGACGGTTTCTCAGTTTGGTGCAGAGGTGAAAAACCTAAGCTTCGGGCAGTGGGAAAATAAAATCCGTACCCATTATGGAGACTCATTCTCGCTGTCTGAGCTAGTTCATGCTTTGGATAAAGACCATTTCAGTTTGGATGATGAGGATGTTCGGAGTCTGGCATTGGAATGGGCGAAGTCGCTGCCCCTGTTTAAGTGGCAACGTGTCCGTGATCGACTGCTGGCGTTTAAGCTAAAACGTGCTTAAACGCCTTTAATAGCCTACCGTTTCAGAGGTTTCTTAAGGTTTTCCAGTACTTTGAGAAGGCTATGCTAAACGCATAAATCAAAGTGATGATGATAATGACTTGTCCGGCAATGGCCAAGCCATTAGAAAACGCATTTTCACGAACCAAGCTTGGAAACATCAGAAATAACCCAATCACTAATCCTATCGAGATAGTTTTTACCGCAATTTTGACGATGCTTTTAGTTAAGAGCTGTTTGTGCTCCGGTGAGCCAATTTCCATAAAGAGTTTCCTTGATTACGGGTTTAAATTAAATAGATTGTTTGACCCATTGTACAAAGCTTTGCAGAGGCATTGCACCTGATTGTCTGGCGATCTCTTTTCCATTTTTGAAGATGGCGAGTGTCGGAATAGAGCGAATATTAAATTTTCCTGCAATTTGCTGTTCAACTTCTGTATTGATTTTGACAAGCTTGGCATAAGGTTCTAGTTGTTGTGCAGCTTGGGCAAAAGTGGGCGCAAACATCTTACAAGGTCCGCACCATGGTGCCCAGAAATCTACAACAATCGGCTGATCGGTTTTGTCGATGGCACGCATCAATTGTTCACCGGACATTTCGACTGGCGTGCCGGTAAATAGAGGTTGTTTGCATTTACCGCAGGATGGAGATTGACTCAACTTTTCATCAGGAATGCGATTTAATCCACCGCAGTGTGGGCACATAATAATCATATTTGTTTCCTTTCAAGTGACTGTGTTTGGCGTATTTATAAGGTCGTTGTTTTCATTATTCAAGAGTCACAGAAAGGTCTTCAGATTTTAATCCAACCAATCAGGTTTAGGACTTTCACGTCCGCCGGCTTCAAAGCCTTCATCTACAAAACCATGCAACGTAAGGTCGTGGCAATGAATCAACTCAACTAATTTTGGGTCTTCCGCTGTCAGTGTCGCTTGCACGCCGTTTTCAATCGCTTCGTAATGCATGTTTATTTGGTCTTTGTATTCAAATAATGCTGCAAATAATGGATCCCAAGAGCGTATCGCTCTGCCCATGCCAAATCGCTTTCCCATGCCGATTACGTGATCTTGCAGTACTTTTGCCAGTTCTGAGTTTTGAGAAGTGGTCGTGGCAATAATGCCATTGTCGATTTTTTGCGTGTGGCGCTCTAGTTGTTCGTGTTGTTCAAGTAGTTTTGAGAAAAGCGCTTGGTCTTGCTTATGTTGTTCGTCAGTACCATGACCATGACGATAAGGTTTGCCATGAACAGTTTTCATAGAAAGTCCTTGAGTAGGATGGTGAAAGATTATTTTAGGAGATTTTTCAAAAAAAAGCGCCGAATAAATCGGCGCGATTTTCAACTGAGGAGCATATTCAAATAAGCTTAGGAGGTCTTAATTGAATATTATTTGAGTTAATGAAATTAGGTTTCGGAGAAACCCAGTTAACGAAAATCCTTATTCGTTAACCTGAAATAAAGTTTACGCCTAAATTTAATACAAGAGATTTGAGGGAGTGTGAAATTGTATTGAAGAAAGCTGACTGGATGCTAAAAGCCTTCGCCTAACGCTGAGTAAATCAGCGAAAAGGCGATGGAAGAGGAGGATTGTTGTTTTTATTTTTTGTCAGTTGAATTCAGTACGTTGTAATTAGCTTGTGCTTGAAAATTAGCAGAATAGGTCAAACCATTGGTGGTTTCGCCTTTTTCTGTCGCTTCAGTGCTAGCGGAATCTTTTTCGTTCACTCTACGACTTTTCGCCAAATTGAGATAGTCTGATTGCAGCGATTGATTTTTATCCGAAAGTGTTACGGTTGAATTACCCGCAGAAGAGGAAGTTGTCGTCGATTTTTCTGTGACTTTAGGTTCTTTTGCCGTCGTATCAGATAACCCATTAGACTGCATATAAGTGGCTTGGGTTGCACTTGCTAAAACAGGATTAACATTGTTCATAACAGCATTCCTTTTGCGTATCGGAATTGTGCGTTCCTCGCACATTTCTTTCAGTATGAAACTCAATTATAAGAAAAAAATACAAAAAGTCTAGTTTCTTCAATTAGTTAGTGATTCTTAAAAAGCAAGTGGTAGAAAAACGGGGGAATATTGTCCCTAGGTACAATAGATTTTGGTTGACCAAGGTTCTATAGTGCTTTTACTGAGTAAAAAAGCATGAGCTGGAGAAGTCTAATGGCTGCAAGTAATTCTGTTGTAATCGGTCGAGTTGGAGAAATTACCGGGGTAGTTTACATCAAACTTCCTTCTGGAGAGTTGGTACAACTTAAGGAAGGTATGGTTGTCCATGCTAACGATGTTATCGTGACGGCTGATGGAGGATCCATTCTAGTTTACTTGGCAGATGGCTCAGTCTTCACTTTGGGACAAAATTCAGTTGCTCGTTTGGATGACGATATTATGCCAAGAGCAGCTGCTGAAGATTTGCAGGCAAAGAACCAGGATGACGTTAAAGATTTGGCTCAGAAGGTTCTTTCTGGCCATGCCGGTGACTTGGATGCTACTGCAGCAGGGGAAACCGGGCAGCCATTATCTTCTTCTTCTCAGTCACCGGATGCTATTCAAGCTGATAGATCACAAGGTAATGTTACCAGTGGATTTGATACTGGAAATTCAGATGGTCAGGGTACTGGACAGCCTGATAATCAAACAGGTAATGGTGACAGCCAGAACAGCTTTTTTGCAACTCAGCAAGCAGTTTTCTCAGTTTCCCTTGATATTGACAGAATCACTTCAGATAGCTTGGTTAATGCGCAAGAAGCCAACGGTACGATTAATGTGACCGGTACGGTTACTGGGCTGAATTTAGACCACGGTACAGTCACGCTAACAGTTAACGGAAAAGATTATTCAGGAACTTACGGTTCGGACGGGAAATATTCTATTGCGGTTCCTGGAACCGATTTTGTTAATGATTCTGACCAAATCATCCAAGCAACCACTACGGGCTATAACCAGCAAGGAGATCAAGCTACCAGTTCTTCTACTGAGTTTTACTTGATTGATACAAGTGCCGGTCGTGTGTATGTTGATCCAATTACGGGTGACAACCTTGTTGCGGGTAATGAAGATCAAAACGTCACAATCAGCGGTAAAACCACTTCAATTGCAGCAGGTCAAACGGTTACGGTTGACGTTCTTGATGAGGCTGGAGCTACAAAATACACTGGCTCTGCAACTGTAGGTGTTGACGGAAAATGGTCAATTTCAGGCGTTGATATGAGTGGTTGGCCTGATGAAGCAAATTACCATGTGGTTGCTAATGCGGTAGATTCCTCTGGTAACCCTGCAATCAAAGGTGAGCAGGACTTTTCAACGCGTGTTACTCAAAGCGATTCTTTAACCATTCAAGAAAATACGATTGGTACGGGGAATGTTTTGTCCAACGACAGCAATCCAAATCATACTTTACAAGTAACCAACTTCACTATTGCCGGTGACACACAAACTTATTCTGCTGGACAGACAGCAACCATCTCTGGAATAGGTCAGATTGTTGTACAGGCGGATGGTAGTTACCAATTTACGCCTGAGCATAACTGGGATGGTACTGTTCCAAAGCTTACCTATAACACGAATATCAATGAGCATGATACCTTGGATATTTCCGTTGAACCTGTTGGAAGTAACCACACCGGCACGGTGACGATTGACCCTGTGACGGCTGATAACGTAATTAATGCAACTGAAAGTGGTAGCACAGTAGCCGTAACCGGTACTGCTGCTGGTGGAGACATTAAAGCGGGCGATACTGTTACGTTGGTTATTAATGGAACACAGTACACCACAACCGTGGGTTCAGATGGGAAATGGAGTGCAAATGTTGCCGGCTCTGATTTGGCGGTTGACTCGGATAAAACATTTACAGCCGTTGTGTCCTCTAAGGACAGCTCTGGCGGAACGGTTATTAGTAATGCGGATCACACTTACAGTGTCGATACCACAGCGGACAAAGGAACGGTCACGATCAATGACGTGACTTCAGACAACGTGATCAATGCCGCGGAGAGTGGACAAACCATCGCAGTGACAGGAACCGCGACCGGTGGCGACATCAGCAGCGGAGATACGCTAACGATGACCATCAACGGCAAAGACTACAGCACCACCGTCAACAGTGACGGCAGCTGGAGCGTCGATGTAGCCGGCTCCGACCTGGCCGCGGATGCCGACAAAGGCTTCACAGCGAGTGTTGCGTCAAGCGATGCCGCGGGCAACACAGTGACCACCACAGCGGATCACACTTACAGTGTCGATACCACAGCGGACAAAGGAACGGTCACGATCAATGACGTGACTTCAGACAACGTGATCAATGCCGCGGAGAGTGGACAAACCATCGCAGTGACAGGAACCGCGACCGGTGGCGACATCAGCAGCGGAGATACGCTAACGATGACCATCAACGGCAAAGACTACAGCACCACCGTCAACAGTGACGGCAGCTGGAGCGTCGATGTAGCCGGCTCCGACCTGGCCGCGGATGCCGACAAAGGCTTCACAGCGAGTGTTGCGTCAAGCGATGCCGCGGGCAACACAGTGACCACCACAGCGGATCACACTTACAGTGTCGATACCACAGCGGACAAAGGAACGGTCACGATCAATGACGTGACTTCAGACAACGTGATCAATGCCGCGGAGAGTGGACAAACCATCGCAGTGACAGGAACCGCGACCGGTGGCGACATCAGCAGCGGAGATACGCTAACGATGACCATCAACGGCAAAGACTACAGCACCACCGTCAACAGTGACGGCAGCTGGAGCGTCGATGTAGCCGGCTCCGACCTGGCCGCGGATGCCGACAAAGGCTTCACAGCGAGTGTTGCGTCAAGCGATGCCGCGGGCAACACAGTGACCACCACAGCGGATCACACTTACAGTGTCGATACCACAGCGGACAAAGGAACGGTCACGATCAATGACGTGACTTCAGACAACGTGATCAATGCCGCGGAGAGTGGACAAACCATCGCAGTGACAGGAACCGCGACCGGTGGCGACATCAGCAGCGGAGATACGCTAACGATGACCATCAACGGCAAAGACTACAGCACCACCGTCAACAGTGACGGCAGCTGGAGCGTCGATGTAGCCGGCTCCGACCTGGCCGCGGATGCCGACAAAGGCTTCACAGCGAGTGTTGCGTCAAGCGATGCCGCGGGCAACACAGTGACCACCACAGCGGATCACACTTACAGTGTCGATACCACAGCGGACAAAGGAACGGTCACGATCAATGACGTGACTTCAGACAACGTGATCAATGCCGCGGAGAGTGGACAAACCATCGCAGTGACAGGAACCGCGACCGGTGGCGACATCAGCAGCGGAGATACGCTAACGATGACCATCAACGGCAAAGACTACAGCACCACCGTCAACAGTGACGGCAGCTGGAGCGTCGATGTAGCCGGCTCCGACCTGGCCGCGGATGCCGACAAAGGCTTCACAGCGAGTGTTGCGTCAAGCGATGCCGCGGGCAACACAGTGACCACCACAGCGGATCACACTTACAGTGTCGATACCACAGCGGACAAAGGAACGGTCACGATCAATGACGTGACTTCAGACAACGTGATCAATGCCGCGGAGAGTGGACAAACCATCGCAGTGACAGGAACCGCGACCGGTGGCGACATCAGCAGCGGAGATACGCTAACGATGACCATCAACGGCAAAGACTACAGCACCACCGTCAACAGTGACGGCAGCTGGAGCGTCGATGTAGCCGGCTCCGACCTGGCCGCGGATGCCGACAAAGGCTTCACAGCGAGTGTTGCGTCAAGCGATGCCGCGGGCAACACAGTGACCACCACAGCGGATCACACTTACAGTGTCGATACCACAGCGGACAAAGGAACGGTCACGATCAATGACGTGACTTCAGACAACGTGATCAATGCCGCGGAGAGTGGACAAACCATCGCAGTGACAGGAACCGCGACCGGTGGCGACATCAGCAGCGGAGATACGCTAACGATGACCATCAACGGCAAAGACTACAGCACCACCGTCAACAGTGACGGCAGCTGGAGCGTCGATGTAGCCGGCTCCGACCTGGCCGCGGATGCCGACAAAGGCTTCACAGCGAGTGTTGCGTCAAGCGATGCCGCGGGCAACACAGTGACCACCACAGCGGATCACACTTACAGTGTCGATACCACAGCGGACAAAGGAACGGTCACGATCAATGACGTGACTTCAGACAACGTGATCAATGCCGCGGAGAGTGGACAAACCATCGCAGTGACAGGAACCGCGACCGGTGGCGACATCAGCAGCGGAGATACGCTAACGATGACCATCAACGGCAAAGACTACAGCACCACCGTCAACAGTGACGGCAGCTGGAGCGTCGATGTAGCCGGCTCCGACCTGGCCGCGGATGCCGACAAAGGCTTCACAGCGAGTGTTGCGTCAAGCGATGCCGCGGGCAACACAGTGACCACCACAGCGGATCACACTTACAGTGTCGATACCACAGCGGACAAAGGAACGGTCACGATCAATGACGTGACTTCAGACAACGTGATCAATGCCGCGGAGAGTGGACAAACCATCGCAGTGACAGGAACCGCGACCGGTGGCGACATCAGCAGCGGAGATACGCTAACGATGACCATCAACGGCAAAGACTACAGCACCACCGTCAACAGTGACGGCAGCTGGAGCGTCGATGTAGCCGGCTCCGACCTGGCCGCGGATGCCGACAAAGGCTTCACAGCGAGTGTTGCGTCAAGCGATGCCGCGGGCAACACAGTGACCACCACAGCGGATCACACTTACAGTGTCGATACCACAGCGGACAAAGGAACGGTCACGATCAATGACGTGACTTCAGACAACGTGATCAATGCCGCGGAGAGTGGACAAACCATCGCAGTGACAGGAACCGCGACCGGTGGCGACATCAGCAGCGGAGATACGCTAACGATGACCATCAACGGCAAAGACTACAGCACCACCGTCAACAGTGACGGCAGCTGGAGCGTCGATGTAGCCGGCTCCGACCTGGCCGCGGATGCCGACAAAGGCTTCACAGCGAGTGTTGCGTCAAGCGATGCCGCGGGCAACACAGTGACCACCACAGCGGATCACACTTACAGTGTCGATACCACAGCGGACAAAGGAACGGTCACGATCAATGACGTGACTTCAGACAACGTGATCAATGCCGCGGAGAGTGGACAAACCATCGCAGTGACAGGAACCGCGACCGGTGGCGACATCAGCAGCGGAGATACGCTAACGATGACCATCAACGGCAAAGACTACAGCACCACCGTCAACAGTGACGGCAGCTGGAGCGTCGATGTAGCCGGCTCCGACCTGGCCGCGGATGCCGACAAAGGCTTCACAGCGAGTGTTGCGTCAAGCGATGCCGCGGGCAACACAGTGACCACCACAGCGGATCACACTTACAGTGTCGATACCACAGCGGACAAAGGAACGGTCACGATCAATGACGTGACTTCAGACAACGTGATCAATGCCGCGGAGAGTGGACAAACCATCGCAGTGACAGGAACCGCGACCGGTGGCGACATCAGCAGCGGAGATACGCTAACGATGACCATCAACGGCAAAGACTACAGCACCACCGTCAACAGTGACGGCAGCTGGAGCGTCGATGTAGCCGGCTCCGACCTGGCCGCGGATGCCGACAAAGGCTTCACAGCGAGTGTTGCGTCAAGCGATGCCGCGGGCAACACAGTGACCACCACAGCGGATCACACTTACAGTGTCGATACCACAGCGGACAAAGGAACGGTCACGATCAATGACGTGACTTCAGACAACGTGATCAATGCCGCGGAGAGTGGACAAACCATCGCAGTGACAGGAACCGCGACCGGTGGCGACATCAGCAGCGGAGATACGCTAACGATGACCATCAACGGCAAAGACTACAGCACCACCGTCAACAGTGACGGCAGCTGGAGCGTCGATGTAGCCGGCTCCGACCTGGCCGCGGATGCCGACAAAGGCTTCACAGCGAGTGTTGCGTCAAGCGATGCCGCGGGCAACACAGTGACCACCACAGCGGATCACACTTACAGTGTCGATACCACAGCGGACAAAGGAACGGTCACGATCAATGACGTGACTTCAGACAACGTGATCAATGCCGCGGAGAGTGGACAAACCATCGCAGTGACAGGAACCGCGACCGGTGGCGACATCAGCAGCGGAGATACGCTAACGATGACCATCAACGGCAAAGACTACAGCACCACCGTCAACAGTGACGGCAGCTGGAGCGTCGATGTAGCCGGCTCCGACCTGGCCGCGGATGCCGACAAAGGCTTCACAGCGAGTGTTGCGTCAAGCGATGCCGCGGGCAACACAGTGACCACCACAGCGGATCACACTTACAGTGTCGATACCACAGCGGACAAAGGAACGGTCACGATCAATGACGTGACTTCAGACAACGTGATCAATGCCGCGGAGAGTGGACAAACCATCGCAGTGACAGGAACCGCGACCGGTGGCGACATCAGCAGCGGAGATACGCTAACGATGACCATCAACGGCAAAGACTACAGCACCACCGTCAACAGTGACGGCAGCTGGAGCGTCGATGTAGCCGGCTCCGACCTGGCCGCGGATGCCGACAAAGGCTTCACAGCGAGTGTTGCGTCAAGCGATGCCGCGGGCAACACAGTGACCACCACAGCGGATCACACTTACAGTGTCGATACCACAGCGGACAAAGGAACGGTCACGATCAATGACGTGACTTCAGACAACGTGATCAATGCCGCGGAGAGTGGACAAACCATCGCAGTGACAGGAACCGCGACCGGTGGCGACATCAGCAGCGGAGATACGCTAACGATGACCATCAACGGCAAAGACTACAGCACCACCGTCAACAGTGACGGCAGCTGGAGCGTCGATGTAGCCGGCTCCGACCTGGCCGCGGATGCCGACAAAGGCTTCACAGCGAGTGTTGCGTCAAGCGATGCCGCGGGCAACACAGTGACCACCACAGCGGATCACACTTACAGTGTCGATACCACAGCGGACAAAGGAACGGTCACGATCAATGACGTGACTTCAGACAACGTGATCAATGCCGCGGAGAGTGGACAAACCATCGCAGTGACAGGAACCGCGACCGGTGGCGACATCAGCAGCGGAGATACGCTAACGATGACCATCAACGGCAAAGACTACAGCACCACCGTCAACAGTGACGGCAGCTGGAGCGTCGATGTAGCCGGCTCCGACCTGGCCGCGGATGCCGACAAAGGCTTCACAGCGAGTGTTGCGTCAAGCGATGCCGCGGGCAACACAGTGACCACCACAGCGGATCACACTTATGCCGTAGACACTCAGGCACCAGACAAGCCAGTGATAACAAATATCACTGACACCAATGGTGATTATTCAAATGTGATATTGCATGGTACAGGTGAGCCTGGCGCAACCGTTACGCTGCTCAGCCGTGAAGGTAGTACCACTGGTGGAAATGACACTGGTTCTTGGACCTATACTGCTGTTGAAACAAGTACGCCAATTGTTGTCGATGCAAATGGGAATTGGACGGTTGATATTTCAAACCTTCCAAATACACCTATTGATGACAATGAGTTCTTTAAAGCAACTCAAATAGATGCGTCGGGCAATGTCAGTGCAGATTCTGATTCTGTTCACTACTGGCATGGTGATTGGTCTTCTGTTGCAACGGAAGCTAATGATGACTATGTCATGATGGGTTCAGGCAAAGACCAAATCATCATAAGCAGTAATGATACAAATGATCATTTCGTTGTAGATGGTGGTGATAACATCGATACGGCTGTATTCAGTGGCAAATTCTCTGATTATGCATTATCAACTAGCTCAACGGGTAGCTTGATAGTTACAGAGGGCGTTAGCACGGATTCCAATGGTAATGGTGTTGGCGATGTTGATGAACTGAGAAATATTGAGAAAGTTAAATTTACTGATGGTACATACGATGTCCCAACAGGTGTATTCAAATTAAATGGTATTAGCGTAGACATTGAGCATGATACGGGTACAAGTTCCACCGATAGAATCACAAATGACAGCACTTTGAAAGTGACAGGTTTGGTGTCTGGAGCAACTATTGAGTACAGTTCTGATGGTGGACAAACTTGGACGACTCAATATAACCCTCAAGAAGGGGTTAACAACATTTCCGTTCGTCAAGTGGATGCAGAAGGCCATACTTCTGACAGTTCGAATGTTAGCTTCACTCTTGATACCCAAGCGGGTGCTAACATTGATGTTGATATTCTTACAGGCGATGGATACCTGACTGCTGCAGAAGCTTTTCCAGGGGTTAAAGTGCCTGTTACAGGTTATGTTCAAGGCGATGCGCAACCTGGTGATACGATTTCCATTATCTTGGATGGCAACGTAATTGGAACAGGAACGGTTTCTTCGGATGTTAACTCAAGCGGTGCATACACATTTAGTGTCGACGTTCTTGGTAGTGATTTAGCTGATGGTTCAGGAATGATTCCTGAATTAAAAGCAACTGTTACCGGTTCAGATGTAGCAGGCAATACCTTTAGTGCAGAGAGCACTGAAGTCTATATGAAAGACTTTATCGCAACGGTATCGATTAATGTTACAGATGGAAACACCTCTGATAGTGACAATGTAATCTCTGCATCAGAAGCAAGTTCAACTGTTGTTTCTGGGAATGTTGAAGTTGGCGGTCAGGTAAGTTCAATAACCATTTCTGATGGGACCAATACTCTAACGATCCCTGCAAACCAAATTACGGTTTACTCAAATGGTTATTACACGGTTAATACTGATGTTTCATCTTTGAATGACGGTGTTCTGACTGTAAGCGTTGAAGCCAGTGATAAATTGGGTAATGTTGGGACCAATAGCACGACTATTGAGAAAGACACTCAAGCTCAGGCAGGAACCGTCACTGTTGATAGTATTACGGATGACAATATTGTTAACACAATGGAGAGTGGACAAACCATCGCAGTGACAGGAACCGCGACCGGTGGCGACATCAGCAGCGGAGATACGCTAACGATGACCATCAACGGCAAAGACTACAGCACCACCGTCAACAGTGACGGCAACTGGAGCGTCGATGTAGCCGGCTCCGACCTGGCCGCGGATGCCGACAAAGGCTTCACAGCGAGTGTTGCGTCAAGCGATGCCGCGGGCAACACAGTTACCAGTTCTGCTGCACATTCTTATACAGTTGATTCACAGCCAGAAGGACATGATGAGACTCAGACTATGGATTTCGAATCTGCAACTGTTTCTCAGAAAACCACAAATGTTGTAATTACGTTAGATATTTCTGGTTCTATGGACAGTGACAGTCGTTTGGCTCTTGCTAAGTCTGCACTCGAAAAAATGATTAATGCCTACGATAATCAAGGCAATGTTAACGTTAAATTAGTCGCTTTCAACGGCGGTGCCACATTGGAACAGCATGATGGCAGCGTTTGGTTAAAAGCAGATGAAGCCATAAGCATTATTAAAGATCTTCAGGCTGGTGGAAGCACTAATTATGAAGATGCTGTTCTTAAAACTTATAGTAATTACTCTGAACCTACAGCAGATAAGACGGTTGCTTATTTTATTTCTGATGGTGAGCCAACTACAGAAAATTATGGTGGTAATGGCAGTGGAACCGCAGGGGGCTTCTTAGACAATGACTATGAGCATGGTTGGGATAACTTTGTTAGTCAATATGTAGATGATTTGCATGTGGTTGCTTTAGGTGATGATGCACTGAACTCTAAATACTTAGATGTGTTAGCCTCAGCCGGAAACAATGTCTCGACGGTTACGGAAGTATCAGATGCTTCGCAATTAAGCGATGCAATTGTCCCTACTAATACTGAACTTTCCGTAACTGGTACGGTCTCTGATAATGTAACAGGTGGTGACGGAGCGATTACGATTCAAAGTATCACTGTTGATGGTACAGCCTACACTTCTAGTACTTTCCCGAGTGAAGGCGTCGCGATTAATGGTAAAGGGACTCTGGCATTTGATTTCTCAACGGGTAACTACACCTATTCTGCGGGATCAAATGAATTTACCAAAGATGTGACTCAAATGTTTACCGTAACCGCTGCTGATGCCGATGGTGATACGGCTGATGTAAAAGTTAGTATTAATGTTAATGTTGATGACACAGCGTCTAATGCGACATTAAGTATGTCGATTGGTGATGCTGAGGTGACTACTACACATAATTACACTTATGACTCAGACGATGCGCGTAACGCTAACCATGATAACTATCATAGCCTTCACGATGCTCTGGAAGGTCAGAATGGCTGTAATCATTCTAATGGTACATTAGTCTACAAAAATGTTAATGAAACCAGTTGGAATCTTAGTGACTCTTCTGACAAGTTGTTTGCCATTACAGGAAACTCTCATAATGCAAACATTAATTTAAGCGGTGGAAATAACACGCTTATTTTTGAAAAAGATCCAGGCAGCAATATTGCGGTTAACTTTGGTTCGGGTAAAGATGTACTTATACTTCCTGGAAGCGAGTCCGATTATAATTTGAGTGCCTTCCACAACAATGGAGGCGTCTTAAGTGGTCAAATTACAGGTCATGACAACATGAACTTGACGGTGAATAACCTTGACTGCTTGGTGTTTAGTGATCAGGTTATGGGCGACTCATCTCTTTACAAAGGGGAGACATCAAATCATTACACTTATGATCTAAGTGCTTCTGCTAGCCTGACAGATACAGATGGATCAGAATCTTTGTCAGACATTACAATTTCTGGATTGCCTGATGATGGTTCAGTCACGGTCACAGGTACAGATGTTTCCAAAAACGATGATGGCACATACAATGTTAAGTTGCAGGATGATGGAAAAATTGCAGATGATGTGAAGATTTCTTCTTCAAAAGAGCTGACTTCCAGCGAATTGAATGATGTCCATGCATCAGTAACTTCTACCGAAAGTAACGGTAATGAGACAGCGACAACGGAAGTCAATGAGAGTGGTGATAACTTCCTGTACGCTGATACCGGAGATGATTTGTTTGTGGGAACAAATCAGTCTGATACCATCAAAGTTGATGGCGATGGTTCAACCACCGTTCAAAACTTTGACGTGCAGAACGATGTTCTTGACTTGAGTGATGTCATTGCAGATGATCAAGTTGTGACTCAAGATACCTTGTCGCAGTATTTGACGGTTACGCAAACAGATAAAGGTACAGAAGTGACAGTTGATTCGAACGGAAAAGATGTTGCCGGCGGAGAAGTTGCCAACATCATGCTTGAAGGTTTGAACGATTCAAATAATCTTCAAATTCAGATTGATGATAATAAGGTAGACTACCACGACTAAGTCTCTGTTCGTACTTCCTATGGATGGAGTAATGATTGACGCTTAAAAGGCATGAAATGTCCAGTAATCCATTTGAAAACCAAGTAGATATTACAAAATCCAAGCTATTACAAAACGATAGCTTGGTTTCATCCTATAAGGTTAAGCAAGTGATTGAAGATGACAGTGTGTCTCGATGGGTTCGAGTTCTGCATGACATCAGCAATCATTATGCAATTAAGCGAGAAAAAGACCTGCTGATTTATTTGAATCAGTTCAAAGATGACTTTGTTCGCTTTGACGAAATTCGTAAGGTTCAATTCAATTATCTGCAATTTTTCGATTTTGTAGGTAAGCGGACGCTGCAGGAGAAAGTTAAAAAAACAGGGCCTCTATCGGAAAAGCAAGCTCGTCACCTTCTTGAAAATGTCCTATCCGGGTTAGAAAAACTACATGGTGTCGGCTTTGTTCATAACAATATTCGCCCAGAGTCTATCCTAGTCGGGAAAGATCATTATTACCTTTTTTCGATGGATCATGCGATTCCAATGCTGACCAGCTATGAATCTGAGTTGCTGGTGGGCGATCAACGCTATACGGCGCCGGAGCGTATGAATGGCCAAGCTTCAGAAGCTAGTGATGTCTATGCACTGGGCTGCATGCTGTATTACGCATTGTCAGGAAAGCATATTTATCGCTTAAAGCCGAATCAAGATCGCTATCAACAGCTTTATGCTCATGCATTTCATTCCATGTCCAAAGAAAACAGCTTGCCTTATTTTTGGCGACAACTGGTTATTTGGATGACGCAGAAACAGCCGGAAAAGAGACCCAACCTGGCAGATTTAAAGCAATGGCTGGTAGATCAAGTTGTACCTAAGTTTATTCGTGATGAAGTCATCGGGCATAATCGAAAATCATCTGAAACGCCTTTAGAAGACTTAGCCAATCAGCATTGTTTGTTTGCACAATTTAAAAAGGCGAATGAATATGAAGCAGAAGGCAACCTTGATTCTGCATTTAACCTTTATGAAAATGGTGCATTCAGAGAATATTCTCGTGCAGAGAACAATTTAGGTCTTATGTACGAAAAAGGCGCGCCTATTAAGCAGGACTACTTTAAAGCCATGAATTACTATCATATGGCTTATCAAAAAGGAAATCCCTATGCGGCTTATAACTTAGGACGTATGTTTGAAAAAGGTCTGGGAACCAGTGTTGATTTGAAGAAAGCGTTTAAACTCTTCCAGTTTTCAGCATTAAGAGGGCATCGTCCTGCACAACATAAGATAGGTTCTTTTTATGCGGAAGGGCAAGGTATTCCAAAGAATTTAATTCAAGCGCGTTTTTGGTTCGGGCTAGCGGCCAGATATGGTTGCCTAGAGTCAGAAAACAGTATCAAGAAGCTATTAACGGCTAGCCTTTGACATGCCAACTTTAAAAGACTTTTCTCTGTTTTGTTGTAAAAGCAGTTCTGAAAAGTCTCCCAACCACTTCGATAACACATGCATTTCTTTGGCCTGAGTGAACTCCATGAGTTCTTTTAAAGTCGCCTGCTTGATTGGGTAGTTGATGCTACTGCATGCGGCTTTGATCAGATAAAAAATCTCATCCTGAGAAAATTTTGGATTTGGCAGGAAATAGGTACTTTTGGCTAAGATAGCAGCATTGATTAGCGCTAGCCAATAGCGGTCTGAAACATGTTTGGTTGCCAGTAATTCCTTATCAGGCTCAGTCTTTTCTCTAAGTGCAAGGATTTGACCTAAAGAATAAGTCGACAGCAGTTCCAAAGCCAAATCTCGGGCATTAGGCGGTAACTCCTGTAGCAATGACTGTTCATAATCGTTTTCCAACAATTCCATAACCAAACGCCGTGTTGATGTAGTTCAAAATAAGTTTTACTGAACTGTAAATAAAAGTTTCTGTTTACGAAACCAGAGTTTATTTCAGAATTATTTTATAGAATATATTTATCTATATTTTATCCCATAAAGAGGTTTGAAACCATGTCCAACCATTATCTTGCAAAGTATTTAGACGGTGTCCCAGATTTTCCTAAGCCAGGAATCCTGTTTCAAGATATTTCACCTTTATTGAAGTCGCATTTCAGTGAGACGATTGATGCGATTTCTGCATTATTCTCTCATGATGAATGGGAAGAAATTGTACTGGTCAAGCAATTTCGGACACATCACGTTTATAATTTTCATATTCAATAGGACTCATGTCACCATTGCTTGTATGAAGCCTTTCTAAGTTGTAATAACGCATATACGCTTTCACATCGTCAATCATATGCTCATGGTTAGGTTGATGTACTTTGAGCAGCCAGTCATGCTTTAAACTGCCAAAGAACCTTTCAACCACGGCATTATCCCAACACGCGCCAACATCGCCCATTGAGGCTCGGATTTTGAATTGTTTCAGCTGCGCTCTAAATGCGTCACTGGTGTATTGTGATCCACGATCACTATGGAAGATCACCCCTTTGGGCGGCTTTCTAAGCCAGTAGGCTTGCTTGAGCGACTCAAGCACGAGTTCGGTGGTCATGCGCGGGCTGATTGACCAACCGATAATCCGGCGTGAGTACAAGTCCATCACCACGCTCAGGTATAGCCAACCCTGTGCGGTTTTTAAATAGGTGATATCACCGGCCCACACTTGATTCATGCCTGTGGGGTTAAAGTCCATGTTCACAAGGTTATCTGCCACAGCGTGGCTTGGGTCCCGTTTTGTGGTGACTTTGAATGCAACACGCTGTTCAACCTTTAGGTTTAAGATTTCCATTAACTTGATGACTTTGTGGCGCCCAACCTTAAAGCCTTCTTTACGTAATCGCTTCATCAGTTCTCGTGAACCGAGACTGTTTCGACTGGCTATAAAAAGGGCTTTAGCTCGCCGATACAGTCGCAGTTGTTCTTCGGTAATAATAGCCTTGGGACGCTTGATCCAATCGTAATAGCCGGAGCGGCTAAAACTCATCACCTTACAGCTTAATTTAACCGAGTAGCCTTCTTGCGCCAACGTATGGATAAACTCAAATCCTAGTGCATTTCTCGGGCGAAGAAGGCTGAGGCCTTTTTTAAAATGTCTTTTTCCATTCGAAGCCGCTTGTTTTCAGCTCGCAGCTTTTTGAGTTCTTCACGCTCATTATCGCTTAAGGCCGCACCATTGGTTTGCGCTTCAAGCTTGTCTTTCCACTTGTAAAGCAAGTTTGGATTAACGCCTAGCGCTTGCGCCGCTTCAGCAACGCTATAACCTTGTTCAGTGACAAGCGCGACCGCTTCTTGTTTAAATTCTTTGGTGTAAGTTTTATAAACTCGCTTCTGATTCATAACCACTCCTAGATTCGACAACATCTATTGTCTCTCATTGAAGTGTCCGTTTCCATTAGACCAGTTCAAATCGATTGTTTGGTTGGTATTGAGTCCCGGGGCTTTATCTTTGCCTCTGCATTGGCCTACAAGCACAATAAGGGATTCATTAAGGTCAGAAAGCCAGGAAAACTGCCAAATGTAAAGGCTAAAAAATCATACGGTTTGGAGTATGGAACTGACAGCTTGGAGATGCAGGCGGGTCAGGGGCAAAAAGTGGTTATTCTTGATGACTTGATTGCGACAGGTGGGTCAATGGAAGCTGCGGCGCACTTATGTGAAGAAGTCGGTTATGACGTTGTTGGTTTGGCTTGTCTGATTGACTTAACTTCTCTAAATAACTTCAATTTCAAAGGAATGGGTGTCCGTTCCGTGATTCAATTCGACGACTAGCTAGACTGGTTTCTGAATAAAAGAGATATTTCATGCAACTGCCTCGACTGACAAACAGTATTTTCCTTGATCAATTCCTTTTCATGCAGCTGATCGGTGTATTCATCGGTTTGGCGTTTCCCCATTTCCTAGTTTGGTATGGGTTTCATGCAGAAGAGGTGCTGACGATCGATTTTTATATCGTTTCTCAGGTCGCGGGGCAAATTGTCGGTTTGATTAGCTTCTTGTTGATTTCAATGGTCATTCGCCCGCATTTGAAGCTTTTGTCGAACAAAATGCAGGATATTGCTAACGGATTGCAGAGTAAGTCTTTTGATGACCATACCCTTAATTGCGAAGAAGGGATGTGTCAGATTGAAGTCTCGTCCAATGATGAGATAGGCGTGAGTGCACGCGCTTATAACCAGCTGCTTGATGCGCTAATCAAGTCTCATGAAGTTGAGCGTGTTTTCGGTAGATTCTCCAAGATCATGTCGGAAAACCTGGATTTATCCAAATTGGCGGATGAAACCTTGAGTCTCCTGATACAAACCACCAATTTTGAAGCGGGAGCATTCTTGGTTATTAGGCAGGGCACGCTGAATGTGATTGCATCGCAAGGTATTCTTGACCCTGAAAGTCTGCCTGATCATGATGTCATTGAAAAATGTCTGAAAGAGATTAAAACTAAGCGTATTTCTTTGCCCGATAACATTGAACTGGACGGCGTTTTGACGCATTTCCGACCTTCTGAGATATTCGTCGAACCGATTGAGTTTAAAGGAACGGTCTTAGGCGCATTGGTTGCCGCAACGGGCGCTTATGCTGCGGATGACCATACGGAACAGTTGGCACAATTGTTCAGTAGAAGTATTGGATTGGCAATCAACAATGCAATGATTCACTCTAAATTCCAGAAGCTAGCTGCAGTGGACGGTTTGACTGGGGTCTACAATCGCCGCTTTGGGATGGAACGACTAAAAGAAGACTTCTCAAGAGCCATTCGCGAACAAACCAATATGACACTGGCGATGATTGATATCGACCATTTCAAATCCATCAATGATAACTATGGTCACCTGGTTGGAGATCGTGTCATTAAGATGATTGCCGCGATTATCAAGAATACGGTGCGCGAAGGGGATATCGTGGTTCGTTATGGCGGAGAAGAGTTTCTGATGATTCTTCATGGCGCTTCCTGCCAAAACGCGTTCAATATTTGTGAGCGTATTCGCCACCAAGTGAAAGACACGCTATTCCAAGAAAATAATCAGGTTATTCAAGTCACGGTCAGTGTCGGGTTGGCAGCCTATCCTGAGCAACCTGCTGGCGATGAAATGGAGCTTATCCATAAAGCAGACCAAGCGCTTTATCAGTCAAAAGAAGGTGGTAGAGACCAAGTTGTTAAGTTTGGTGTGCTAGTAAATGAAGTGGAAGATAGTTCAGAGGTGTTGGTTTAAGCTTTGGGCAGAGCGCCCCAAAGCTTGATAGGCAAGCCTTTTAATCAGCTTTATTCAAAAATATTTTTGCTCGTTGAATGGCCGCTTTAACTTGTCTTGGGGCAGTGCCACCCAAGTGGTCACGTGCTGAGACAGAGCCTTCAAGCGTTAGCACTTCGAATACATCTTCAGTGATATCTGCATGGAATCCTTGTAGGGTTTCCAAAGACATTTCCGATAAATCCAATTTGTTTTTCACGCCGTGCGCTACCGCCAAGCCAACCACTTCGTGTGCATCGCGGAAGGGCAATCCCTTTTTCACCAAGTAATCTGCTAAATCTGTGGCAGTAGAGAAGCCATTTTTTGCGGCAGCATAGGTCATGTCTCGATTAACGATAATGGCTGGCACCATGTCCGCAAACGCTCTTAAACTGCCTCTAACAGTGTCAACCGTGTCGAACAATGGTTCTTTATCTTCCTGGTTGTCTTTGTTGTAAGCTAAAGGCTGAGATTTCATCAACGTTAGTAGGCTGATTAAGTGACCGTAAACGCGCCCTGTTTTCCCGCGAACAAGTTCAGGTACATCAGGGTTTTTCTTTTGCGGCATGATCGATGAGCCTGTGCAGAAACGGTCAGGTAAATCGATAAACTGGAATTGTGCCGAAGACCATAAAACCAACTCCTCCGAGAAGCGCGACAAATGCATCAAGAAGGTTGATGCAAAAGCCGTGAACTCAATGGCGAAGTCTCTGTCCGAAACACCATCCAATGAATTTTCCGAAATGCGGTCGAAACCAAGTAGTTCAGCCGTTAATTCACGGTTAATTGGGTAGGTGGTTCCAGCCAAGGCAGCCGAGCCAAGTGGCATGGTATTAACGCGTTTTCGGCAGTCTTGCAGGCGCTCTACATCGCGTTTAATCATCTCGAACCAAGCCATCATATGGTGTCCAAACGTCACAGGTTGAGCCGTTTGCAAATGGGTGAAGCCAGGCATGATGGTATCGGCTTCTTTTTCCGCCAAGCTAAGAATACCTTGTTGCAGGCGTTTCAGTTCTGGCAAAATCGCATCAATCTCATCACGCAAGTACAGACGGATGTCAGTGGCAACCTGGTCATTACGAGAGCGGCCTGTATGCAGTTTTTTCCCGGTGATACCAATCAGGTTCGTCAATCTGGCTTCGATATTCATGTGAATATCTTCTTGCTGAATAGACCATTGGAACTTGCCGTTGTCGATTTCTTGTTGAATTTGCGTTAAGCCGTTAATAATGTCCGCCAGTTCATCCTGAGTCAAAATGCCCGCTTCGGTTAACATCTTCGCATGCGCGATAGAGCCTTGAATATCTTGTCGATACATACGGTTGTCGAATTGGATAGATGCGGTAAATTCTTCAACGAACGCATCAGTAGCCTCCGTAAAGCGGGCACTGGAAAGTTTGGCAGTATTGACTTGATTGTCTTGGTTCATGAAACGTCTTCTTATTAAGTCTAAATGTGGTCTAAATTCTAAATAGCGTTATTATACCGGAAGGTGAAAGGTTTGCCGAGCAGCCAAGGTTGACTGCTTTGAACAAGGTTAATCCAAATCTTCCGGCATCGCGGGGATGCGTAGGGAATTCCCCATTTTGTTGTATGCGGTGTTAAGCGCTTTATGTATCATGGCGGCATACAGTTCGATATTCGCTATACCGACAAGGCGAGGTGCAACTTCATTTCCATTGCCGTCAATAAACAATACGGTCGGTGTCAAATCGACACCATAGCTTTCGCCCCATTGATCTTTACGGATAGGCCTGCCATCAAACCCCGGTATTGGATTGCGATCATCCAAGCTGACATAGCGCATATACATATATTTGCCGTCGTAGCGACCGCTCAGCATCATTGGGTTGAGAACTTCATCACGCAGTTGATGGCAGAACGCACACCATTCCGCACCGAATGCCAATAGAATGGGTAGATTCTTTTCTCTCGCTTGCTCGCCAAGTGTCTGCAAGTTTTGTAGTTCAGGGATGATTTTAAGCTTTTGAGAAGCGGATGCAGCAGACTCGTTAGCGCAGCCTGTCAGCCAGTAAGTAGAGCTCAGGATAAAAACAAAACTGAAAATCAATGCACGCATAAAAGGTTCAAACCCGCTTCTTATTGTTGTAGACATCATTGAGAAAAGACTATTTTATCGAAAAAAGTGTGTGAATTCAGTAAAATGGCAGCACTCAAAACAGACAGGTAGATAGATGAAAAAAACGCTCACCATCGCAACCCGAAAAAGCCCGCTTGCTATGTGGCAAGCAGAATTCGTTAAAGCCGAGTTGGAAAAAGCTCATCCTCACCTTGAAGTGATACTGCTTCCTATGTCGACCAAGGGCGACAAGATTTTGGATGTACCTCTCGCGAAAATCGGCGGAAAAGGGCTTTTTACCAAAGAGCTTGAAGATCGCATGATGGATGGTGATGCCGATATCGCTGTGCACTCAATGAAAGATGTCCCAATGGAACTGCCGAAAGGCTTCGCGTTGGGGGCAATTCTTGAACGTCACGCGCCGACAGACGCTTTTGTGTCCAACAACTACGCCAGCTTTGATGAACTGCCAGAAGGTGCTGTTCTCGGCACCTCTAGCCTTCGACGTAAGGCACAGCTGATGGCGAAACGTCCTGACTTAACAGTGAAAGATTTGCGTGGAAATGTCGGCACGCGCTTGGGTAAACTTGATGCAGGCGAGTTTGATGCAATCGTTTTGGCAACTTCCGGTTTGCAACGTTTGGAGTTGAATGACCGTATTCGCCATGAGTTCTCTCCTGAGGTTTGCTTGCCAGCGGTGACTCAAGGTACTTTGGGCATTGAGTATTTTGAGAAAGATGCTGATGTCTTGGAAATCATCCAAGTGCTAAATCATTCTGATACGGAAATCCGTACCCGTGCGGAAAGAGCCATGAACCACCGTTTGGAAGGTGGTTGTCAAGTTCCAATCGGGGTGTTCGCCGAATTGGATGGCTCCAAAATTCACTTGAAAGGTTTGGTTGCCGAGCTGGATGGCTCCAAAATTCTGACAGCGGAAGCAACGGGAGATATTACTTCGCCTGAGACCTTGGGTATTCAGGTTGCTGAAGAGTTATTGGCGCAAGGTGCCGATAAGATCCTGCAGGCGGTTTATCAGGATAATCCTCACGCTTAGAGCGTAACTCGCATAAACAAAACAGGTAGCAATATGCCAAAAGCAACGTTACTGAATACGCGCCCCGAAGCTCAGGCCGTTGCTTTGGCGGAATTACTTGAACAAAATGGGTTTGCGAACCTGTTTTGCCCAAGCATCCATATTGAGTCGTTGAATGCTGTCCCCCCCAACCTGGCAGATTTTCAAACCATATTTTTCGTTAGTGCCAATGCGGTCAAACAGCTTGCGGCAAGTTGGCAACAGGCGTTTGACAAGCCTTTGTCTTTGCCGAAGTCTGTGACTTGTTTTGCCATAGGCAAGGCAACGGCAAAGTCTTTGCAAGCCTTGGGTATTGATGCCAAAACACCTCGTCATAAGTTCGACACCGAAAGTTTGATGTCTGATTTATCTGCCGAAAGCTTTCAGCAAACCAAGTGTTTAATCGTGAAGGGCGAAGGTGGGTTGCCGGATTTGGCGGATACTCTTGAGCAAAGAGGTGCGGTGGTGGAAGAGTGGATTGGATATCGTCGGGTAGCGGCAGGATTTTGCAGTGAAGCCTGGCAGTCATTTAAGCAGGCAGATTACCCTGTAGTGCTTGCCAGCAGTCTGGATGCCTGGAAAAACTTAGTGGAAGTGATTCCACCAAGCGAAAAGCAATGGTTGTTTGAACGGGATTTGCTGGCGTTTAGCGAGCGTATCGCGCAGAGCATCCATGATGAGGGCTGGCAAGGAAAGCTACAGGTCATCAATCCGCAAAGTAATGAAGGTATTGTGAAAGGGCTGGAAAGCTTATTGAGACTTTAAAGCGTCTCAGCTAAACTGATTAGATATTAGAATAACATCACACTCTGTAGTTGATTTGCCATGAAGTGTAAACAGTGCGTAATCAACTGGCTTGAGTGAATAAAGCATGATTGAGGGACAGGAAAAACATGAGTCAGGACAACGAACCTATTACGCCAAAAGCGAATCATCGGGTCATTGATGCAGAGCCGACTCGCCGTCCCAATCCACATTTCAAAGCTTCAGATGACTCAAAATCGGCAGATGAGCCCTTCAAGACCAAGCCATCTTTTTTTGCCCATATCTCTTCAGGCGTGACGCGTTTCTTCCAAAAACTTGGTTGGGTATTTTTGATTTCCGTGGTCGGGTTGCTGGGTTATCTTTCATGGGCAAACAACCAAAATGACTGGCAAATTGAACATATCAACACGCTTCAAGCACAAGTAAGTCAGCTGAAGTCTGACTTGAGCGCACTTAAGCAGCAGCAAGTTGAGCTAAGTCAGTCGGTTGATGCGAAAAAAGGGCTGACGCAAGAACAGCAAACGCAAATCGAGTCCATTGCCTTGCTTGAATCAAAGCTAGATACCTTGCAGCAACAGGTCAATGAAGCACAATCCAAATCTCTTTCAACTCATACGCCGGCAGAAACAGTACCAAAAAATAATGCCGCAGACACCGCTGCGACAGAAAATGTTGGGGTAAAAGCTGAATTGACGCAATTGTCTCTGGATGTGCAAGAAATGAAACGTCAGTTGGCAAGACTCAATAACGGTCAAGCACGCTTGGTCTCTGAAAATACACAATTAAAAAACCAGTTAGCGGGAACGCCTAGCACCTTGTCTGCAAACCAACTGCAACATTGGGCGATGCAGATCAATACCGATTGGATGCTGACGGGCGATCAATACAAAACCTTAAATGCGTTGGGGGTGTTGCAAAAAGCGGTCGAACAGTCGGATTTGACGGAAAAGTCCTCTTTACTTACGCAGATTGCATTGGATCAACAAGCTCTGCAGAATCAACTGAACGTACCTTCTACCGAAGCAGCATCACAAGCGATTGCGAAGCTTAGAGCTTGGATTAAGCAGTGGAAGCCTGCAGAGAAAACGTCACTAGCGGCTACGACCAGCAGCAATGCTGACGGTGTTTCACATGAAACAGATGCGCCACAGACGGTTTGGCAGAAGTTACAACAAAAATTGTTATCTCTATTTTCGGTACGTAAGCGTGACAGCGACGAAGCATTGACCCAAGTCGAGAAAATAGCTCAGCAGGAAGTGATCAAACAACGTTTTGAATTGCTGCTGGACCGTTTGGAATGGGCAATGGTGTCGCATTCTCAATACCAACTCCAATCCAGCCGTGATGCGATGGTGCATTTTGTGGAAAGTCAGCTTTCAGAAGGTAAATCTGCGTTTGATAGTTTGTTCCAGCCTGTTGCCAGTTTGCAATTTCATGCGCGTCAACCGTTGAAAGTGGTGGGAGGCTAAGCATGGGCAAACTCCTTAAATGGGTTGTCTTTCTTGTTATTGCAACGGTGCTGACCTCTCTGGCACTACAAGATAATGGTCGTTTGTCGATGGTTTGGCATGACTGGGTCATTGAAACCAGCCTGTCTTTCGCTATTGTCTTGGCGATTGTCGTCATCTTCGTATTCTATTTTCTGATCAGGCTTTGGGCGTTTTTTGTTCATCTTCCTAGGCATTTGCGAGAAAGGCGAGCCCTTAAGCGTCAAAGTAAAGCCGGAAAAACACTGACCAAGGGAATGATTGCTTTGGAATATGGCGATTGGAAAATGGCCGAGAAGCAATTGATTAAAAGTGCAAAAGACTCTCCAACTGGTTTGATGAACTATCTCAGCGCAGCGAAGATGGCACATAATCAGAATGCATCAGATCGTCGTGATGACTATCTTTCTCAGGCCAGAGCAAATTATCCAGAAGATTACGATACGATCGGTTTGGTGGAAGCTCGACTGCTCCGCGATAGTGAGCCTCATAAAGCCCAAGCGATTTTGAAGACGCTTGTGCGCCAACAGCCAAAAAATAAAGTGGTGTTGGCCGAGTACGCTCAGCTTTTGGAGAAGTTAGAGGATTGGCAGGTATTGGGTGAGATTTTGCCACAACTAAGAAAGCTGTCTGCTGTCGACAAACCCGAATTGCAACGTTTAGAAACACGCTTGATTGCCGGTAAAGTTGCCACTGCTGAGAATGAAGCGGCGTTGGAATCTTTGTGGTCTTCTCTCTCTGCCAAGCAACAACTGCAGTCGGACATTCTTGCAGAGTTCGTTGAACAACGTATGGGTTGGGGAATGGAGCAGGGGCTTGCTGAACGCATTGCCAAAAGCTTAAAACAGCAGTGGAGCGACCGTTTGGTCTATCAATACGGGCGCATTCAATTTGGTCCCGCGTTTGAGCGTTTCAAGACAGCGGAAAACTGGTTGAAAGGGCGCGAAGAAAACCCGGTTTTACTGTTAACTTTAGGTCGACTGGCCTGTATGAGTCAATTTTGGGGCGCGGCGCACGCTTATTTGAAACGTAGTTTGGCTTTGCAGCCTGAAATCGAAACCTTTCATGTGTTAGCCAAGTGCTATGAGGCGGAAGGATTGGAGTCAGAAGCCGCTTTGACTTACAAAGAAGCCATCCTTCAGCTGGAAAAAAAGAATGGGGGCTAGCAGCGCTAGACGGGGACTAAACGGATTAATCAAAACTGGATTGTTGGCGCTAGGGTTATTTGCCATCAGTATGCCTATTCTTGCTTCATCCAACATGGTCGATAAGATTGACTATGGACAGATTCGAGCCATTCTAGAAAAACGCTGTATTGTCTGCCATGGGTGTTATGACGCCCCCTGCCAATTAAAGCTCTCTTCCTACACGGGGGTTGCTCGTGGGGCAAGCAAGCAAAAAATCTACGATGGTGAGCGCATCACCAATGCGACACCAACACGCCTATTTATTGATGCGCAAACCACCGAGGAGTGGCGTCAAAAAGGATTTTACTCTGTATTGTCCGCCAAGCGTCCTGGAGACTCGGTGCTATACCGTATTCTCAAACTCAAAGAAAAGCACCCTCAGCCGACATCCGGACGTTTACCCAATGATGATGAGTTAGGACTTGGCCGCAAAGACTATTGCCCTAAATCGTCGGAATTTGATGACTTTTCCAGCAAACACCCGAATTGGGGCATGCCTTATGCCATGCCGAATCTGCCAAAGAAAGAGTATGAGCAGCTTTTGGCTTGGGCAAAATTAGGGGCGCCTGGAGACTTGGATAAGCTGAATAATCCAGTGTTATCGCCGCTGGCAATTCATTACGAAGCCTTCTTGAATCAAGATCCGTTGAAATATCAGTTGATGGGTCGCTATGTCTATGAGCATTTATTTCTAGGGCATTTACATTTTTCCGATACAGATGATCGGACTTTCTATCAATTGGTTCGTTCAAAAACGCCGCCCGGTATGCCGATTGAATTGATTCCGTCAGTGCGCCCTTACGACAATCCGCATGTTAAGCGTGTTTATTATCGTTTGCGTCCGGTAACTTGGGCCATCGTGCAAAAAGACCATCTGGTTTATTATGTGGATGATAAAACAGAGAGTAAGTATCGTGCATGGTTTATCGTCCCGCCCTATAAACTCCATCACCTGCCGGGTTATGACCCAGTAAACTCGACCAACCCGTTTAAGATTTATGCCAAGATGCCGGCAATGGGGCGTTACCGTTTCCTGCTTGATCAGGCACAATTTATTATTGGCGGCTTTATTAAAGGCCCTGTTTGTCGTGGACAAGTCGCACTGAATGTCATTGAAGATCGTTTTTGGGTGATGTTTTTTGACCCGGAGCATGATGTTATCAGTCATGACACCCGTTTTCTTGCCAGGCAAGCGGATAATTTGCGTTTGCCCAGCGAGGAAGGCACGGAAACCTTCCGCATGTTGGCAACCTATACCAAATATCAAAATCGTCAGAAACTCTACTTGGAAGCCAAGAAAAAGGAATTGCTGAGAACCAAGTCCCGTCAGAAACATGATTTTGGTTTGATTTGGAAAGGGGACGGACAAAATGCTAATGCCATTTTGACGATTATGCGTAATCAGGATTCGGCAACGATAGTGAAAGGCTTTTATGGTTCGGTACCTAAAACGGCTTGGGTGCTGGATTATCCTTTGCTTGAGCGCATTCAGTATCTATTAGTGTCCGGTTTCGATGTGTATGGCAATGTAGGGCATCAGTTGAATACCCGGTTGTATATGGATTTTTTGCGAATGGAAGGCGAAAACAATTTCCTAAGCTTTATGCCGGACGACAAGCGTGAACTCATGCGCAACTTCTGGTACCGCAATACACCGGAAGAGTTCTTCAGAGACAAGCTGCAAGAGACGAAGACAGATATTACCTACCATGCTAACTTGGGTATTGAAGCGATTGCCCAGGTTCTGCCTGAAGCGCAGGGTAAATTGTTAGCCAAATATAAACTATCCGTTCAAAAAGACGCTGCAAAGGTTCAGGTACACCTGTTGATGCAAGATTTCTTCCAGCAGTTGTTTGAGAAGTTTGGGCACTCGCCGGTCTTGAATGAAGATCCTATTAACCGACAACTGGATAAAACGCAGTCACCATTTCAGGAAGTTCAGGATGCCAATCCAGAGGACTTCATTTTGAAAAAAATGAAGATTTTGGCGAGTTGTCATGGTGAAGGCGTTTCGGCATGGCCGGATGTCTCTTTCTTACGAGTCAATAAAAAGGATGGCAGCAAAGCCTACTTTACGCTGGTGTTGGATAAGGGTTACTACAATGTCACTTCTCTGCTTTTCGATGAACAAAATAGAGTAAAAGACGAAGATGCGGTCACTGTGCTTTCCGGTTTGAAAGGGAGTTACCCGAATATGTTCTTTAATGTGAACGAATCAGATCTGAAAGATTTCCTGATATTGGCAAAAGCCGTTTCCGACCAACATGGCCTTTCGCGCTGGGTGGAAACTTTCGGTGTCAGAAGAACGTCGACCAAATTCTGGCCTTTCTTGGATGATTTGCATCGGGAAGCCCAGCAAGAAAATCCTATCCAATTCGGATTGTTCGACTTGAATCGTTATCGTAATGACTAATGTCTTTTCTTTAAAAAACAAAAAGTTTTCTAAAGTTTCAATAATGCTTGCCGATGTATTATCCGCTAAGGTCTGTTTTTAATGTTTTGACCTTGGTCTAGAAGGAGAGAATTATGGATATTTCACCTAACCAAGCGGTTTCCATGGCGGTGACCATGCAGCAAGCTCAGACGCCGCAAGCGGTACAAATTTCGATGTTGAAAAAATCGATGGACATCCAGTCGCAAGGCGCATTGGCGTTGCTTGAATCTTTGCCTTCCGCAACCCCTTCTACGCAAGGGTTGCCGCCGAACCTTGGTAATAACATCAACACCACTGCATAACTTGATTTAAAGATTGCAGAGATCGGGTATTGTTACCATTCTAATCAGGCGCAACCGCGCCTGATGATCGCTAGAAACCTCAATCAGCTGTATTTGTGGATTCTCAAGCATTAATCCACCGTAAATCCGTTAAAATTAGCCTCTAAATTTTGTTCAGATTAGAGGTGTCGTTTGAACTTTACCCAACCTTTGCCACTCAGCTTGTATGTGCATTATCCTTGGTGTATTCAGAAGTGTCCCTATTGTGATTTCAACTCGCATACGCTGGGAGAAAATCAGGAACAGGCTTATCTTGCGGCAATGATCCGTCAATTAGAGCAAACGTTGCCCAGTATATGGGGGCGTCCGATTCAATCGATCTTTTTTGGGGGCGGTACGCCCAGTTTGATTTCCGAAGCCGGGCTGGACAGTTTTCTTTCACAGCTAAGAGCGCTATTAGGGTTTTCTCCAGAGATTGAAATAACCTTGGAGGCCAATCCCGGCACAGTGGATTTTGAGAAATTTGCAGGATTCCGCCAGGTTGGGGTCAACCGTCTATCGATGGGTATACAGAGTTTCGATGATGAAAAACTGAAAACGCTAGGTAGGATCCATTCGTCTGATGAAGCTTATCGAGCAGTGGAGGCTGCTAAAGCCGCGGGCTTTGAAAACTTCAATCTCGACTTGATGTTTGCACTGCCCAACCAAACGCTTGAAGAAGCGATAGCGGATGTTGAAACGGCGATTTCACTGGCACCGCCGCATCTATCGCATTACCAACTGACGCTTGAGCCTAATACGCCCTTCTATAAAAACCCACCGGTTTTACCGGAAGAAGACCTAGCTTGGGAAATGCAGTTAGCCTGTCAGAAAATTTTAAGAAATGCAGGGTATCATCATTATGAAGTTTCCGCCTATGCGCAACCAAGGCATCAGTGCAACCACAATTTGAACTATTGGCAGTTTGGTGATTACATCGGTTTGGGTGCCGGCGCACATGGCAAGATTACGGATGCCCCACAAGGGAAAATCTGGCGCACACAGATGCCAGCTTCTCCTGGCGGCTATATTCAGATGATTGCAGAAGGAAAGATGGGTAAAACAACCGCTGTCAGTGACGAAGATGCGGTTTTTGAATTTATGTTGAATGCTATGCGATTACAGGATGGCGTTCCATTGGAATATTTTTCATTAAGAACCGGTCTGCCTAAGCAAAAGATTTCAAAACAGCTGGAAAAGCTGACAGAAAAGCAATGGGTGGAGCCGAGCGAAGACACTTTGAAACTGACCGCAGAAGGTCAACGATTTCTAAATGATGTACTGCAGGCTTTTTTGTTAGATTAGTTCTAATAAACTCGCAGTATGAGAATTCCTTTTTGACTGAAGGGAATTCAACGTAAAAGATTTGAGGCAAACATGGCGCAAGAAAGCGAAAACGAAAAAAAATTGGCGAAGACGGAAGCGGCTGAGATAAGCGATGCCGAAGCTTGTGAAGCGGGTGATAAGATTGCCTGTGTAAAAGGGTATTTGAATCAGCGTTATGCCGACAAGCATCCATTCTTCAAATGGTTCAGGCGCCTGTTTATGGTATTTTTGATACTCCCGTTGCTGATCTTTTTAGGCTTTTGGGGGGCAATGCATTTTGTAGACTTCAATCAATACAAGCCTGCAATAGAAAAGGAGTTCCTCGATAGAACGGGGCAAAAACTCGAAATTTCGGGTGATGTAAAAGTCTCGGTGATTCCTTTTGTGCTGTCCATTCACGAATTGAATATCAAGAACCCGGAAGGTTTCGCTGCAAAAGACGACTTAGCACAAATCCAAGCGGTGGAAATGGAACTGTCACTGTGGGATTTATTTATCCACCGTCATTTGACGATTAAGGGGTTGGAAGTTGAGCGGCCAGTCATCAACCTCATCACCAATGCACAAGGGAAAACCAACTGGCACTACTTCCAGAAGATAGCAGGGTTGGAAATGAAATCCATTCGTCAGGATTATCGTAATGTTGCTTATATGCCTGAAGACAATGCCAAATTAATTCACGTTGTGGATGCTCCAAGCATGCCGAAGGCCAGCCAACGCTGGCGGCTGAAAACCTTGATTTCGCAAAATGCGAAGATCAACTGGGTTGATGAGCGTGCCAATAAAAGCTATCGTTTGAGAGATTTCGATGTGATGGCATTTGATGTGCAACCGGATCATTTGATTAACCTCATTACTGAGTTTGATTATGCCAGTGGGCAATCACCCGCTAAGTTTCATGTGAAACTCACCCAGAAGCTCAAACTGAGTGCAGACTTGAGTGACTGGCAGTTCTCGGATTGGCAGGGTAATGTGGTGATGAGCTTGCCAAGGGATATGAAGGTGCCTTTGGTGCAAATGGAAACCAGCGGTAAGCTACTGGCTTGGAACCAAATGACCAAGCAATTGAGTGTTCGAGATGCGACGTTGTCGTCATTGGAAAGTTTTGTAAAACTGAATATGACCGGTAATTATGGCGATTCTCCTTATATGAAGGGGCAGCTAACGTCAAAGAATATCCAGCTTAAGAAATGGCTTCGCCATGCAGGGATCTCACTACCGGATTTTGTCGACAAGAATGCTTTGACCAAGTTGTCTTTAAGCTTGAATTGGGAGCAAACGCCAGAACAATTAATGGTTGATAACCTGGACATGAACTTGGATGGCTCACAAATCAAGGGTAAGTTCTTTACGCGTGTGCAAGCAGGTAATGATGTGCCAGAGTTGCACTTTGACTTGGCGGTGAATGACCTGAATCTTGAAGCCTATCGTGCCTATAAAGACAAACTTGCCAAGGTGGTGGACAAGAAAGTCGCAGATGCGCCTCCTGCTGAGGTAGCGGCGTCGCCAACCGCCACGGAACAATCAGCACAGCTGCCTGTAAAAGCAACCTTCTTGCCTATCGGAGTTCCGGTGAAAACCCTGAAAAAACTACATGCAGAAGGGCAGTTGACCTTTAAGAACTTCCAGTCATGGGGACTTAAGTTTGATCAAGGTAATCTGACTCTGTTGGCGGATAAGGGGCGTATTGATATTGCGCCTTTGGATGCGGATATGTACCAGGGCCATTTGTCATCGAAATTGATGGTGAATGTTGATAGCAAAACGCCGAGCTATGAGTGGTCCGGGAAAATGGAACAAATTGCGCTGAAGCCTTTCTTGACAGATGGTTGGCAATATTCGGACTTGAGTGGTGATTTCAATACTTGGTTTGACTTCCAAACGCAGGGGGTGAATGCTTATCTGCTGAGACAGAATATGAACGGCCATTTGGAAACGCGAGTGACTTCGGGTAATGTAGCTGGGTTTGATTTGAATAAGTTATTGGCAGGAGAAGCTTCAAAGCCGGCAGACAAAACGCAATTCGACAAGCTGACGTTTGAAGGTGAGATCAAGAAAGGCACATTGGATTTCAAAAAATGTAATCTGAATAGTGAGCGTTTCAGCAGTATTTGTGTCGGGCAGCTAAATTTACCGAAGGGTCAAATTGGTGCCAAGCTTTTCACAACCTATCAAAAACCACCTGAAAACTTGAGTAGCCTGAAAGGCATAGAAGTGCCTGTGGTGCTAAAAGGTCCGCTGAACCAGATTCAATGGTCGGTGGATATGAAGCGTTTATTGAACTCACCTGCAAATCAGCAGAAGTTATTAAACGGTTTGCAGCAGCTGTTTGCGAAGTAACCTAATACCCAACCTGGCAGATTTTAATCAAAATCTGCCAGGTTGGGAGTAGTCAAATAACTTTGAGTGGTGATTAGCGATCTATCTTTTCAAAGATTAAATCCCAAACACCGTGCCCGAGTCTGTGTCCGCGCTGTTCAAATTTGGTCAGAGGGCGATAGTCTGGGCGAGGTGTGAATTGTCCCTCACCAGAAATGTTGCGGTAATCTTCCGCTTCGGACATGACTTGCATCATTTGCTCAGCATAATCTTCCCAATCCGTTGCCATGTGGAAATGTCCGCCAACCTTCAGGTGCGAAGCGATGGTTTTGGCAAAAGTTTCCTGCAGGATGCGTCGTTTTTTATGTTTGGTCTTGTGCCATGGGTCTGGGAAGAACAGATAAACGCCTGACAGGGTGCTTTTAGGAATGCGCTGGGCAAGTACTTCAATAGCGTCGTCATTGAATACGCGCACATTGGTTAACCCTTTTTCACCAACCAATTTCAGCAATGCGCCAACGCCTGGACGATGCACTTCTATGCCGATATAGTTTTTGTCCGGGTTGGCTTCTGCCATGGCGGCAAGGCTGTTGCCCATGCCGAAGCCGATTTCGATAATCGTGTCTGCCTCACGACCAAATAATGCCGTCAAATCAAGAAGCTCTGGCGTCAGTTCTAGTCCGAATTGTGGCCAGTAAGCATCAATGGCATTCTGTTGGGCTTGGGATAAGCGACCTTGTCGCAACACAAAACTTTTGATTCTGCGTTTGTGAGGGGTGGCTTGCTCGTTTGCTGCTGTTGCTTCCGAATCGGTTGGGCTTAGGCTGTCTTCATTCATCTTTGTCAGTTACAATAGTCAGTATAAAATTAAGTAGCACCATTATATCAAAAACCCTTATATAAAAACCCTTTGGAATGCCGGGTATTAAAATTGATGGAAGGTCAGTTCATGCAAACCAGCAACGTACAATCGTCGAGTCAGTCCAGTCGTTTTGCCGATTGCCTATTGGGTTGGTTTGATGTTTTCGGTCGTCATGATTTGCCTTGGCAACATCCTAAGTCGCCTTATAGCGTTTGGGTTTCCGAAATCATGTTGCAGCAAACACAAGTGCAAACGGTGATTTCATACTTTGAACGCTTTATGTTGGCGTTTCCGACTGTGCAGGATTTAGCGGCGGCTTCACAGGATGATGTTCTGTCCCATTGGGCCGGTTTAGGCTATTACGCGCGAGGACGAAACCTTCATAAAGCGGCAAGAATCATCATATCTGAGCATGATGGTGAGTTTCCAAGCCATTTTGATGAGATTGTTTCTCTACCGGGAATTGGGCGCTCAACGGCAGCGGCAATTCTCTCTATTGCCTTTAAGCAAAAATATGCCATTTTGGATGGCAACGTCAAACGTGTGCTGAGTCGTTATGATGCCATTGACCAATGGCCGGGAGAAAAGCAAACAGAAGCGAAGTTGTGGCACAGAGCAGAAGTGTTAATGCAGACAGAGCGCGCTGATGACTATACTCAGGCAATTATGGATTTGGGGGCGACGATTTGTCGTCGGAGTAAGCCTTTGTGTGCTGAATGCCCAGTAAAGGCAGGGTGCCAAGCTCTAAAAGCCGACAAAGTTGGCGCTTACCCTGTTTCAAAGCCAAAAACAGAGAAGCCAACACGACAAGTCGTGATGTTGCTGGCATTGGATGGAGAGCAGATATTTTTGCAGAAGCGTCCTCAAACCGGTATTTGGGGCGGTTTGTGGAGTTTACCTCAGTTTGATAATGAAGCGCAGTTAAGTGCAGTTTTACCTCAAACTGGCGAGCAAAGTGTTCTGGAAACCTTGCCCGAATTCAAGCATAGCTTTACCCATTATCACCTCATCATTCAACCTAGAATGGTTGAGGCGGATGCTAAGGCTTGGGCATTGGCTGGCCAATGGATGAATTTATCACAGGCGCTGGAGATGGGATTGCCCGCGCCAATTCGAAAACTAATAGAAAAAACGGAGAGCAAACATGTCAAGAATGGTCAATTGTGTAAAAATGGGTGAAGAGCTGGAAGGATTGGATTTTCCGCCTTTTCCAGGAGAGCTGGGTAAAAAGATTTTTGAAAATATTTCTAAAGAAGCATGGAAGCAGTGGTTGACACATCAAACGATTTTGATCAATGAATATCGTCTTTCTAGCTTGGATCCTAAAGCGCAAAGCTTCCTAAAAGAAGAGATGCAAAAATTCTTGTTTACCGGTGAAGATGTCGATATGCCGGAAGAATTCAACGCTGCGGAATAACGTCTTGAGTCCCCCAAGAATTATCGTGGTTTCTATACCATTTCACCAGAAATGGGATTATGATGAAATGGTAATGTAAGGAATAAGGCGTACATGGATAAATTGAATAACATCTACATTGGACGACAACCCATATTCGACGCCAATATGAGGGTTTATGCATATGAATTGCTGTTCAGAGCCAGTGCAGAAGAGAACAGAGCTAAAGTCATCGGTGGAGACAGCGCGACTGCGCAGGTGATCATGAACTTGTTTGGTGATATGGGGCTGTCCAATGTCGTCGGTGAGCGTAAGGCGTTTATCAACTTTACCGAAGGACTCTTATTAAGAGAAAACAGACCTTTCTTTCCTAGAAAGCAAGTCGTTATTGAAGTGTTGGAGAATATTGAACCCACAGCGGAAATTTTGGCTGCAATTCACAAATTGAGGGACGAAGGCTTCACCATCGCGCTCGACGATTATGTCTTCCATCCGAGTGCTGAAGCCTTTGAGGAATATGCAGATATCGTCAAGGTCGATATCTTGGAAGCAGGTCCTAAGAAGCTTGTTGAACATGTGCCAAAGATGAAAGAAAAGGGCGTGAAATTACTAGCGGAAAAGGTGGAGACGCGCGAGCAGTTCGACTTTTGCAAAAAGCTTGGGTTTGACTATTTCCAAGGTTATTTTTTCTCAAGACCAAAAATTATTGAAGGCAAAAGTCTGCCGGCAAACAAAGTGCCTGTGTTGAGACTGCTGTCCAGTGTCTATGATCCCGACATTGATATGAATAAGCTGAGCGAAATCATCAGCCAAGATGTGTCGATGAGCCAGAAGTTACTGAAGATGGCGTCTATGTCAGGTGGCAATCACCAGATATCTTCCATTCATGATGCGGTGCTTAGATTTGGTTTAAAACGTTTGCAAAGCTGGGCGAGCGTGTTGGTTTTGTCTAATATCAATGATAAGCCGTCTGAGCTATTTGTGATGTCGCTTATCCGTGCAAAATTTTGCGAGTTGGTCGGGGATAAAGTCGGAGATTTTAATAAAGACAGTTACTTTACCGTTGGGCTGTTTTCAACTTTGGATGCGGTGATGGATCAACCATTGGCAGAGTTGCTGTCTGAACTTAACTTCGACGCCAAAATTAAAGAAGCTTTGATAAAGGGAACAGGCTCTTTGGGTAGAGCTTTAAAAGCCGTTAAAGGGATGGAGGCCAGCAAGATGGACTTTGAACTGCCGGAGGGGCTGACACCGAGTGAAATCTCGCAAATGTATTTGGAAGCGATGCAGTTTACCGAAAGCCTGAAATTGGTTGAGTAATCTACTTACTTACCTTAAAACAAAAAAGCCCGATTTAATCGGGCTTTTTTATGGCTGAGAACTCGCGGTTATTTGTGGTATTGCGGACTCATCTCGGTAACAGCCTTAATAAAGGCACCTGCATGGGCAGGATCGACTTCAGGATGGATTCCGTGACCAAGGTTGAATACATGTCCAGAACCCTGACCGTATTTTTCCAAAATAGTGGCTACTTCTTGGCGAATACGCTCAGGAGACGCATAAAGGATGCTTGGATCCATATTACCTTGTAGCGCAACCTTGTCACCAACGCGCGCGCGCGCATCGTCAATATCGGTAGTCCAGTCTAAGCCAAGCGCGTCACAGCCGGTTTCTGCCATAGCTTCAAGCCATTGTCCGCCACCTTTGGTGAAGAGAATGACAGGTACTTTTTTGCCTTCATTTTCACGCTTCAAGCCATCTACGATTTTTGCCATGTAACGCAGAGAAAACTCTTTATAGTCTCTAGGCGTTAAAACACCGCCCCAAGTATCGAACACTTGTACTGCTTGAGCACCAGATTCGATTTGTGCATTCAAGTAAGCAATGACGGAGTCAGCAAGCACATCCAGAATGTGATGCAGAGTTTGGGGCTCGTCATACATCATGGCTTTGATTTTCGAATAAGTTTTACTTGAACCGCCTTCAACCATGTAAGTTGCCAAAGTCCATGGGCTGCCAGAGAAACCAATCAGCGGCACACGACCATTAAGTGCAGCACGGATAGTGCTGACAGCATCCATGACGTAACCAAGGTCGGATGCCATGTCTGGGACAAAAAGCTTTTTCGCATCTGTCATGGTTCTGACAGGCTTGTCGAAAACAGGACCTTCTCCAGTCTCAAAACGTAAGCCTAAGCCCATTGCGTCAGGAATGGTCAATATGTCTGAGAACAAGATGGCGGCATCTAAGGGATAGCGCTCCAGCGGCTGCAATGTCACCTCGCACGCAAGCTCTTTGTTACGGCATAAATCCATAAAAGAACCGGCTTGTTTACGAGTTTCGCGGTATTCTGGCAAATAACGCCCCGCTTGACGCATCATCCAAACAGGGGTGCGGTCGACAGGTTGTTTCAAAAGCGCGCGTAAAAAGCGATCGTTTTGCAATTCCGCCATGATTGAGTGTCCCTTCAAATAAAAAGGCATATTTTAACGGATTTTGCGAGACCTTGCCTAAGTGAAAAGTTTACGTAATCCACTAGCGGATTAATTCGCCGGATTTAGCTGGTTAATCGTATTGGGAGAACTGATCACCACAAACATCGCGCCCTTATATAAAAACCCGCTACCGCGCACTTCGATGGTCTGTCCCTCCAAGGATTTGAGTCGGTCATAATCAAAGTTCTTCCAGTTATCCTTGCGAACCCGAATACCTGTGGTATCCATATTCAGGATGTAGTGATTTGAACTTTTTTCGACCAGAATGATTTTGCCCTTGTAGATATGAAAGCCTTCATCCTGAGTGTTGATTTGACTTGATATTGCAATAGGGTAGTGAAGGTCTGGATAGTCCTTTTCCACTTTCCATAAGGCTATCCCTTTGGCTCTTGCGCGGTTTTCAGCAGCGTAATAGCACTTTTGGTGTAAGAAGTTCGGTGTTTCTGAGTTAGCCAATACATAGCCTGATTCCAACATTAGACGTTCAACGCTCACAGGTTTGCCGTTTTCTTTTACATAAAGATGAGCTAGGCCACGATTAAAGCCATCTATTTTTTGCTGATCATACTCAACACCGACTTCCATATCATGATTGGCTAGGATTCGGTTAAGCTGGTCTTGAGCCTCTTTTGCCAGAGGTTGACCTCTCGTATAGAACTTCTGTTTTTTTTCGATCTGTGGCGCTTTAATGCCGATCAGCTTGAAGATACGATTACCAACATTTAATGAATCTCCGCTCAATGCGTAGGTGGCTTTTGTCCAAACATCTATTTTGGCGGGGGCGCAGTCAGAAATAAAGTCATCCGCTGCGAAAGCCTGGGCGCTGAGCAGTAAGCTGCTGAGACTTATTACAATGGGGGCGAAGAAATTTTTAAGCATCATTCCGTTTCCAAATCGTTATCGTCTGATTAGGGTTACTTGGTTGAGGTTTTAATAAGCAAAGCATAAACCAAAAAAAGAAACAAAACTTGAAAAGAGCGTGAATGAGAAGGGATAGAAAATAAAAAAGCCGCGTTTAAGCGGCTTTTTTGAGAAGTCGATTCGAAAATCGCTTATTTGCGCATACCGTACTTTTGACGGAATTTTTCAACACGCCCTTCAGTATCCACAAGTGTTTGTTTACCTGTGTAGAAAGGGTGAGAAGCACTAGATACTTCAACACGAACTAGTGGGTATTCTTTACCGTCTAGAGTAATGGTCTCGCCAGAAGTCTTTTGAATCGTAGAACGAGTCAAAAATGTTTCTCCAGTAGAGATGTCTTGGAAAACGACTTCGTTGTAATCTGGATGAATGCCTGCTTTCATGATGACGGTCCATTCGTTAATATTTAAAAAAAGAAAGCGAAATTATAGAGATAAATCCATAAAATGCAAGCGAATTTCATTCAAACTGTAAAAGTTTTTAAAACACGCTTGCAGAGGACAATTGTCTTATCGCTTCATTGCCATAAAGAGCTCTTCGTTGGTTTTTGTTACTTTCATCTGATCGATCAAAGTTTCGATGGCTTCGATTTCGTTGTTCAAGCCATGTAGGAAACGACGAAGTACCCAAATATTTTGATACTCTTCCGGCGTGGTCAACAGCTCTTCTTTACGCGTACCGGATTTCTCGATGTTGATCGCTGGGAAGGTGCGCTTCTCTGCGATGTTTCTTGATAGATGCAGTTCCATGTTACCGGTACCTTTGAATTCTTCAAAGATAACTTCATCCATCTTAGAACCTGTATCGACCAGCGCTGTTGCGATAATCGTTAAAGAACCACCTTCTTCGATATTACGAGCCGCACCGAAGAAACGTTTTGGACGATGCAATGCGTTCGCATCAACACCACCAGATAGGATTTTTCCTGAAGCTGGTGTCACCGTGTTGTAGGCACGGGCCAAACGAGTGATGGAGTCTAAAAGAATGACCACGTCGGTTTTGTGTTCAACCAATCGCTTGGCTTTTTCGATAACCATTTCCGCAACTTGCACGTGGCGAGTTGCTGGCTCGTCAAAAGTTGAAGAGATTACTTCACCTTTAACGGTTCTTTCCATCTCAGTAACCTCTTCAGGACGTTCATCAATCAGTAGAACGATTAGGTAACATTCTGGATGGTTTTCAGCAATCGATTGCGCGATCTGTTGCAAAATCACGGTCTTACCAGACTTTGGCGGTGCAACAATCAAACCACGTTGCCCTTTACCGAAAGGTGCTGCAATATCGATAATACGAGTAGTAATGTCTTCAGTCGAACCATTACCCATTTCCATTTTCAAGCGTTCTTGAGCATGAAGTGGGGTTAAGTTTTCGAAGGCAATTTTTTTACGCGCTACGTCAGGGTCTTCGAAGTTGATTTTTTCAACTTTCAACAAAGCAAAATAGCGCTCACCTTCTTTTGGAGGACGGATTTTACCTTGTATGGTGTCCCCTTTGCGCAAACCGAAACGACGGATTTGGCTAGGTGAAACATAAAGGTCATCAGGTCCTGCAAGGTAAGAACCATCAGCAGTGCGCAAGAAGCCGAAGCCATCGGGAAGGATTTCTAATACCCCTTCACCATAAATATCTTCACCACTTTTGGAGTGAGATTTCAAAATAGCAAAGATAATATCTTGTTTCTTTAAACGCGCTAAGTTTTCTAAGCCTTTTTCAGAGGCAAGATCCAATAACGCGGAGACGGACATTTTTTTTAAATCAGTTAAATTCATAGTTGTTCTAGTGTTTTAGTGAAGATAAGTTGTATAGGGGTTGGGGTGAAGAGGTATTGTGCGCTCTGTAAGGTCAGAGCGCACGAATGGATTATAGGTTGTCGTCTAAAAATGCACTCAGTTGTGATTTAGACAATGCGCCAACTTGAGTCGCATCAACTTCACCGTTTTTGAACAAAACAAGTGTTGGGATTCCACGAACACCGTATTTTGGTGGTGTAGATGGGTTCTCATCGATGTTTAGTTTAGCGATTTTGACTTTACCTGCATATTCAGCAGCCACTTCGTCAAGGATCGGTGCAATCATTTTACATGGACCACACCACTCAGCCCAGAAATCAACAAGGACTGGAACATCTGATTGAAGAACTTCGCTTTCAAAGTTAGCGTCGCTAGTTGCAATAATATGATCGCTCATACTTTTTGAACTCCTAAAAGTTTATAAATTTATTTGTACGGCCTGACATTTAACATTCATTGTTTCATTCATTGAAAGGGGTTGAAAACCTATGAAGAGGTGCCAGTGCCGACAAGAAATTAGCTTGTGGATGCACCTTAAAGTAGGCGCGGTATACGAAATTTTTGCCATTATTACATTGTTTATTTAAAAAGTGCAAGTAAAAAATTGTGACAATTTTGTAAGATTTTTCCCAAAACTCAAGCTTGGGTTTGTCTGGATTTAACCGCGCTTTGAAATTGGTATTGTTATAATGTTGCGAAAAACCCCGACTTTTAATACGAATTCCTCAAATAAAGCCCGCTCTGAAAACAATGGATATTGCTTACATTATCGAAGATCTTAACGATGCGCAACGCGAAGCCGTTACCGTCGACAATCAACACGCCCTGATTCTTGCCGGCGCAGGTAGTGGCAAAACACGAGTCCTTGTGCATCGTATAGCGTGGTTGACGGAAGTCATGAAGTTGTCGCCCTACAATATTCTCGCGGTGACCTTTACCAATAAGGCCGCCAGTGAAATGCGCTCCAGGGTGGAAGCTTTGATAGGAACACAGGCACAAGGCCTAACCATGGGTACCTTTCATGGTATCGCCTACCGTTTATTGAGAACGCACTATCGTGAAGTCGGCTTGCCGCAATCTTTTCAGATTTTGGATTCGGATGATCAAAAACGCGTCATCAAACGCTTATTGAAAGCGATGGAGTTGGATGAAGCTCAGTGGCCGCACAAGCAAGTTCAAGCTTTTATCAATAGCGAAAAAGAAGAAGGTCGCCGTCCACACCATATTGATCCCGGTCATAACCCTTTTGTTGCCAAGATGGTACAAATCTACCAAGCCTATGAAGAACAGTGCCAACGGGCAGGTTTGGTTGATTTTGCCGAGCTGCTGTTGCGTGCACATGAACTCTGGCTGAAGAATCCAGAAGTGCTGGCGCATTATCAGGCGCGTTATCAACATATATTGGTTGATGAATTTCAGGATACCAATACTTTGCAATATGCCTGGTTGAGAGTGCTTGCCGGTGGGCGAGGCAAGTTGTTTATCGTCGGGGATGACGATCAGTCCATTTATGGTTGGCGCGGGGCAAAAATTGAGAATATTCGTCAGTTCGATGCCGATTTTTCTGACGTGAAAATGGTGCGATTGGAACAGAACTATCGTTCAACTGGCATTATTCTGAAAGCGGCTAACCACCTTATATCCCATAACCTAGAGCGCATGGGAAAAAATCTGTGGAGTGCCGGTGACGAAGGGCAGCCCATCAAGCTTTACGAAGCGTTCAATGAGTTGGATGAAGCACGCTATCTTTGCAACCAAATCGAAACTTGGGAACAGCAAGGCGGTAGCCGCGGCGACGTGGCAGTATTGTATCGCTCTAACGCGCAATCTCGTGTGATTGAACAGGCTTTGCTACAAGCGAAAATTCCTTATCGCGTTTATGGTGGGTTACGCTTCTATGATCGTGCGGAAATCAAAGATGTATTGGCTTATCTGCGCTTGATTGTAAACCGTGATGACGATGCGGCATTTGAGCGGGTTTATAACCATCCACCACGAGGTATTGGTAACAAGACTGCTGATCAGATTCGAGAAACGGCAAAGTTGCAACAGGTTTCATTATGGCAAGCCGCGGCAGAGTTGAGCGATAGTGTCTTCACGGCACGCGCCAAAACGGCGGTATCAGGATTCCTTAATTTGGTAGATGACTTGACGGAAGCCTGCGAAGGGCAGGATTTGAAAGACATTGTCATTAAAGTGGTTTCGCGTTCCGGGTTGCAGTTGTTTTTTGAAAAGGACAAGTCCGAACAAGGGCAAAGCCGATTGGAGAACATTGATGAGTTGATTAACGCGGTCAGTCAGTTCAAACCAAGAAATGTATTGCAGGCGAATGAGGACATTAATGATGACACGCCGCAATCGGCACCTTGGATAGAGAGCGAGGCGGAAGCTCTGGCGAGGGCAGAAGGAATAGAGATGCCAGCATTCGAATCTGCGCTGGCAGAGTTTCTTGCCGAAGCGGCGCTTGAAGCTGGTGAGCAGCAAGCGGATCATTGGGAGTCTTCAGTACAGCTTATGACGCTGCATTCGGCCAAGGGGTTAGAGTTTCCGCTGGTATTTATGATTGGCTTAGAAGAAGGACTGTTTCCGTCGCAACAATCTCAGGAAGATGCTTTGCGTATGGAAGAAGAGCGTCGGTTAGCCTATGTGGGTATCACGCGTGCGGAACAGCAGTTGGTCATTACCTATGCCAGTCGTCGCCGAATGCATGGTAACGAGTTTTATCCACAGCCTTCGCGTTTTATTAAAGAGATTCCTCCGGAATGTCTGGAGGCAGTTCGTCTTACCAATTCAAATCATGGTGCTTCCGGTGAAAGTTTTGGCCGTTATGGCGCCACACCATTTGCTACCAAGATTGAAGAAACCGGTTATGCGGTTGGTTCTCGCGTGTTTCACCAGAAATTCGGTGAAGGCATGGTGATCGACACCGAAGGGGCAGGCGATCATGCCCGTGTCCAGGTCAACTTCAAACATGCAGGCTTGAAGTGGCTGGTGACTGCTTTTGCGAAGTTAGAGAAACTCTAGTTGTTGAAGAAAGCAAATGACTGCTGAAGAAATCAACCCTCAAGCACAGATTGAATGGGGCGAAAACCAAACCCCATATTCAGCGCAGTTCGATGATTTTTATTATTCCACTGACAGCGGTTTGGCGGAAGCCGACTATATTTTCCTCCAGCATAACCGTATTGCTGAACGCTTTTCGGAAATAGCTTCAACCGCACAAAAATCTGCCAGGTTGGGGGTGTTTTGCATAGCGGAAACCGGCTTTGGTACTGGACTGAACTTTCTCACAACCTTATTAAGCTGGCAGAAAATGGCTCAGGTGCAATCTGCGCAGAATCTCCATTTCATCTCTTTTGAAAAATATCCGCTTTCAGTCGAAGATTTGCGTCAGGCACATGCGGCTTTCCCCGAATTGTCGGAACTTTCTGAACAGCTAATCAACAGCTATCCTTTACGTCTGCCAGGCTGGCATGATGTCTGGCTCTTTGATGGACGGGTACGATTGACGCTTTGGTTTGGCGATGTGCTAAAGGGTTTGCCAGAGTTTAATTTAAAGGTCGATGCCTGGTATTTGGATGGCTTTACCCCCTCTCGAAACCCAGATATGTGGCAGCCGGAACTCTACAAGCAAATGGCTCGTTTGAGTCACACTGAAACCACGTTTGCCACTTTTACTGCGGCTGGTCATGTTAGAAGAGGGTTGGAAGAAGCCGGTTTTGAAGTTGAGAAGGACACAGGGTTCGGTCAGAAAAGAGAGTTATGCTTTGGCAAGCTTTTGCACGAACGATCGTATTCGCCAAAGTGGCCGTGGTTTAGCCGTGTGTCGCCATTGCAGAAAGAGGCTTCAAACTTAAGCGTTTGTGTCATCGGCGCAGGATTGTCCGGTGCATCTGTTGCCTATCAATTGGCGAGCATGGGCATGAATGTTACGGTGTTGGATGCACAACCGGAACCCGATTGGGGACATCCTTCGCATAATGCTGAGCAGGCTTCGGCTAACTTAGCTGGCGCAGTACACCCTTTGGTAACGGCGGATTGGAATCTGCGTAGTGAGTTTTATCTAAAAGGATTTGAAACCACTTTGAAATGGCTCCAGCCTTGGCTTGACTCCGGAGAAATCGAAGGGAGTTTAGAAGGTTTGATGCAATTGGCGGTGGACAAGACACAGTTGCAGCGTTTGCAGGATGCTTTCAAACGGGTTGCCTTGCCGGAGGATTTTGTTGAGTGGTGCAATGCTGAACAGGCGAGTGAAAAGCTAGGGGTAAAAACCGACTATGCAGGCGCTTTTTTTCCTAAAGGCGGTTGGATAGAGCCGCAATCTGTGGTGAAGAAGTGTTTGTCGCACGAAAATATTACCGTCCATTGGCAGCATTCCGTGGAGCAGTTGATTCAGGATGAAGCATTATCTTCATCATCGTTATCCCCAACCTGGCAGATTTTGACGGATAAACAAGCATTCAATGCCGATGCGGTTGTACTCTGCACGGGCGCAATTAGTGATGATTTGAATGCAAGCTTTGGGTTGCCGATTCGTCCGGTAAAAGGGCAGGTGTCGCATTTCACTGCAGAAGATGGAGTTGAGCTATCGCCAATGGCGGTCACACACAAGGGATATACCTGTCCGTGCCGTTTACAGCAAGATAAATTGACGGGCAAGTGGATTGTCGGTGTGACGGGTGCAACGTTCGAAGCACCGGATAGGTCTTTCGATATGTCAGAAGCATCTCATGAAGAAAATATTGCGCAATTGACTGAGGCTCTGCAGATTTCTCCCCGAGAATCATTGAATTTGGCGCAAGGTAAAATCGGGTTTCGACCAACAACACCGGATCATTTGCCCATTGTGGGCGCCATAGCGGATTCAGCTTGGGCGAAAGAAGTTTACTATAGCCAATCCCATACCCATGCGGTGTTTCGTTATCCTGCTCAGAAATATCAAACGGGACTGTTTGTCTCGAATGGTCATGGTGCAAGAGGTTTGATGTCGGTATTTTTGGCTGCGGAAATGATTGCTGCCGATATACAGGGAAGTACGCAGGTTTTACCGATGTTTTTAGCCGATGCCTGTCACCCGGAACGCTTTAGAATGCGGTTTTGGCGTAGTGCGAAAAGTCATTCCAAAAAACAAGGATAAAAACGGGCAACTTTACGTATTTATCCGTTATGATATAGAACAAATTATACCTAATATAGACTCAATTAATCATTTGAAGGCAAGTTTGCTATGAACGCACATCAGACTAGACTCCTCCATTATGTACTTCTGTTTTCCGGCGTTTTGCTTGTATTAATAAATCTTGCAGGCTGTTCTCAAATGCCGGCAGTGAAGGCTTCAGAAGGGCAAGATAAAGTTTCCACCAACACGATTCCTGATTGGGTGACGAAGGCTCCACACTCTGATGCCAGCTACGATAAAGTGATAACTGTTCCTATCAATGGCGACATTCAGCAGGCAAAAACCTTAGCGTTGTCTTTGGCATCAAACAAAATCCGTCAGCAAGTGAGTGCTGATATTGAATCGCGTTATTTGAAAAAAATGTCTTCGGATGAGCAAAGCTATGGAGAGCTGGAGCGCAAAATCCGAACAGAAATCCGTAATCGAACGGGCTTGCTGAACTATGCTCAACCAAAAGCAGTAGGGACTTATGAAAATAAGACCTCGAAAGAAATCAGCGTTTGGGCTCAGTTGAGTAAAAAAGAAATTGCGACTTCCTTGGGCGATGAGCTACTGGCAACGGACAAAAGACTAAAGGACTTTATTCATGTGAGTGAAAGAGGTTCTGATTTGACACAGTTGTTATCTGTCCTTCCTGCGCTGCCGACTCTGGAAAAGCGTCAGAGACTTCGAGATGCACTGAGTGGTTTCTTGAAGAAGCCTGTGAAGTTGGATTCTGATGAGCTTGCAAATTTAATGAACACGTATATAACGCGTAAGTTCGATTCGTTGATGGTCAATATGCAAGCGACCACTACAGATTCCAAGCCATTTGAGCCTTATTTACAAAAAGCCTTGATTGAGCAAGGCGTACCAGTCTCGGTACGCAAACCTGACATGATTATCAAATACTTCCTGGAGTTTGACGATGGCGGTGTTGAGCAAGGTAAGCAAAAAATTTCTTTGGTTGCGGATGCCGAAATGGTTGATGACAAAGGTTCAACCTTTGCCAGTGTCAGTAAAGAATACCCTGCGATGGAAAAATCTGTCTCTGATGCAAGAAAACAGGCAATGAATGCATTTACAGCGGACATCGCAAAAGCTATCATAAACGCGACGCTTCAGTACATAGATAAAGTCAATAAGTCTCAAGCGTCTAAGTAGAGGGAAGAGGATAGAATCATGAACAAACTATTTTTATTGATAATTCTGGTCATATTTGGTGTTTTATCAATCGCGTTTAACTGGTTTGATAGCCGCGATACCGTTGACAGGCTATTGAACAAAGCGCAAGAGACAAATGAAACCATTCAGCAGACTGGTGACAAAATGTCAGGTGTTGTTGACCAGATACAGGATGTGAAAAAGGCTGTAGAGAAATGAATTTAATCTCAATCAAGAGAGCGTTAATTGCTACTTCTTTAGGTGTGTTGTCATTGCAAGCTCATGCTCAGGATTATGACGGGCATTTAGGGATGGATTTGTCACTATCAAATGATACGGCGAATGTTGGCGTATATTCTTTAAGAGAATCTGCGCAGGAGCTGACTAATCTGGGTGTAAACTATTTCTTCAATCGTGATGGAGATAAGTTTGCCGATATTTTTGGTAGCATTAGCCGCAAGGGCATGGCAAATAATGAAAACCTAGAGTTAGGTGTTGCTGGTAAAGTTTTCTATGCAGATGACCATTCTTCCAATAACAGTGGTTATGGTGCGATGTTGGGCGTTAATGGGCGTTATTGGTTACCAACAGAACTGCCAATGGCTCTCGGCGCTGATTGGCTTTATGCGCCACCGATTACTTCATTTGGTAAGGTAAAAAGCGCATCCCAGACAGATGTGCGTTTAGAAGCACGCATTTTACCAAGTGCGGTGGCTTATGTTGGATACAGAAGATTGAGTGTTGAGTTTGATCAGCATACTCAGACAATGGACAGTAATGTAAACGTCGGTGTAAACATTGCATTCCAATAACAAACTTATCCAAATTGGTTTAAACCAAAAAGGCGCTTAAAGCGCCTTTTTTATGGATCAAATTTTAGTTTACTTTCCTTCATACCCTGGAATGTTTGCTTTGATGACTTCATCGATTTGTTCCGGGTGCAGGTATTTTTTAGCGTAATCCATATAAACCTCTTGTTCTACAAAGAGGTCAAACAAATCTGGGTCAATATGTCCTTCCAGTTTCAGGAAGCCAAGGATTTTTAAGCTTTCTGAAAGTTTTTTTGCCTTTTTATATGGACGGTCAGCAGCGGACAAGGCTTCGAAAATATCGGCTATGCCCATCATGCGGGCAGGAACGGAGAGTTGTTCTTTTGTCAGTTGGTTCGGGTACCCTTTACCATCCACTCGTTCATGGTGACCGCCTGCGTATTCAGGGACATTCTTCAGTTCTTTTGGGAAAGGAAGAACGCTTAGCATGGAAATCGACATGGCGGCATGGTCTTGCATTTTTTCACGCTCAAAGTCGGTCAGGGTGCCCTTCGGAATCGTCAAATTGACGAGTTCATCTTCTGTGATTAGAGGCAAGACCTCACCTTCCAACGAGATATAGGTCTCTTTGGATAAATTCTCAAGGAATAATTTGTCTTCATCCGTTAAGAATTCCATCGAATTAATGCGTGCGAGTTGTTTAAAAATCGCCAAATAGGCCTCTTTTTGATAGTTCAATGTTTCAGAAGAACGGTCCACCGTCAAAAGAAGGTTCTGGTAAGCCTTGAGAGTGAGTCTGGTTCTAATAAGCTCGATTCTGTCATATTTGGTTTCCAGCTTGGTCGATTTGTCCATGATGTAATCTGGCGTAGTGAGCTTGCCGCAGTCATGGAGCCATGCGGCGGTTTCCAGCTCAAACTGTTCGGAATCGTTCATATAGAAATTCTTGAACGGGCCGTGGTTGACCTTGTTTGCCGCTTCGGCAATCATCATGGTAATGACTGGAACTCTTTGACAATGCTTACCCGTGTAAGGGGATTTTTTATCAATCGCGTCCGCAACCAGTTTGGTGAAGGATTCAAATAGTTGTTTATGTTCTTCGATGAGTTGACGGTTAATCAGCGCAACTGAAGCCTGGGAAGCTAATGACTTAGCTAGGCTTTCCGATTCGTTTGAAAAAGCGATAGGATTGCCATTTTCATCAGTTGAGTTGATTAGCTGTAAGACACCGATGACTTCTTGATCGACATTTTTCAAAGGCACGGTCAACATGGATTTTGTTCTATAGTTGACGGTTTGGTCGAACTTCAAAGCACCGGAAAAATCGAACTCATCAGCAAAGTAAATATCTTCGATGTTTACGGTTTCCCCTTTATTCGCAACATAGGACGCAATAGCCGAGAGGTTTTCTTTGCCGTCGGCTAGCTTGAGCGGTATTGGGGGAAAAGGTACTGGTGTTGGATGGGAACCACCCATGACAATGTTTAAGCTGGTGTTTTGAACCACGTCGAAAGACAGTTGGGAACCGTTAATCACACGATAGAAAGTTCCGCCGTCAGCGCCAGTAAGTTGCTGTGCGCTGGTTAAAATTTCGCATAACAACGCCGCAATGTCGGTTTGAGCGGATAAAGCCATCCCTATACGGTTTAATTGGCTGATCTTGTCTAAAAGTGACGTGTCCATGTTGAGGCTCTATTGGTTGCACCGATTAATATTTCTAATGACAAGAAATAACTGAAAATAAGTTTGTCACATTTGGTTGACTTTGTAAAATGAAAAGTCCTCTCAGACAGAGAGGAAGGAGTTGTATTTACAGCAAAAAGACGATAAATTATACGTGATAATCACTAGTTTTTTATGTAGTGGTTTTCCATAACGCACTAAAAGTGGATAATTATAAAAATGAAATTAACAATACTTGGGGCCAGCGGAGGTATTTCTCCGGAGAGTGGTACGACGTCGTTTTTGCTGGGAGAGTCAATTCTGATAGATGCCGGAACGGGTTCCAGTCGTTTAACCCATGAGCAGATGCATAATATCCGTTACGTATTGTTAACACATAGTCATTTAGATCATATTTGTAATCTACCCTTCTTACTGAACACTATCATTGGTGAGATGAAGCATACGGTAGAAGTATTTGCCCTTCAACACACAATAGACGCCTTAAAGAACCATATTTTTAATGGTGTTATTTGGCCGGATTTTTCCGTTATTCCTTCAAAAGAAAACCCTGCTCTGAGGTTTAAAACCATTGAGGTCGGCGAAGAGTTGAAGCTTGGCGAACTTGATATACAGGTTTTGCCGGCAGAACATACCGTTCCGACAGTTGGATTTAGAGTTTCCGATAAAACGGGAAGTTTTGCCTTCACTGGAGATTGTGCGCGGAATGATAGCTTTTGGCAGGCATTGAATCAGTACTCCCCGGTAGATTTATTGATTGTTGATGATCAGTATTTGGCCAGTGAAGTTGCAATCAGTGAAGCAGCTAAACACTATTACCCACAATCCTTGTGTGAAGACTTAGTAAAGCTCAATGGGCAGCCACAACTCTATCTAACCCACTTGCCGCCATTCAAAAAAGAAAAAGTGATGTCGGAAGCAGAAGCTGTCTTATCTGATTGGCAGCCTAAAGCCCTAACGGAAGGTATGGTGCTTGAGTTTCCGTTGCAGCCTTAAACTACTCTATTGAAGTCAGAAGTTTCTTAGCTTTTCTCATTTTCATCATAAAAAATGTTTAGAATAAAGGTGGTTATGGCACTTGTGCTAAGCCATTTTTATTGCATTTTGAAGAACTGGGTGATGGATATGTCGAAAAAGATTGGATTAATCATTATTGGTGATGAAATCCTATCCGGCAAAAGACAGGATAAGCATCTTAAACAAGCCAATGAATTGTTAAAGCCGAGAGGTCTGTCGATTAGTTGGGTGAAGATTGTTGGCGACCATGCTGACTTTTTGGTGCAGACCTTAAGAGACAGTTTTGCTACGGGAGATGTTGTATTTTGTTTCGGTGGTATTGGTGCAACGCCAGATGACCGTACGAGACAAAGTGCCGCTGCGGCATTGGGTTTGCCATTGGAGCGTCACCCGGAAGCTGTTGCGGAAATTGAAGCCCAGTTTGGCGCCGATGCCTACCCTCAACGAATTCACATGGGCGAGTACCCAAAGGGCTCGGCAATCATCCCTAATTTCTTTAACCGTGTACCAGGGTTTTCTATTAACGAACATTATTTTATGCCCGGTTTCCCAATGATGGCTCAACCTATGATGAGTTGGGTGTTGAATGCCTATTATGCCGATTGGCAGCATGAGCCGAGAATTGAGCTTTCGATTCGCCTGATTGATGGGCAGGAATCAGAGTGGGTTGAGTTTATGGAGTCTTTCGAAGCGCGTTTTCCAGACTTAAGATTGTTCAGTTTGCCGACCATTTCTGAGAACGGCAATCGTAGTATTGAAATGGGCGTTGAAGGAGTTAAGGCGTTTGCAGTTGAAGGACTGGAAGTGCTGAAAAAAGAAGCTGAACTTCGAAAACACCCGTTTGAAGTTATTGTGTAAGCAAGTGTTACACGATGAACTTAATCCTTTGGCAGTTTATATTTTGTGACAAATTCTACTAGACAATTTGATGTCGTCATCCTTGGAGCAGGTGCTTCAGGTCTCATGTGCGCGGCACAATCAGGCTATCGTGGCCGTTCTGTGTTGGTGCTTGATCATGCGCCCAAAGCGGCTGCGAAAGTGCGGATTTCCGGTGGCGGTAAATGTAATTTTACCAATATCAATGCTTCACCCAATCACTATATTTGCGCAAACCCGCACTTTGTCAAAAGCGCGTTGGCACGCTATAAGCCTCAGGATTTTATTGATTTGGTTGATCGTCATGGTTTGGAGTATGAAGCTCGTGAATTGGGCAAATTGTTTTGTTTGCATCGCGCTGGAGATTTGATTCAGATTTTGCGGACAGAGTGTGACTGGGCCGGGGTAGAGCTTGAACTAGGTGTTCAGGTTCAGCAAGTCTCTGCGTTGTCGGATCAAAAAGGATATTTGGTTTTAACGTCCGGTGGTGTGGTTCAGTGTCAATCTTTGGTGGTGGCGACGGGTGCGCTGTCTTTCCCCAAGCTCAAAGCTACGGATTTGGGTTATAAGTTGGCAAAGCAATTCGGCTTGATCATCAATGAAACGCGTCCAGGGCTGGTTCCATTGGTTTTCGATAATAAGTGGTTAACCTTTTGTCAGCAGTTAAGTGGGGTTGCCCTGGATGTTCGTGTGAGTGTGTTGTCTGGAGATGATAAAAACAAAGCCCCGAGTTTTGAAGAAGCGATTCTTTTCACCCATCAAGGATTGAGTGGTCCAGGCATTTTACAGGTTTCCAATTATTGGCAGTCCGGTCAAGGAATTGAAATCAACCTTTTGCCTAAGCTAGACGTGTTTGACGAGATGATCGCTTTGAAAGAACAAAACCTACATTTTCATAAATGGCTCAATCGGTTCTGGCCGAAAAAATTCACTCAAGCCTGGTTGGCTCACTTTCCGATGCCAGAACGTTTAGCTGAAGTTTCACATGAAACCTTGAAGAATTATGCTCTCTTTTTAACACATTGGGCATTGTATCCGGCGGACACAGCTGGCTACGACAAGGCAGAAGTGACGCTGGGCGGCGTAAACGTTGATAGCATTCACTCTAAAGATTGTCAGGTAAAACATCAGCCGGGCTTGTATTTTATAGGGGAAGTCTTGGATGTTACCGGACAGTTAGGAGGATATAACTTCCAATGGGCATGGTCATCAGGATTTGCCGCCGCGCAGACGGTATAATGGTGTGAAATAAATTAAAGAAGAAATGGATGATGAATCTTTTAAATCTTGATATTCAAGGCAGAGAGCCTTTTGCCAAAATCGTTCAGACGTTGATTCAAAAGCATCGACTGGATCCGAATGAAATCTTTATGAATGTTCTGGAAAGCCAAGAAGCCCCAGAAATGAATTATTGGATGACCAAGGTGTTGGTGCAGGAGCATTTTGTTTCGCCTCAGCAAGAAGTTGCTAGGGATGCCGAGGGCGAGCCAGTCAAGCCTCTACAGGCGGCTTGCTTATTGCAGAATGTTGGCATGGTTGCGGCGTTGCTGGAAATGAATGCCTTTCAGGGCGGGGTAACCGATAAAGACTTTCAGTTAGCGGCGCGTATTGCTTCCAAGCAGGAAGATCAAGCCTTGCTGGGGGTGATTATGCGCTATGCACAAGAGGTGGGTAATCTGGAAACGTTTATGCGGGAGCTACAAGGCGCTCAGCTTCAGTGAGCATTTAAATCTGCCATTGTATCTCTCCCCCAACCTAGTGGATTTTTAGTTGGGGGGAGATGTCAAACTTAGTGGATTTCTTTGAGCATTTCCAAAATCAATTTGGCGGAATGTGTCGCAGCTTTATCCAAATACTGTTCAAAGGTCACGGCATTTTCTTTGCCAGCGATGTCCGATAGTGAGCGGATAATGACAAAAGGCACTTCAAATGCATGACAAGTTTGCGCAATAGCAGCCGCTTCCATCTCGCAAGCAATCATATCTGGAAATGCAGCACGAGTTTTTTCGACATCATCAGGGTGATGCATGAAACGATCACCCGTGGCAATCAAGCCGTGCATATGTGCGACTTCTCCAAGGTTTTCAATGCTGTTTTTCGCAATTTCTACCAGGTTGGGGTCAGGTAGAAAACAAGCAGGAGAGCCAGGGACCTGTCCAAGTTCATAACCAAAAGGAGTGACATCAACATCATGGTGGCACACTGCCTGACTGATGACGATATCCCCTACCTCCAAGTCTGCATGAAACCCACCTGCCGAGCCGGTGTTGATGATGTAGTTGGGTTCATAGAGTTTGATTAGCAGTGCAGTACCAATGGCAGCATTGACTTTACCGATACCAGACTTCAAAAGGATGATTTCTTTGCCGTCGATTTGACCCAGAGAATATTCAAATCCACCATGAGATTCTGAGGTTAGGTTTTGGATTCTGGAGCGAAGTAAGCTAACCTCTTGCTCCATTGCACCAATGATTGCGATTTTCATACAAGTATATTCCGTTTTGCGTCAATTACAGCTCGTTCCCCAGTGCTTTTAGAGTTTCTGCACTCAAAGCAATGTCTTCATTTTTGTTGACGCCAATACCATGGTCAATCACCATCTGCGCGATTTCCTTGGCTTCTTCCAATGAATGCATGAGGAATGTACCGCATTGGTATTCATTCAATTCTGGGATATCTTCCATACGTTCAACGTTCAGAACATCTTTCATGGCTTCAAGCCAAGCTTTGGCAACACGGTCTTCCGATGGTGTGCCAATCAAACTCATGTAAAACCCTGTGCGACAACCCATAGGAGAAACATCAATGATTTCCACGCCATCACCATTCAAGTGTGCACGGATAAAGCCGGCAAATAAATGCTCAAGGGTATGAATACCTTTTTCGCCCATCATCGATTCGTTTGGTTTGTTGAATCTCAAGTCAAAAACGGTAATGGTATCTCCGCCAGGCGTTTTCATCGTTTTTGCAACGCGCACGGCAGGGGCATTCATGATTTTGTGGTCTACGGTAAAGCTGTCAAGTAATGGCATATGGACTCCTAGTTGGAAGTGTTATTAGTAGCGGCATTTTCCGCAATCGTGTATTGATTAAATCTGGTAAGCTTATTGTAGCGAATCATGTGTTGCAATGCTTTGACATAAACTTCTTTTCGAGCGGAATAATTAATCAGTCCTTCTGTCATGTCAATGGCAGATGGGACACGTTCATTGTTTCTCGCTTGATAACGAATCTGGCGTAGCTGCTTATAGCTGGCATGAGTATTGAGGTTTCTGAGGTAATCCTGAATAGAGAAAAAAGGGTGGTTGAATTTTTTGACTTCATGGCTGGCATCTTCATTTCTTTGAAGCGGAATAATGCCACAGCCTTCTTGGTAACACCACTGCCCGAAATAATTGTTTCCCGCTTTGGCAAAGCGAGAAGTGCCCCAGGCTGTTTCATTGGCTGCTTGGGCCAGAGCTAGGGCGATTGGCACCATATCCACCCGTTTTTCCAGTGTTAAACGATCTTTGGGTTGACTCGGGTCAAAGTCTGTTAGCTTGTAGCGCTCAGCAAGCTTTTTTAGCCAATCTTGTTCCGTTGTTGTTAGAGCGCTGGCCTTGTCGAGTAGTGATAGCAGATGCTTTCTATCGTCCAATATTTGTTGGTTAGCATAATAGATCAACGGCGTCATGAAGTTGAAAAAAGCTTGTTTGCGCTTTGCTCCCGCCGGGATTTTCGTGAAGTCAGGCGCAGGTGCGAGAATTTCAGATGCAATGGACTTTTTGTTGAACGACTTCAACGGTGGTAGTTGCGGGATAGGGTTGGCTGTTTGATCGTCACTGGAAGTCGGCTCGGTTTGCGAACAGCTAAACAAGCTTGAGAAAGCGACGATAAGACCTAAAAGCTTAATAAATTTCATCTTTCTATTATAGATTAACTTAAGATATAAGTCATTTAAGACCAATAACAAGGCAACCCGTACGCACAGGAGTTATGCATGTCGCTGGAAACGATTTTGTATCCCCATATTGAACCTTATGTACAACATAGTCTTCAGGTAGACCAAACCCATACCTTGCATATAGAAGAATGCGGCAATCCCGATGGCGTTCCGGTGCTGTTTGTGCACGGTGGGCCAGGCGGTGGATATAGTCCGACACACCGACGTTTTTTTGACTCTGATCGTTATCGTATTGTGTTGTTCGATCAGCGTGGCTGTGGGAAATCTCGTCCACATGCATGCCTGACTAACAATACGACCGCGCACTTGATTGAAGATATTGAAAAAATACGACGACATTTGAATATCGAACAATGGGTGCTGTTCGGAGGGTCTTGGGGTTCAACACTGAGTTTGCTTTATGCACAAGCTTATCCTGAGCGGGTTTTAGGGATGATTTTACGGGGAATTTTCCTGTGTCGTGATGAGGATGTCCAGTGGTTCTATCAACAGGGTGCGGATCGATTTTTTCCGGACTATTGGCAGGATTTCATCGCGCCAGTTGCGGAGGAAGATCGGCATGACATGGTGTCCGCTTACTATGACTTGTTGACCAGCGAAGACGAAGTGGCTCGAATGCGTGCGGCTGAAGCTTGGTCCGTATGGGAAGGACGAACTTCAACCTTGCAGCCGGACGAAGACTTGGTTGCACACTTCGGCAGCCCTTATCACGCGTTGGCGATGGCGCGTATTGAGTGCCATTATTTCAAAAACCATTCCTTTATCGAACCCAATCAAATTTTGGGCAATACTCGGTATATTGAACAGATTCCGACAACAATCATTCATGGTCATTACGATATGGTTTGTCCAGTCAATCAAGCTTATGAGCTAGCTTCCAAACTGCCGAAGGTAACACTGAAAATTTGTCATCAGTCTGGGCACTCGGCAATGGAGTTGGAAATCGCACAACGCTTGGTGCAGGCAGCAGACGATATGCTGAATCAGGTTTGATGAGGGTGAGTGCGTGATCTGCATTTTGCAAAGAGTGTCGGAAGCCAGTGTGAAGGTTGAAGGCGGTGTCGTAGGAGAAATCGGGCAGGGACTGATGGTGTTGTGCGGATTTCAACCCGGCGATAATGCACAATCACTAGAAAAGATGACCAGTAAACTCCTTAAGTTCCGGGTGTTTTCCGACGATGAAGATAAGATGAATTTGAATATTCAACAAATTAATGGACAGTTTTTATTGGTACCCCAGTTCACGTTGGCCGCAGATACCTCCAAGGGCAATCGTCCAAGCTTCCATACTAGTGCGCCACCCGAGATGGCACAACAGCTTTTTGAGAAGTTTGTCGCACTGATGAATGCCGCTTATCAAGATTGTCAGACAGGGGTTTTTGGTGCTGATATGAAGGTGAGTCTAGTCAACGATGGGCCAGTCACTTTTCAACTCGTGACCTAGGGTAAAACTTTTTAATATAAAACTTATAATTGGGTATAAGTTTTTCTTACGGATACCAAGGGCTGAGAGCGTTTTATTTTGTCGAAAAACCCGTTAAACTGTATTCTTAATTTCCCTTCATTTGGAGCCTAGGTTGGTACTAGCACATCAAGATATGTCTACAGCAGTTGTCCTTGTCGTGGATGATGATCCAACAACGCTGATAACGACCCAAAAAGTTCTTGAGAAATCTGGATATAAAGTCCTTACGGCATCAAATGGACGGGAAGCTGTTTCCATTTATATGGAGCAAAAACCAAATTTAATCATCATGGACGTGATGATGCCTGTGATGGACGGTTATGCGGCGACTACGGCTATCCGAAGCTATGCCTCTAACATCGCTGTGCCGATTTTGATGCTGACTTCTCAAGATGATATCGAGTCTATAGAGCAAGCTTTTGATGCTGGGGCGACTGATTTTTTAATTAAGCCGATTAACTGGACGCTATTGGGGCAACGTGTTCGTTATGCACTGAAGTCTTCTCTGACTGAAGACCATTTAAGAAAAGCCCAGGCGCAGCTTCTTTATGCACAAAAACTTGCCAAGTTGGGGTATTGGGAGTGGCATGTCCGAGAAGATCGTGTCATTGCATCTTCCTCTGCTTTTGAGATCTTTGGTATTCCAAATCAAGCGGATGTTACATTAGATCAATTTATTGCCAATGTCGCCCCTAAAGATATTCCACTCATTCAACAAGCCATCGCTGACGCCAGTCAGGGCTATCAAGACATTCAAGTTAGTTTTCGGGTCATGCATCATGACCAGTCGTTAACACATATAGACTGTTTGGCAGAAGCCATTTATGAAGAAGGTGAGTTGGTTAAGCTGAAGGGTTCAGTTCAGGATATCTCGCGCTTACATAAGGCCGAAACCTTGATTGATTACCAGTCAAACCATGACGTATTGACCGACTTGCCGAACCGTTCGTTCTTCAATCGTCGCATTACCCATTTCCTTGAGTCCAACAATTATCACGCCATGAGTGCTGTGGTGATTCTGGATATCGACCGCTTCAAGAAAATCAATGATACGCTTGGGCAAGAAAATGGGGATGCCTTGTTAAGAAATGTTGCTCTACGCTTGAAACGTGTCACTAGAGAAGAAGATGACATCGCCCGTTTGGGAAGCGACGAGTTTGCTATCTTGATTCGTTATGCGAAAGATGTTGCTGAATTGCATTTTTCCGTCAACCGCATTTTCCAAGACTTGTCGAAAGTATTTGTTATCAACGGTCGCGAGCATTTTATTACCTTCTCGGTTGGTGTATGTGTTGTTGAGCAAGGTGCAGAGTCCGCAAACGAATTGATTGCCAATGCTAACGTCGCTCGAACCGAAGCGAAGTCCTCAGGCGGAAACCAAGCTATTTTCTATCAGTCGGATATGAATGCCGAAGCCAGAACGCAATTGATGCTGGAAACCGACTTGAGGAAAGCCATGGAAAAAGGCGAAATCGAAGTTTACTACCAGCCACAGGTTGATGCGGAGACCTTGGAAATCACAGGCGCTGAGGCCTTGGCAAGATGGAAGCATCCAACAGAGGGCTATGTATCGCCTGGGATATTCATTCCTCTGGCGGAGAGCACTGGTTTGATCGTTGAAATTGGTCGTCATGTGCTCAAGACGGCAGTGAAAGATGCAGAAACATGGCAAGATGCCGGATTTGACTGTGTTCATGTCGGTATTAATTTGTCGGGTCGTCAATTCACGCACAGTGATTTGATGAAAGACATTCAGGCGGTGCTTCAGGAAACCACTTTGCCTGCGGGTTGCATTGATCTTGAGATTACCGAAAGCTTGGCTATGAGCAATGCCGATCAGAATATTTCAATTTTGAAAGGATTGAAAGCCATGGGCGTGTCTTTGTCGATTGATGACTTTGGAACCGGCTATTCGTCATTGGCTTATTTGCAAAGTTTCCCGATCGATACCATCAAGGTTGACCGTTCCTTTATTTTGAACTTGGCAACGGTAGAAGGGCAGGCGATTGTTAAAACCATCTTGGCAATGGCCGAGTCGTTGCAACTCAGTGTTGTGGTGGAAGGCGTTGAAGAGGATTTTCAGGTGGAGTTCTTACAAGGCAAACACTGCCAAACCTTCCAGGGCTTCAAGTTTGGTAAGCCGATGAATGCCACAGCTTTTTTGAAACTGTTACACTCAAAACAATAGGACGTTAAGGTGAGCATTCTAGACAACAGTCATCTCGATATGCTGAAAGAGGTTATCGGTGAAGATTTAAAAGAAATTTTAGAAGTCTTTTTACAAACGGCGCCGGGTGAGTTGGCGGCGATTCAGCAAGCATTCGATCAGCAGGACCAAGCCGGGTTACGTTTGCATTCGCATACGCTTAAAGGCAGTGCTGCGAATGTTGGAGCGACAGGGTTGTCCTTACAGGCTAAAAAAGTGGAAGATGCTGTAAAGGCAAATGATTTATCCTCTGTTGGCGAAGATATTCAGCAAATAGAAGAGACATTGTCAGCAGTTTTGCAGGCTCTGCAAGACTATATAAACAAAATATAAGAGAAAGACTATGCATTATTCTGTTACGCCAGAAGAAAGCCATGCGGCAAAGACCCCGCACCATATTTTTAACCTGAACGTGATTATTACGCACCTTGCCGTTTCTCAGGTTTCATTGGAGCTGGGGCATGGTAATCCCTACTATTTTATTTTGGTACCATTTCTGTCATCCATCGTGATTGCTTACTTGTATTTTCACGGAAAAACCATAGCCAAGACCAGTAGTTGGTTTGTTGCTGCACATTGGAAATTGGCTTGGCGTCGTAGCCGAAATCTATTAATTGCTTATGGAGCAGCCTTGGCTGTTATCTTATTGTTTGGTTTGGTCGGTAAGCTGTCTGGTGGCTTGATGATGAATGATTTTTCAGAAGATGGTTCGTCCAGTTCTATTGTCGGAAAAGTTGGTTTGTATTTCGGTGCCTTAATTGTCTTTGTAACTGTATTGATTAACTTTTTGCAGACAGGGATTTCTGTTTACGACGCAGGTAGAGGGATTATTGATCCTAAAATCGAGAAATACCTACCGAGAGATGAAAACTCTAATGAAGAGCTTGGAGAAGGCGATGATGAAGTCGCGCATGCCGGTCAAAAACACATGAAAAGTGATGCCGTTGAAATGGATGAGAAAACGGGAGAAAAAGCATGAGTGGAACGTCCAAACCGGTTTTGCCTATTTATATTTGGGTGTTACTGACGGCGATTGGTTTGACAGCACTTTTGTTGCTGTTGGTCCCGAGTCAGGAAGAGGTGAGTCCTGAACTGTTGCCTTGGAATAGTCAGTACACGAAAGACAATCACCTTCAAGCACTGGGCTTGACGCTTGAAGCATCAACGGTGGCAGATGCCGAAAAATTGTTTGGTAAAGATATTGAAGTGCAGATTTTTTCCAAGAAAGATGAGAGTAATAAAACAGCTGAGATTTTCTTTCCATTCATTTCCATTGCGGCGATTACCGGTTCTTTAACGGCGACACTGGATGTGCCTGAAAAAACTTTGGATGTGATGTATTCCCGAGGGGTGAAAACCACGGTGAACTCTTTAGGGAACCGTCAGGTTACGCCTGTAAGTAGCGATGCTAAAGCGTTACTTGAATACAAGATCAAAAATTTGACGTTGGTTCCGAAAAAGCAGTTGACCGAAAGAGGGGTTAAATTACGTTTTGGTGAACCGGATCGAGTGACTCAAAATAGTGATGGCTCGACCCGTTGGGTTTATGTCAACAAAGGCGTGGAAATCATTCTGAATCCGGATGGACCGGATGCGTTGCAGTACTATCGCGTCCAGTGACCGCTTTTACCGCCTTTCTTTTCCAATAGCTGCACTTGGTCGATAACCATGCCTTTATCGACCGCTTTACACATATCATAAAGCGTTAGTGCAGCAGTTGCCGCTGCCGTCAAGGCTTCCATTTCTACACCTGTTTGTCCTACCAGTTTGCAGATGGCTGTGATTTCGACACAGTTCTTGTCAACGTCTGGCACTAATTCAACTTTCACTGAGGTCAACATCAAAGGATGACACATTGGAATCAGATCTGGTGTGCGTTTTGCAGCCATAATACCGGCGATACGTGCGGTAGCAAGTACATCACCTTTTTTGTGCGTGCCGTCCATAATCATTTGTAAAGTATTCGGTAGCATGTGGATGACTGCCATTGCGCGGGCTTCGCGCTCAGTGTGCGCTTTCTCGCTGACGTCTACCATTCTGGCTTGGCCTTTTTCATCAATATGGGTCAAAGTCTGTTCAGTCATGATTGTCTCGCTATTCTGGGTTTGTTTAAGGCTTATGTCAGATCATTAAAAGGGAAAAAGGCGACCTTGTCTCCCTTGGCGATAGTAGTATCTTCAGGAATTACCGCAAAGCCGTCCGCCCAAGCGGTGGACGTCAGTACATTTGATCCCTGTTTCGGGAACAGTTCAAGATAAGTTTCTTTACGGGTGTTGTCCTGAACCATTCTCGCTCTGGCAAAATCGCGGCGAAAATGTGGCTTGTTCCACTCAAAGCCAGCAGTTAGCCATAGAGGCGTTGGAATGACATCTTTCATGCCCTGCATGGCTAGTAGGAAAGGTCTGGCAAATAGGTAGAAGGTGGCGAAAGCCGATACTGGGTTACCCGGCAAGCCGATAAACGGTGTTCCACCGATATTACCAAAGGCAAGTGGTTTACCTGGCTTCATTTTGACCTTCCACATATCCAGAGCGCCTAGGGATTCAATTGCCGGTTTGATATGATCCTCTTCACCAACAGAAACGCCGCCTGTGGTCATTACGACATCCGCTTGGGATGCGGCAGCTTTCATCGCTTCAATAGTGGCTTCTAAGGTGTCTTCTACCTTGCTGAGGTCAATCAATTCAAAGCCAAGTTGAGGAATGGCGCCTGACAGGGTATATCGGTTGGCATTGAAAATTTTGCCAGGTTGGGGGGTATCGCCAGGTTCCAATAATTCGTCTCCAGTGGTGAAAGTCGCGATTCTCAATGGACGATAAACGTTTACTTCCGCGATGCCGATAGAGGCAATCAACCCTAAGTCTTGGGCCGTCAGGCGGCGACCTGCTGAAAACAGGGTTTGACCGATAGCAATATCTTCACCAATGACTCGGACGTTATCCCCCAACCTGGCAGATTTTAATAGGATTTTGATCTCACCGTTTTCTAGCTCTTCCGTGTCTTCTTGCATGACTATGGTGTCCGCGCCTTCTGGCATGGGGGCACCAGTGAAGATACGGGCAATGCTGTTCGGTTGTAGAGCAGAAGCCAGTGAGCCGGCTGGAATACGTTGGCTGACACTGAAGGTGTCTTGAGCATTCAAGTCTTGGCAACGTATGGCATAGCCGTCCATTTGACTGTTGTCGAAAGAAGGAACATTGACACCGGAGATAATGTCTTCTGCAAGGATGTAGCCACACGCCTGTCCGACAGAAATGGATAGGGTTTGGTTTGTTGGTTTGGCTTGTTGAATGAGATAGTCTAAAGCTTCATCAAATGTTTTCATCATCGGTCTTCCAAAAAAATCCCCGCGTTTGCGGGGAAATGACAGATTGTTTGTGGAAATAGGGTTTCTATGCCGGCTCTTCTTTGTTTACAGGTTGGTGCCAGCGAGCTTCAGCTTCTTTGTCAGAAACACGCGCATCAACCCATCGCATGTCGCCATTTGGAAAAGTTTCTTTTTTCCAGAAAGGCGCGTTGGTCTTTAAGTAATCCATAATGAAGTGAGCAGCTTCAAATGCAGCTTCCCTGTGACGAGAGCTGACTGCGACCAATACGATTTGATCACAAGGCATCATCTCACCGATACGGTGGATAATCATGCTGCTTTGTAGTGACCAGCGTTCATGGGCCTGCAAACGAATAGCTTCTAGCGCCTTTTCGGTCATGCCCGGGTAGTGCTCAAGCTCCAGTACAGAAATATCATCACCTTCGTTGATATCACGTACGGTGCCTACAAAAGAAACCACGGCGCCAATGTCTTTGTGACCTTTGCGTAGGGCGTTGATCTCGGTGGTTAAATCAAAGTCTTCTTTCTGAACTTTGACAAAAGGAAACTCGGACAAGTCTCAGCCTCCAGTCACCGGTGGAAAGAAAGCAATTTCATCCCCAGCTTTTAATGTAGTCGTGCGATCAGCAACATCATGATTAACGGCGATTTGCAGATTGGTATTGTCTGCTAGTGCCATTTTCCATTGTTCACCGCGCTCTGCCAGTGCGTTCAATACGCAGCCGACAGTTTTGAAGCTATCTGACGGCAAAGTCTCTTGGCTTCGCCCTAAGACTTCTCTAAAGTTTGCAAAGTATAAAATTTCCAGCATATTTGCGTTCCTTAGTTAGTTGCCCGATCAGCCGCCTAGGCTGACCATTTGGCGAAATTCAATATTGTGTACGTTTTCGTTAAAAAAGTGACGTTCCGGCTTTTTCAACATGGCATCGACAATCATTTGTTTCAGGCCTTCGTCGCTGATGCCTTCGCGAATAGGGGTTCTTAGGTCAACGGAGTCTTCCTGACCCAAACAAAGTGCCAACACGCCTCGTGCAGTCAGTCTCACGCGGTTACAGCTTTCACAAAAGTGCTGAGATACCGCAGAAATAACGCCTATACGTGTGTCGGTGCCTTTAATAATGAAATTCTTTGATGGTCCATCATGTGATTTGCCTGTTGATGGAATCAGATCAGTCCCGACATGGGCTTTAATGCGTTTCATGATGGCATCCATAGGGTAGTGTTGGTCCATCAAACTGATGCCAGCTTCCCCAATAGGCATGGTTTCGATAAAGCGCACTTCCACACCTTTCTCCAAACCATAGTCGACCATGCGTTCAATTTCACCATCGTTGGTGCCTTTCATGACTACCATGTTGAACTTGATTGGGTTTAGCCCTGCTTCCAAAGCAGCATCGACGCCAGCAAGAACCTTTTTCAGATCGCCGCCGCGTGTGATTTTGTTAAATAACTCTGGTTTTAGCGAGTCGATAGAAATATTCGCGCGGGTCACGCCAGCTTCTTTTAGTGCGACAGCATGCTTGTCGAGAAAGTGTCCATTGGTTGAAAGTGCGATTTCTTTAAGTCCATCCAGCGGGCTGATGCTTGAAACAAAGTCTGATAGTCCTTTACGAACCAGAGGTTCACCCCCCGTGATACGCACTTTTGTAACGCCAAGTTCGACAAATGCTTTGATGATTCTGCTGAGTTCGTCGAAATCAAGGTATTCAGTATGACGGCCTTCAGGATGCGCTCCTTGCTCAGGCATACAGTAGCCACAACGGTAGTTACACTTGTCCGTAACGGAGACTCGCAAGTATTCTATTTTTCGGTTAAAAGGATCAATTAAAGCCATTTCGTTATATTCATTTGGGAATAACGGCGTATTCTACGTGATTATCTTGATTTTTCAAGACTTTATTCTGTAAAAGTCAGGGTTTATACAGAGTTTGGAAAGGTGGTAACGATGAAGAGAAAATTGGGCGAGAGAAATAAAAAAAAGCCCGCATAAAGCGGGCTTTCTCACATCTAAACAAAGTTTAGATTACATACCAGCGTGACCAACACCTGGAGGTGCTTCGTGTAAACGTTGTGGAACGTTGTACTGGAAGCTACCATCAGGTAGTTTACGCGCTTCTGTAAAGTGCTTGATGTTACCTTTACCATCACCAACCATATAGTCAGGACAGTCTTTCATGCAACGTGGGTTGTGAACAACTGGACGGTGGTCACAGAAGAAGTTGCCTTGGTTTTTCATGAACTTGTTTTGCTTCATTAGCATTACAGAGTTATAGAAATCATCATCATCTAACTGCACTGGGTTTCCGTCTTTGTCGAAACCTTTTGGAATGTAGTTTGATTGCATGATGTAACCAACCATACCCATGTACCCTGCATCACCGATATATGGTGCGTTAGGTGTCCAGAAAGGCATTGCACGACGGATGTAGTCAAACAAAGTCGTAGCATAGGGCCAGTAGTTACCAACAGTTTTCATTGGTGCTGGAGCACGTGGGTCAGTAGCAACAAGGCTTTCGTCAACTGCTAGAGGTAGATAACCTTTAGCACCTTCACCGAATTCACCGTGACACATACCACAGAACTTAACGTAAACTTCACCACCTTTTGATACAGTCATACCGACTTTTGGATCTGGAAGACCGTTACCGTCACCATCTACAGAGATGTTCCAGATTTTCATTGCAGATTCAGCGATTGGCGTACCAAAACCGTTTGCAACAAAAGTCGTGTCATCATAGTAGTGCTTCTTAGCGGCATCATGGATATCAGTGAAAGCCGCAGGGATTTTACACTGACCGTTACCGTGATCACCACCATCGATAGCATCATCAACTTCGAAAGAGTATGGGTTGTTTGGATCCAATTTACCAATTAGACCTTCACGACCGTTCATAGCGTCTTTACCTAGGATCTGAGCAATAACTTTAGAATCTAGGTACTTACCACCATTCGCTTCGATGATTTCTTTGTAGTTGGAAGCATATTTGCCGTCCATTTTCGCAGCATCACCAGAGTTGCTGCCAGAGTTGCCAGACATTGCGAACGCAGAACCTGCGAAAGCAAATGTAGCAATACCTGCTGCTAGTAGAGTTTTCTTAGTACTGAACATTTTGAATCAAGCCTCCGTTTGCACCGTTATCCCAAGGATGTACTCTCCAGGTTACCATCGCAGTACGGTGGTAAACGTTGTTCGTTCCTTCAATTGCACGCATTTGTGGCATTGTAGGCTGTACATACCCGGTTTCGTCTGTAGTACGGCTCATCAAGAATGCTTCAGAACCATCCCAATCCCATTCGATTTCGAAACGAGTCCAAGCTTTATCAAGAACAGGTGAAGTAAAGTGTGCTTCTTTCCAGTTTTTACCACCGTCGAACGAAACATCAACGTGAGCAACTTTACCGCGACCGGACCATGCTAGACCACGAACGTAGTATTTACCAGGACCTTGCATTTTGAAGTCTGGAGATGGGTAAGTGATTACAGAGTTAGCTTCCATGTACCATGAGAAACGTTGGGCAGTACCGTCTGGCATAAGCTCAGTGTACTTAGAAGTTTCTTCACGGTGTTGTAGAGGAACATCGTGTACGTAGATACGACGCAGGTATTTAACCCACATGTTAGCTTCACAACCAGGAACAACCAAACGAATTGGGTAACCTTGTTCACGACGTAGCGCTTCACCGTTCTGTGCGTAAGCAACATAGCAGTCATCCATCGCCATATCAACAGGGATAGAACGAGACATACCAGATGCATCAGAACCTTCAGGAATAATCCACTTACCTTCTGGTTTGATACCAGCTTCTTTTAGAAGGTCAGATAGACGAACACCAGTGTATTCAACACATGACATCATCCCGTGAGTCCATTGAACTGAGTTCAACTGAACGCCCTTCCATTCCATCGCACCGTTAGCAGGACATTCGATGAAGTGAATACGAGAAATTGAAGGGAAACGCTTTAGGTCATCCATAGTGAAGATCAATGGACGCTCAACCAAACCGTGAATAACTAGACGATGCTTAGCAGGATCGATAGTTGGTACACCACCGTGGTAACGTTCGAAGTGAAGACCGTTTGGTGTGATAATACCGTTTAGGCTTTGGATTGGTGTCATAGTGATCGACGCCATTGAGTCAGGTGTTAGCCACTCAAGAGTACGACGTTGAACTTCTTTCTCATATGGAGAAGGCATGCCGTAAGGATATTTACGAACACCGAAACCAAGAGATTTACGTTCCATCTGATCAGGTAGGACGGTTGTAATTTCTTTTTCGCCTTTGTAAGGTGCGACTGCTTTAGCAGGGTCGAACTTGTTGACTCCATCAACCGAGTCAGCTAGAGCGGACTTGGTGAACAGTACACCCCCCGCCACAGCCGCACTTCCTTTTAGGAAAGCACGACGGCTTTGATTGCGAGATTCCTCAGTTTGGATCGCAACCTTTTCAACGATTTTATCTGTCATTTAATGCTCCTTGATTGACATTCCTGCTAAAACAAAAATGTCCCAGATTCAAGAGTTTACTATTTGAATATAGCTTATTGTAAAGCCGCGACCATTTTGCTCAGACAAAAAAAGACACGGAATTGCTGGACGATTATATTAAGTTTAAAGGTGCTTAAGTTCAAGCGCTAAACCCCTAAAAATTAGCAAATCCTGATATAAATTTTTTATGCCATAGTGATTTTTTTCTATTTGTAGGGGATTTGCCTGACTATTTAGGTAGGTCTTGTCGGCTACAGATGGGGCCTGACTTAGGATTTTCGATGTCTTCGGCAACCTGAGCCAAAAAAGATTGTAGTTCGTCGATCGTCAGTACTGAAAGAATTTTATTCATGATTTCCGGCTTGATGGCCACGGTTGTATATTCCCCACTTTCAAGTTTAACTTGAACACCGCAGGCGTCTGCCAATGCTCCATCCGCTCCATTGCCTTCAAATTGTGCCGCTTGCTCACCAAACAACAAGTCCGAGTAATATTCTTCGAGTACATCCGCTTGTTCGTCATCCAGTGTGCCTTTGATAGAAACCTCAAATGAAGCTTCTCCATAAGGAGAGGATTCTTCTCGAATATCAGTATCCAGATTGTGTGTCTGGGCAAAGGCTGCGAATTTTTCTGCAATAGTCTGGTCGAAGAAGGTATATTCAAAATTTTCTAACATAAATATCGGACCTTAATTTTGTTAAGTTATCTTCGCGCTGAATCCATTACCCGTCGGGTTTATTTTGGCAGAAGAAGGGAGTATCATCTACCGCACCCGATTCAACACGCACAGAGATTAGAAAGGACAGTCCATGATTGAACGCCAATTTCCAATTACCCGCATGAGACGTATGAGAAAAGACGAATTTTCGCGTCGTTTGATGAGAGAAAACGTCCTGACCGCGGGAGATTTAATCTATCCGATGTTTGTAATTGAGGGGGTTAACAAAAGAGAACCAGTTGCCTCGATGCCAAACATTGAGAGGCTGAGTATAGACCTTTTGGTTGCGGAAGCTCAAGAACTATTTGAGTTGGGGATTCCGATGATTGCGCTTTTCCCTGTACCTCATGCGGACACCAAAACTTTGGAGGCTGCCGAAGCCTACAACCCAGACGGGTTGGTGCAGAGAACGATTCGCGCCATTAAAGAAGCTGTGCCGGAAATGGGAGTGATGACGGATGTGGCGCTTGACCCTTATACCACGCATGGACAGGACGGGATTATTGACGAAGAAGGGTATGTGTTGAATGATGATACTATCGACGTGTTGATGAAACAGGCGTTGTCTCATGCTGAAGCCGGTGCTGATGTTGTCGCACCTTCGGACATGATGGATGGTCGTATTATCGAGATCCGTGAACTATTGGAAGATAATGGATATATCAATACCCGTATCATGGCGTATTCGGCAAAATATGCGTCGGCTTATTATGGACCTTTCCGTGATGCGGTAGGGTCTTCAGGTAACTTGGGTAAAGCCGATAAGAAAACTTATCAAATGGATCCCGCCAATAGTAACGAAGCCCTTCATGAAGTGGCGTTGGACTTAAACGAAGGTGCCGATATGGTCATGGTGAAACCAGGTGTACCTTATTTGGATATTGTCCGCCGAGTGAAAGATGAGTTTAAAGCGCCAACCTTTGTTTATCACGTGAGTGGTGAGTTCGCTATGCTAAAAGCGGCAGCACTCAACGGTTGGATTGATGAGCGCGCAGTTGTTTTGGAAACACTACTTGGTTGTAAGCGCGCAGGCGCGGATGGCATTCTGACCTATTACGCCAAAGACGCTGCAAAATGGCTTGCTGAGTAAGACTTCGAAATGTCATCCGTTGATTGTTATGCAGTAGTTGGCAATCCGATTGCCCACTCAAAATCCCCGCAGATTCATCGCTTGTTTGCCGAACAGACAGATCAAGTGCTTGTGTATGAAGCGATTCGTATTGACCCTGAGCAAACACCTTTTGAGTATGCCGTCCGCCAATTGATGGCAAAAGGTTACAAAGGGTTGAATGTCACCGTGCCTTTTAAGTTGGATGCTTACCAATTTGCGACTGAACTAACTGAAAGAGCGAAAACTGCACAAGCCGTTAATACCTTGAAGTTTGGTGAAGACGGTTCGATATTAGGGGACAACACCGATGGCATTGGGCTGGTCAATGATATTGAAATCAACGGCAACAGACCTTTCAAAGATAAGCGTGTTTTGATTCTGGGGGCTGGTGGCGCTGTGCAGGGCATTTTGCAACCGCTATTGGAAAAGGCTCCTGCCACTGTTCATATCGCAAATCGTACTGCTGAGAAGGCGCAAGAACTTGCAGAACGCTTTAGCAATGGTATTGTGATGACGGCCAGCGGCTGGGGAGATATTCCTTGTGAGCAGGGCTTTGATATCATTATCAACGGTACGTCGGCCAGTCTTGAAAATAAAGTGCCACTCATTTCCCCAGCATGCTTAAAATCCGGCAACTTGGTGTATGACATGATGTATGGCCCAAAACCGACCGTTTTTATAGATTGGGCAAAACAACATCAGCCGAGCTGTCAGGTGATGGATGGTCTAGGGATGTTGGTCGGTCAGGCGGCAGAAGCTTTTTATCTGTGGCGAGGGGTTCGTCCTGAAACGGCAAGGGTTATCCAGCAGATCAGAGAGAGTATTTCGGCTTAAGACGTTTCGCGGTTTAAAGTCACTTTGAAAGTATAAAATCTACCAGGTTGGGTAGGTAAGCTTAAACAAGCTAATTTAATTCCGCTCAGTAAAACCAACTTAATAAAACCAACCCAGTGCAATTGTAATTAATCCAAAAATGGCTAGCCAAGTGGCGCTATGCTTGCCCACTTTGGGTTCGGCAATAGCGTAAGCGTAAACCGCCTTCAGCAAGTTATTGGAGCCTGCGGCAATCAGAACAGCACTGGCAATCATGCCACTTGTTGCATGGTAATGACCGTTTAGCAATGAAAGTACGAATGGATCAATATCGGTAAACCCGACCACCAAAGACAAATAGCGCAAACCTTCCTCGCCAAAATGTTGTGTCACCGCTTGAGTAATGATGGCCATCATCACAAACAGTCCAGCAAATACAAATGCGATTTTTAGCTCAAGCGGGTTGTTGTGTGCGTTTGTGTCCATCTGTTGCTGCGTGGCACGGCGACCTTCCAGGCGGTCGTAAACGATGGTTGCCAAAAACACGAGTATCGCCAAGCCTACCATTGGCTTCCATAGTGCCAGTGCCACTTGCCAATTGAACACGGCAGCAATTCCAAGCAATCTCAAGTACATTAATCCAGTGGCAATTAAAATGGCGCCTGTCATTTTGTAGCTGAATCTTGGGTGTAGCATAGATTTTTTACTCAGCGCAACTGTGGTTGCAGTTGAAGAGTAGATGCCGCCAAAGATCCCGGTCAGTAACACGCCTTGGTTGGGAAAAAAGTAGCGTTGCGATACATATCCAAGGTAAGAGATGGAGGATACAACGACAACCGCGAGCCAGATTTTGAATGGTGAGACCGGAATCCAGTGGCTGATGACGTCTTGCGGTAGCAGGGGCAAAATGACAATACTGAGCAAAATTAGTTTTGCCAGTGTTGTGATCTCGCTGGTGTCCAGTTTGGAAACCGCTTCGTTGATAGCGGCTTTGGAACCCAAAAGTAACACGCTAATGACAAAAATACTGGCAAGCACCCACAGAGGTTGGGTCATCACAAGGGGGGCATAGCTATAGGTGAGCGCCCATACAAGGTAACTTAAGACCCCACTTCGTTGAGCTTCAAGTTTACGCCAGTAGAGCAAAAGATAGATGGCGGTTAATGCAAGGAACCCGGCTAAAAACAGATTTGGGTCGATAAGGTAAAAGACAAATCCGAGCAGCCCGGTGAACGCATAGGTGCGGATGGTGCCGAAGGAATGCTGTTTGTCATCAGGATGATATTGTTGGTGGTAATCTCTCATTTCCAGCCCGGTCAAGAAGCTGAAAAGTAGTACTAAAATCAACTGTCCCCAAAGCGCATGCTGCAACACAATCATTGATGGGTCTCTCTTGTCTTAATTATATTGAGAATCTGGCAGATTAGTTAAAGTGGTTTAACTTGAGTCTGGAACTCATTTTTCAACTTGACGTAGTGTTCAGCCGAATACTTGAAAAACGCTTTTTCTTCATCCGTCAAAGGGCGTGCTTGCTTGACGGGTGATCCAACATAAAGATAACCACTTTCCAGTATTTTTCCCGGCGGAACCAAACTGTTGGCACCGACCAATACATGCTTTTGCACCACGGCATTATCCAGCACCACGGCACCCATGCCAATCAAACTTTCATCTTCAATAATGCAACCGTGCAATACGGCGTTATGACCTACAGTAACATCCTTGCCGACAATGCACTTTGACCCTCTGGTTAAAGGGGATTCGTGTGTGGTGTGAACAACGGCGCCATCTTGAATATTGGTGCGGTCACCGATTTTGATATCGTTGACATCACCGCGAAGCGTTGCATTTGGCCAAATGCTGACGTTTTCACCCAGTTCACACTTTCCGATAACAACAGCGGAGTCATCGACCCAGCTTTCTTTGCCAATGATAGGAGAGATAGAATTGTAGGTTCTTAAAGCCATGGCTATTCCTTGGTTTTTGTAACATCTTTGTGCGATTTATTATACGGGTTTGAAATCTTTCAGTTTTGTAAATGATGGTAGCTAGCGAAAGTGGGAGGGTTATTGGTTGAAATTTCAGGACTTTTTTTGTGGATTAAAGTATTATTAAACCATAAAATAATGTTTATTTATCAGGGCTAGGAATTTTTGAATTGTTGTGTATGCATCTTGACTATTAAGATAAAGCTGCATTTAAGACACAGTTGGAGATTTCAAGTGGAGACGAAAATGGATTCAATGATTTCGGTAAAAAATAGAGACTTTTATTCAGATAGAACAACTTCACTTGAGAATTCAGACAAGCGACAAACAGTCAGAGTCGCTTCCAACCGACCGGTGGTGATGAAGGTTAATGACTCAACAATTTTTGCGACTATGACTGATTTCTCAAAACATGGTTTGGGCTTTATCGCTATGTATCAGTTGGACCGTAATGAAACGGTTGAAGTGCATTTTGATATTCCTTTTAAAAATGGCTTTAAAAGCTTCTTGTTTAACGCTCACGTAAAGCATTGCATTGATTTATTCGACAAAAGTCATATTGGTGTTAGGCTGGACATTGAAGAAAATGAATACAGTCAGTTGTTCGATAAAATTATTGCGACCTGAATGGTGAATCGCTAAAAATCTAAATTTTTCATGTAATTAGCGATACAAAATCTTTATGTAAAGGTTTTGTATCCTTATTTCTTCGTATATACTCTTACACTTAAGACGTAATCTGAATTTGCGGGCACTAAACTACACAAAAAAATAAGCAAAACAGGTGCGTTTGAGGTGGGTACTAAGAGTTTTTCATGAAAAAAATTTCATATTTCCTTTTTTTGTCGTTTTTGTTGCCGTCATTCAAGGCAATGGCTGCTGTTGATTTTCAATCGGCACTTCAGTTATATAAAGACAAACACTATGAAAAAGCTTATGAAGCCTTTTTGACGTTGGCTGACTCCGATTACACCAATGTCGACTACAACTACTATCTCGCGCGCGCCGCTTTTTTTGTTAAAGAATACAACGAAGCCATTTCCGCCTATGAACGTATTTTGATTCAATATCCGAACAATGCGCGTTCCAAACTAGAATTGGGGCGCCTCTACTATGAAATGCATCGTTATACCGAAGCACGCAAATATTTAAATGACGTCTTGAAGACAGATGCTCCCCAAGCGGTAAAAAATAACATTCGGTATTACTTAGCCAGAATGGATCAGGATGGCGAAAAACCTACGTTGAATACGGTGAAGGCAACCCTGTTGGGATCAGTCTTCTATGATTCAAATTTAAATTACTCTCCAGAGTCGGATCAAATGATCCTTCCCTCTGGAAGTTTGAAGTCTGCTGCGGACATCGGCGCATGGGGTTCTGAGCAGATGTTGGTGCTTAACCATCGTTACGAAAATCCAAACAAACAGAGTTATGCCTGGTTGAATGATTTTGTTCTCTACAACAAAGCCTCTCCCGGCAACAGTGAATACAATATTCTGTATGGAAGTTACTCCCCGGCATTATCGTTTCAGCATGACAGATGGACGTTGGATGCCGGGGTAACCGTTGACGGCATGAACTATGGTAAAAACCCGTATATGATGTCTTACGGTATTTCGCCGAAGGCGACTTACATGCCGAATTTGACGGAGTATTTTACGACCCAGTTCAGGTTCTTAAAGCGTGACTATCAAACCAATAGCACGAAACCTAAAGATTCCAAATTTGCACAAATCAGCACCCTATATCAAAAACGAGTCGGCCCGTTGTTTTCTTGGTATGGGCAGGCTGTACTTGAAAGAGAAACTGCCGATGCTGCACCGACAACACTCGTCAATGTTGACTACCATCAACTTGGTTTGAAGGCCGGTGTTGCCTATTTGCTTCCTCAAAACCTCACATTGTCCGGTACGTTTGGTTATCAGGATAAATTGTTTGAGAATGTCGACCGCCTAACAAAGAATTTTGGCGGAGGAGATGTTAATCAGCACGATAAGCGTTATTACGCTGAAGTGACTTTATCAAAAGATTTCGCTAAGAACGTTACCGCTCAACTACGCGCCAGTCGAGTTCACAATGACTCGAACTTATCTGTTTACGCTTATCAGAAAAGTCTTTACACCTTCAACGTTATGAAGCGGTTTTAGGAGGGTGTTATGTTAAGAATGACAATGTTCGTTTTGACCCTAGTGCTTAGCTTTCAAGCTTTAGCTTCTATCGGGAAAATTTCTGCTGTTCGTGGAGAAGCGCACTTCCTTCGTGGTGCTCAGGAAGTAGTGATTAATGTTGGTGATATGGTTGAAGAAAAAGACCGAATTAAAACTGGCGCAAATACTCAGGTTCAAGTTGTGTTCAATGACAGAACCATCGTTACGATCGGAAAGAGTACTGATTTCTCAATTCCCCAGTATGTTTATGGGGATGCTGATACCTCTAAAGCCCAATTTAACCTTGCCAAGGGTGTTTTTAAATCCATTTCAGGTAGGATCGGTAAGTTGGCTCCTCAACGTTTTAAAATCAAGACGGCGACTTCCACTATTGGAATCAGGGGGACGACCTATATTGTACGAGTCGTTGGCTCGGAAACCAGTTTGGCGACATTGAACGGTGCAACCTATATGGAACTCAATAGTGGTAAGACCTATGATGTGCCTGCCGGAAAAGAATTGGTTTATAACATTGATACCGGAAAAGTCACTCTTCAGGATGTGTCGTCAACCTCAGTTTCAGTAAATACAGGCACTATCGGTGATGATAAAACTAAAACTGCTGATAATGAAAGTGATGGGGGCTCAGGAACCGATGGCGGTGGCACGACAGACGAAGCTCAGAATACAGTAGAGACCAACACCTCTACGACCCAGACAACTTCACAAAATGTTGAGACAGAAGACAAGAAAGTCAAAGTAGCTGCTGGATCGGATTCCTATACATCTTATGGTTATTGGCTTGACAAGACGACTCAAGAAAGAAGTTCGCCTTATTCTGAACCTTTATCGGGTGTGAGTTTGACGCCTAATATGCAGGCTGTTTTAGATGGCATTGGCTCGCAGTCCTCTTTGACTTATTCGGGGAACTTAACTGTTTTTTCAGGTTCGTACAATGCATCAGGAACGATTAACATGACCATTTCAGGATACTCAAAAGACGTTTCCGGGAATATGACATTTACACTAAATGGTGTTCAGTGGAGACCGTATTTTGATAGTGGAACAATAAACGCTAGCAGCAGTAGTTTCAGCTCGACATCCTTTTATGATGGAAGTGAGTCAGGGGCGAGCTATAGCGGTAGTATTAATGGAAAATTTTATGGCTCCAATGCTAATGGTGTTGGTGGAACATTTGATGTGACGAGAAATAGAACCAAAGCAGAAGGATCTTATGCGGCGAAGCAATAAAACGGAAGTGTGTTCAGATGCGGCGAGCCGTCATGGTGAGATGTTGGTGAATCATTCATGAAAAAATGGATATGGGGGGTTGTTGCCAGCACTGTTGTTTTGGTTCAAGGTCAAGCCTATGCAGGCGATGTCCAAGCAACGGTCAGTTATACTCAAGCCTTAGAGCTGTATAAACAAAAAAAATATCAGGCATCGTACCAAGCGTTTTTACAGTTGGTTTCCACTGATTATGGAAATGTTAATTACAACTACTACTTGGGGCGTTCCGCTTTTTTTATAAAAGATTACCATGAGGCCATTGGGTCTTATGAGCGTATTCTGATCAGTTACCCTCATAACCAACGTGCCAAGCTAGAACTGGGTCGCATGTATTATGAACTCGGTGACTTTGTTCAATCAAAACGCTATTTGATGGAGGTGTTGGACTCAAACGCACCTGAAACAGTGAAGAATAATATTCGTGTTTATCTGGCTAGAATGAGTGCTATAGATAATAAACCGCATAATTCCGTCAGAGCGACGTTGCTTGGGTCGGTGTTTTACGATTCAAATTTGAATTATTCACCGCAGTCCGACAACTTTCAACTGCCGAGTGGAACATTGAATTTCCCTTCGGATATTGGCGCGTGGGGTTCCGAGCAGATGTTGACGGTTAATCACCGTTACGACAACCCAAAGAAGTATGGGTTTGCGTTTAAAAACGATGTCACGCTTTATAACCGTTGGTTACCGAACCAGACAGATTACAACATTTTGTTTGGTAGCTATATGCCCGCGTTGTCGTGGCATAAGAAAGGGTGGACAACCGATGCGGCACTGTATGTAGATGACATGACCTATGGTAAGAACCCGTATTTAATGTCATATGGTATTGCTCCGACAATCAGTTATATGCCGGATTTGACTCAGTTTGTTTCGACGCAGTTCAAGTTGCTGAAAAAGGACTACCAGTCAAGTGTCTACCGTGATCGTGATGCACAGTATATGCAACTGGCAATGTTGTATCAGAAACGAATAGGGGCATTATGGACGTGGTATGGACAAGGTGTCGTCGAGAGTGAACAAAAACAGCGTAGTTCAGACACGGTGAATGTCGACTACCAGGCGTTGACGGCTCGACTGGGGATGAACTATCTCTTCCCGAAAGGCTATAGTGCTGGCATTTTGGGAGAGTATCAACAGAAACAATATTTGCAAGATGATTTCTGGCTGAAAAGCTTAAGTGGTGCCAACAAGCGTCAAACAGATACCAAATTGACCTTGACTGCTACACTCACCAAAGACATTCAACAGACATTGTCCGCACAGTTGAAGTTGTCTGTTGTGCAAAACAACTCTACGATTAAGATTTATGAATATCAGAAAAATGTGGTGACACTTAATCTGATTAAACGTTTTTAGGAGAAGCCGATGTTGACTCGCTTTTTATTGATGATTTTGCTGGTGTTGTCGACACCGACATTCGCTTCTATTGCCAACGTTTCCGCTATCAAAGGTGATGCGGTCATCTTAAGAGGAGATCAAAAGTTGCCAATCCATCTCGGCGATGCGATTGAAGAAAAAGATCAAATCAAGACCAGTAATGAAACAAAGGTTCAGATTATCTTTAAAGACCGAACCATTGTAACGATTGGAAAAAACACGCTGTTTTCAGTGCCTGAATATGTCTACGGAGATGCCAAAACGTCAAAGGTCGAGTTTAAATTATCCAAGGGCGTCTTCAAATCAATGACCGGTAAAATCGGTGAAATCGCCAAGCAACGTTTTAAGATCAAAACAGCCACGGCCACTATCGGTATTCGTGGAACCATCTACATTGTCCGTGTGCAGGGTGATAAAACACAGCTTTCCACCTTGGACGGCGCTACTTATATGCAATTGAACTCGAATGGTGCGGTGTATGATGTTCCTGCCGGGAAGTCGCTGGATTATGATGCTAAAACCGGAAATGTCAGTGTGAAAGATCTGACCATTAAAACGGTTATGATTCAAAAAGACCCGCCACAATCAGAGAAAGATCAGTTGGCGGATGCGATTGAAGCTCAGACCGATGATGTTGGTAGTGGAAACGACTCCAACCCTTTAGGATTCAATGCCGGAGAAGGGTATATCACTGCTCGAACCAAAAATAAGGATAACCCAAACGATGTTTATCTGGAAGGGATGACAAATACTCAGTCGGTAGGTGATGACTTTGTGTCCTCCATGGTTGCTGACAGTAATTTGCCCACAGATACGGATGGGCAATTGAATCAAACCACCATCGCCATTCCTTACCAAGTGGTTGCCGGAAAAGACAGTTATAACGAATATGGTTACTGGGCGGATAAAAACTCTGCACAGTTGACGACGCCGTTCACTAATCCACTGCCAGGCATTACCGAAACACCGGCGGCTACTATTAGTGGTTTTACGGGAAGCGCTGCGTATTCGGGCAATCTCGTAGCCATTTCGGGTAGCAATCAGGCAACTGGAACACTATTGATGCAGGTAAATTTTGGCACAAACAAGGTCAGTGGTTCCATGACGAATTTGACCCTGGCTGGAAACAAGTGGGATAACATTTTTACCAACGGAACAGTCTCCAGCTCTGGAGCAATTAGTGTTTCCAACTTCTCTTCCAGTGGTAATGTCTCAGGTATCACCGGCAGTTTAAACGGTAAGCTTTATGGTAATAATGCGCAAGGCGTGGCAGGTACCTTCAACTTGAGCGGAACAGCCGCTGGCGGAGGTAGCACCAGTATTTCCGGATCTTATGTTGGTCACGGCGGTGGGCCATAGTCATTGTGATGATAGAAAGCTGGGAGTTGGCGCATGACTAAACTCGGAAAGTGGAAACTTTTCAGTCACCTCAGTGTCCTTGTCATCGGGCTGACGGTGCTCATAGGCGGATATTTGTACATTCCGCAAACTTTTCTATCGCTTGATAATCGTTTAAGAGATTTCCTTTTTCTTGCCCGTGGTCCGATTCCCACGACGGGTCAGGTGGTGATTGTCGATTTGGACGATGCCAGCCTTGAGAAATATGGTCAATGGCCTTGGAGCCGTGATTTATTTGCCGAGCTTCTACAAAAACTGGCTAATGATGGCGCGGGTATTGTCGGTCTGGATATCGTGTTTTCCGAAGCAGACAGAACCTCGCCGGCGAAGCTTGCCAAACGCTACCATTTCCCAGACAAAAATCTGCCGGATTTCGATCAGGTAATGGCAAAGACACTGGCTCAGACCCCGACCATTCTCGGTTATGTCTTTCAGATGAGTACGCCAACGCCCAAAGCGGATACACCTAATATTCCGGCAATCTTTATAGAACGCGGGTTCTCTGCAAACACCGACATTCTCCAGCCAAAAGGGGTGTTGCTCAATATCCCGGTACTGCAAAACGCAGCCTATAGCAGCGGCTTTTTCAATAATGTTCCCGATGAGTCAGGGATGGTACGTAGCGTGCCTTTGGTCATGAAATATGATGGCGTTATTTATCCTTCACTCGCGCTGGAAATGATTCGTATTGCAACACAAAAGAGTAAAGTCTTCGTCAACTACTCGGATCTAGGGGTAGAGTCCATTCAGTTGGGCAAAATGTTTATCCCGACAGACCCCGGTGGACGACTGTTTGTAAACTACCGAGGCCCCGGTCATACTTTTCACTACATCAGCGCCGCACGAGTCTTGGAGAACAAAGTCGACCCTAAAGAGTTGGACGGCAAGTTTGTCTTAATCGGGACGTCTGCTGCCGGGTTATTGGACTTGCGTTCCATGCCGTTTGACAACGTTTATCCGGGGGTGGAGGCACATGCCAACGTCATCGACAATATTCTGAAAGGGGATTTCCTCACGCGTCCAAGCTGGGTGATTTCTGCCAACATGCTCATCATAGCTGTGGTGTTTGCTTTCAGTTATTTGATATTTGTTCGTTTGTCTGCTTTTTGGGCATTTGTCGCCTACTTGGCGGAAGCCATTGCTTTGTATTTCTTCTATTTTGAAACGCTTTTCAAAGAAGGGATTGTCTTTAACATTCTCTTTGGGGTGTTTGCCTTGGGGGTGGCATTTATTTTCTCATTGGTAGTTGCCTACTTCTTTGAAACCCGTCAAAAAATGATGTTACGCGGCAAGCTTTCCAGCAAGGTGAGTCCAGCGGTTATGGAAGAAATCCTCAAGAACGAAGCCAACAATATTATGGAAGGGGACACACGAGAAGTAACCGTTTTCTTCTCCGACGTGCGCAACTTCACCAATATTTCCGAAGCCATGCCGAACGCAAAAACCCTCATTACCTTCCTGAATGATTACATGGAACCCATGACCGATATTATTGTCAAAGCGCAAGGCACGGTCGATAAGTTTATCGGTGATGCCATCATGGCGTATTGGAATGCGCCGATTGATGTTGAAGACCATGCTGACAAAGCGGTGACCGCCAGTTTGGAGCAAATAAAAGGTTTGGATGAAATCAATGAAAAGGTGCGCCAAGATCCACGGTTTGAAGCGGTTGTCAAAATGGCAGATGATGCTGGTGTACCGCCTATTGATATCGGTATTGGCCTCAATACGGGGGAGGCCGTGGTAGGAGAGATGGGTTCCGCAGGGCGAAGCGACTATACCGTTATCGGAGATCCTATCAACCTGGGCGCGCGTTTGGAGTCTTTGTGTAAGTTCTATAACTCTAAAGTGACCATTTCCAATTTCACCAAAGACCTACTGAAACAACCCTATATTTTCCGCTTTCTGGATTTGGTAACGGTGAAAGGTAAAACTGAACCTGTCGAAGTCTGGCAGGTGCAAGACTTCGGTCAGGCGGAAGGTCGATTGAAAGAAGAGCTTGATAAATACCACCAAGCCATTGCGTTGTATAAGGACGCTAAGTTTGACCAGGCGTTGGAAATTTTCAAAGAAGTTGAAGCCTGGCCGGATAAAACCAATCAGAATGTCTACAAGATGTATATTGAGCGCTGCGAACATTACATTGAAGAACCGCCGGAAGACTTCAACGGCGTGTTTGTCCATAAGACTAAAGGTTAGCCTATAGTCCAACTGACCCAACCTGGCAGATTTTCTCGCCTTACCCCTTCGGGCGGCGAGTGCTTTGTTTAAGCAAAAATCTACCAGGTTGGGCTGCTTTCAATTTCATCAATATCTATGCTAAGATGTTGTCACATCTCTCGGGGTGCGAAGTTCTTTTTTCAAAAAGAACAGAGCTGAGACTGCGCAAGCTAAACCCGTTGAACTTGAACTGGTTAAGACCAGCGTAGGGAAGAGAACTCCAAGTCAATAGCCGTTACGGCTACCACACTTTGATGACTTAAAAACCTTCAATCAAGAAGAGATGAATAAGCATCAATGTGTTCCATATTTGTTTATTCTCCTTTTGATTCCGCCTTATTTCGATGGGCTTATTGGGTTTTTGTTCACTCTGATTACGCGGTTTTTCCAACACTTTTTTAACTAAGTGAGAAAAACGCAATGACAACACAAAACACACCTTTTAAAGATGCATTACCGGCATCGAATGAAATCCTGACTCGAACGCCACTTCCGGCGTCATCAAAAATCTATATCCCAGGTGAAATTCACCCTGAGATCCGCGTACCGATGCGTGAAATCGCACTGACTAATGGCGAAACCGTTAGTGTCTATGATACTTCCGGTGCTTATACCGATCTGTCTGTCGATATTGATGTTGCGCAAGGCTTGCCTGCTATTCGTAAAAGTTGGGTTGAAGGGCGTGGTGATGTCGAAGCCTACGAAGGGCGCGTGATTGATCCAAAAGACAACGGTTACAAAAACCGCAGCCAGATGGAGACCGCGATCGCTGGGGCATCAAGCCTAGTACGCGCGCCCTTAAGAGCGACAGCGGGCAAAAATGTCACTCAGATGCACTACGCGCGCCAAGGTATCATCACCCCGGAGATGGAATTTATCGCCATCCGTGAAAACCAAAACCGTGAAATGACGCGTCGTTATTTGAATGACGCTGAGCGTGAGCAACGCTTACGCGGTGAAAATTTCGGTGCGAACCTATTAGAAGATATCACCCCTGAATTTGTCCGACAAGAAGTGGCAGAAGGCCGAGCGGTAATTCCTTGTAACATCAACCATCCGGAAAGCGAACCGATGATTATCGGTCGTAATTTCCTGGTGAAAGTAAACGCCAATATCGGTAACTCCGCCACCACCTCATCCATTGCCGAAGAAGTTGAGAAAATGGTTTGGGCGACTCGTTGGGGTGCGGACACGGTGATGGATTTATCCACTGGGAAAAACATCCATACCACGCGTGATTGGATTTTGCGTAACTCACCAGTGCCAATCGGTACCGTACCGATTTACCAAGCCTTGGAAAAGGTCAACGGCATTGCCGAAGATCTGACGTGGGAAGTCTTCCGCGATACTTTGATTGAGCAAGCAGAGCAAGGTGTTGATTACTTTACCATCCACGCCGGCGTGTTGCTGCGTTACGTGCCGATGACTGCCAAGCGTGTTACCGGTATCGTCTCACGTGGTGGGTCGATTATGGCAAAGTGGTGTATTGCGCATCACAAAGAAAACTTCCTTTATACCCATTTTGAAGACATCTGCGAAATCATGAAAGCCTATGATGTGTCTTTCTCTCTCGGGGATGGTTTGCGTCCGGGTTCAGTGGCGGATGCCAATGACGAAGCACAATTGTCTGAGTTGAAAACCTTGGGTGAGTTAACACAGATCGCTTGGAAACACGATGTTCAAACCATTATTGAAGGTCCAGGTCATGTGCCGATGCACCTGATCAAAGAAAACATGGAAAAGCAGTTGGAATACTGTCATGAAGCGCCTTTCTACACGCTTGGGCCTCTGACGACTGATATCGCACCGGGCTATGACCACATCACTTCGGGAATCGGTGCAGCGATGATTGGTTGGTTCGGTACTGCGATGCTTTGTTATGTCACGCCAAAAGAACATTTGGGCTTGCCGAATCGTGATGATGTGAAAGAAGGTCTGATTACCTACAAACTTGCGGCACACGCGGCGGATATTGCTAAAGGGCATCCGGGCGCACGTTCACGTGATGATGCCTTGTCTCAAGCACGTTTTGAATTCCGTTGGGAAGACCAGTTCAACCTTGGTTTAGACCCTGAAAAAGCGCGCGCTTTCCATGACGAGACTTTGCCGAGAGACTCGGCGAAAGTCGCGCACTTCTGCTCGATGTGTGGGCCGAAATTCTGTTCGATGAAAATCTCTCAAGATGTGCGTGAGTACGCCGCAGCACAAGGCATGTCCGAAGATGAAGCTTTGCAACAAGGCATGCAAGCCAAATCTGAAGAGTTCAAAGCGCAAGGCAGTGAAGTTTACGTCAATGTAGAAGACATCACTAAGAAGGCCTAAATATGAACATTGGTATTGCAGGCGCCGGACTGGTCGGGCGTGTGCTGGCGTTGATGGTGCTCAACCGAGGGCATCAGGTCACCCTGTTTGATCTGGATACGGCAGAGGGCGAAAATGCTGCGGGTTTGACTGCCGCAGGCATGCTCGCCCCTTTTGCGGAGCTGGAGACTGCGGAGTCGGCTATTTTCGAGTCAGGACAGCGCTCAATAGCGTTATGGCCTGAGTTGTTGGAACAAGTTGGTTTGGATGCCGCAAGCAGCGCGTTTCAGCGTAAGGGTTCCATTATCACGGCTCATCCTGCGGATGAAGCGGAGTTGGAAACCTTTATTCGCCAACTGCGGGCTAAGGTGCCCGCGGCAGCAGATATCCAAACCTTGAACCAACAGCAAATCGCCGAGCTGGAACCGGACTTGAGTCACCACAAAAAAGGTTTCTTTTTGCCAGCAGAAGGTCAGGTGAATGCACAGGCATTTATGGCGGCTTCTGCGAACTATCTTCTGTCTCACGCAAATGTTGTGTGGCATCAGCAAATGGAAGTGTCCGCTGTTTCACATGGAACCATTACCACAAAAGACGGCATTTCAACCAGTACGACGACCGAAAGCTTTGACTGGGTATTTGACAGTCGTGGTCTAGGTGCCAAAACGGATGTGAAGGATTTGCGCGGCGTGCGAGGCGAAGTTTTCTGGCTAGATGCCCCGGGCGTGAACATCTCGCGTCCGGTGCGTTTGATGCATCCGCGTTATCGCATTTATATCGTGCCTAGACCTGACAACCGTTATGTTGTCGGGGCGACGGAAATTGAAAGTGAAGACAAAAGTCCAATGTCGGTGCGTTCCAGTTTGGAGCTGTTGTCCGCAGTTTATAGCGTGAACAGCGCGTTTGGCGAGGCGCGTATCGTCAAGCAACTCACCAATTGTCGCCCGGCTTTGAAAGACAACTTGCCTCGCGTTGAGGTTGAGAAAGGGCTGACGAGGGTGAATGGTCTGTATCGACACGGTTATCTGTTATCGCCAGCGATGGCGGAGCAGGCAATCAACCAAAGTTTCGGGGAATCTTTTTAATGGAAAAACAGCGCATAGAAGTGGTTTTTAACGGGGATGCCATAGCATGCACCAACGGTGAAAGCCTATCTGGACTTCTACAGCAATTAGGTTATCAGCAAGGCGGCTTTGCGACGGCAATCAACAGCACGTTCGTGCCGCGTAGCGATTATGACAACACACAGTTACAACAGGGCGATACGATTGAAGTCGTCGCCCCCATGCAGGGAGGGTAAGTGATGGAGATGACACCTTGGCACATCGGCGGCAAAACGCTGAACAGCCGTTTATTGATCGGTTCGGCACTTTACCCTTCACCGCAGGTCATGCAAGAGTCCATTCGTGCGTCGGGGGCGGGAATTGTGACCGTCTCTTTGCGTCGTCAGGCAGCGGGGGATGCCGCAGGGCAAACCTTCTGGCAACTGATTCGCGAATTGGATTTGGCGATTTTGCCGAATACGGCAGGCTGTCACTCAGCGAAAGAGGCGATAACGACCGCGCAAATGGCACGGGAGGTTTTTCAGACCAACTGGATAAAACTGGAGGTGATTGGGGATGAATACAATCTACAACCTGATCCTTTTGAGTTGGTTAAAGCGGCGGAAGCACTTATCCAAGACGGTTTTGAGGTCTTTCCCTACACCACTGACGACTTGGTGTTGGCCAAGCGTTTGGTGGAAGCGGGTTGTCGTATTCTGATGCCTTGGGGTTCACCTATCGGCTCAGGAAAAGGTCTGATGAACCCTTACAACCTGAAAGCGATTCGCGAGCGTTTTCCAGACTTGCAGTTGATTGTCGATGCCGGCATCGGCAAACCATCGGATGCGGTACAGGCAATGGAGTTGGGTTATGACGGTGTGTTACTGAACTCGGCAGTTGCCTTGGCGCAACAACCAGTGAAAATGGCATCGGCATTCCGCTCAGCGGTCGAAGCTGGACGTGCGGGTTATGAGGCGGGTGCGATGCCTGAGCGGGATTTTGCCTCGCCTTCTACGCCTGTGCTAGGAACACCGTTTTGGCATCAAGCTGAGAAGTAGTTGGGAATGGGGATTAAAATCTGCCAGGTTGGGGCAGTGATAAACACCCAACCTGGCAGTTTTTTTGGATTTTGATTGATGACTTTAAAAGCTTTTCCAAGTTGCGGTGTGATGCCGCTGGGTATTTATCCTTTGGTGGATAGAGCGGCAAAATTGCGCCCATTGTTTGAAAACGGTATTACCACGGCGCAACTGCGCATCAAGGATTTGGTGGGCACAGCTTTGAGTGATGAAGTCCGCCAAGCGGTAACCCTTGCTCGCATATACCATGCTCGATTGTTCATCAACGATGCTTGGCGGGAAGCGATTGTCTGTAAAGCGTATGGTGTACACTTGGGGCAGGAAGACTGTGAAGCGCTTGATGACACAGATTGGCGCACATTACGAGCGTCAGGTTTGCGGTTGGGTATCAGCACTCACACCCAAAACGAAATGACGTTTGCGTTGTCGGTCAAACCTTCTTATATGGCAATCGGTCCGGTGTTTGAAACTCGCAGTAAACAGCTGGACTATGAAACAACCGGCTTGCCGCGCTTATCAGAATGGGTAGCGGGTCTCGCCAATCAAGGAGAGAGGATTCCTGTGGTTGCAATCGGCGGCATTGATGCTACCAATTTGACCGAGGTCGTTAAGAGCGGTGTACAGGGCATAGCGATGATTGGCGGCGTGCAGGTTTCTGCAACAGATGCCAGTATTGATGTTGGTAAAGTGCGACAGTTGAATGAATTGTTTCAAACTGCATGGAAGGAGAATCAGTGAATAAAACGCCTGTTGTGTTGACGATTGCCGGTTCTGACCCTTATGGCGGCGCGGGGATTCAGGTCGATGCCAAAACCATCCATGCGCTTGGCGGTTATGCGCTGAGTGTGCCGACAGCGTTGACTTCGCAAAACTCACAAGGGGTGTCGGATGTGTTTGCGCCCCCCATCGCTGTGCTGGAAAATCAGGTGTCTGCCTTGCTGGACGACATGCAGGTGGATGCCGTCAAAATCGGCATGTTGGCAAGCGCTGAGATTGTTTCTTGTGTAGCAAGATTGATTGATCGCTATGCCTTGAAAAACGTGGTGTTGGACACGGTATTGGTCAGCTCCAGCGGTAAGGATTTGCTAGCGCTCGATGCTTTGGATATTTTGAAAGCCGAGCTTTTTCCCCGTGCCGATGTTATTACGCCCAATCTGCCGGAATTGAATCGATTATTGAATACCGATTATCAAGGGCTCGCCGAGGAAATGGATGAAATCGGCGAGCAACTCTGGCGCATGAATGTCAAAGCGGCGGTCATCAAAGGTGGGCATTCCGCAACCGACAGTTGTACCGACTATGTGCTGCAATCCGATAGCACGCCGGAAGCTTTATTTGCGGCTAGGGTACAAACTTCACATACGCACGGCACCGGTTGTGTGCTGTCTTCTGCCATTGCTACTGGGTTGGCAAAAGGCCATGCGCTGAGCGACAGCGCCCACATAGCCAAAGCATTCCTCACCGAGAAGCTGAAGGCGTCAGACTCTCTTAAACTTTCTTATCATCAGCTTAGCGATAATAGACGGGAACCGATTTTATAAAACACATAAAACTGGGAAAGAGAATGAAAACACCTGCAATGAAATTCGTATTGTCGTTTATTGTTTTGTTGATGCTGGGCTCTTTAACCGCCTGTTCTTCCACCGAGAGTGATCCGGGGCCATTGAAAGGCAAGTGGCAAGTTAGCGGGATTGTCGACACGGTGATGGTTTTCCGCAAGGGTGAAACTGAAACCAATAAGATTGTTGAGAAATGCAGCTATAAGGTCGAAGGTAGTAAGGTCATGGTCACCTACCAGAGCGGTATGGCGAAAGGGCTGACCCAAACCTATCTTTTCCTTGATAAGAACACCGTCGAATCGCCATTGGGCAAAATGACACGCATCAAAGACTCAGACTAAGCTTCTGCGCTTTCCCCCAACTTGGTAGATTTTGTCAGGTTCTTTGCATTTAGGGGAAAAGCGCTCTATAATGCGCCAACTTATTGATATTTCAATCAATCCAATAAATACACAAATTTGAATGCCGAGGGGCGGTCTTCCCGAATAATGAATGGGATGTACCTGAGATCCGAAAGGAGACCCTTGAACCTGATCCAGGTAATACTGGCGTAGGAACGGGCAGCACATCCAAAAACACGCGTGAATGCGTGTCTTTGCCGCTTCCTGTTCATAAAAACTAAGGAAGCTTTGGTGAAATTCCGCAACACAAAATCGTTTATCAAACATCTAGTCCCGTTATTGTCTTTGACCGTTCTGGCGAATACCGCTCAGGCTGAAGATAAAGCTCATTCATCCGAAACCAAGTTGGCACCTGTTACCGTACAAGCCGATTTACGTGGTGCGGAAGAAAGCAAACTGCCGGTGAGTACCACGGTGATGGATGCGGCGAACTTGCAGGATAGAGGTGCGAACCAGTTGGAAGATGTCTTGTTGCAAACGCCAAATGTCAACTTTGCCGGGCAGGATGCGCGTGCCAAGCACATCCAGATTCGCGGTATGGGTGAGCGTGACGATTACACTGGTGCGCCGAACCCAAGCGTAGGCTTGGCGATTGATGGTATCGATTTCAGTGGTATTGGCATGATCTCCAATCTGTTTGATGTCAAGCAAGTGGAAGTGTTGCGCGGCCCGCAAAGCACGCGTTACGGCGATACCGCCATTGCCGGTTTAATCAATATTCAAACCAATGATCCTACGCCTTACCAAGAGAACATGATCGAAACCTCTATTGGTAACGGCAGCCTGACCGAAGTCGGTTTGATGACCAGTGGCCCTTTTTCGGATAAAAAAGACAGCCCGCAGTATCGTGTCGCCATCCAAAAACACTATGACAATGGTTTCCGAGACAATGTTTATTTGCATCGTGATGATACTAATAAGCATGATGAATTGAATGTGCGCGGTAAACTGCGATTCTTTCCAACCGAGAAATCACAGTTGGATTTGACTCTGTTGCATGCTGATTACAACGATGGTTATGACGCTTGGTCATTGAACAATACACTCACGACGCTGTCGGATCAGCCAGGTAAAGACACTCAAAGAACACACGCCGGCGCGATTAAGTATCAGTATTTTGGACAAGTGGCGACCTTAACGAGTACCACAACCGCGGCGAACTCCGACATGATTTACAGCTACGATCAGGACTGGACGTACAAAGGCTATTACTCAACGCCGTTTACTGGAACTTTTAAAGACGCCAAAAACCGCAGCAGCTTCTCACAAGAACTACGTTGGGTGTCGCAACCGAATGCGAGAATTTTCAATAAATCGACCGATTGGTTGTTCGGTGTCTTTGCTTCGCGCTTGGAAGAGAAAAACAAAATCGACAGTGATTTCAACGATAACGGAACCCAGTACCCTTGGCATGTGACTTCTAAGTACGAAGTGAACAAGTTCGCGGGATTTGGGCAGTTGGACACACATTTTTCATCGAAGACTGTGCTGACGACTGGTGTGCGTTTGGAGCATCACGAGTCCAAATTCAACAGTACCGATGGTGACAGCTTCAAGCCGAATGAAAATCTAGTTGGCGCCAACATCAGTTTGACGCAAACCCTCACACAGCATCAGTCGGCGTACGTTTCGGTGGCAAGAGGTTACAAGGCAGGAGGGTTCAACCCAGGTCTGCCGACCAACAAAAAATATTTGACCTACTATAAAACCGAAACGGCGATGAATTATGAAATAGGTCATCGTATGAATTTGGCAAACAACCGTTTGAAAACTCAATTTGATGTCTTCTATATGGACAGACAAAATCCGCAATTCGATGGTTATACCTACATCGGTTCCAACTATGTGTTTTATACCGAAAACTTCGACAAAGCCACCAACTACGGCTTGGAAGGTCAGTTGGATTGGCAGGTTAACGATCAGTGGAAAACCTTTGCCAACCTAGGCTTATTGAACACCACGGTGAAAGGCAGTTCTTCATCCGGCGCTTTCACCATTGACGGTCGTCAGCAACCGCATGCGCCGAATTATCAGTTCCTATTGGGTGGACAATACCGAAGCCATGGCTATGTCGCGCGTTTGGAATACACGGGAATGGATGCGTTTTATTTCAGTAACTCCAACAATGCACGTTCCAAGCCGTACCAAATCGTCAATGCTCGTGTCGGTTATGAAACAAAAAGCTGGGACGCGACTCTGTGGGTGAAAAACTTGACGGATGAGCGTTATGCGACCAGAGGATTCTTCTTCGGAAATGATCCGACTTGGACAAACAAAAAATATATTCGTTTGGGTGATCCAAGAAGTTTTGGTATCACGACGCACGTTTATTTTTAATTGAGGAAACGTCATGCAAGCATCTATTGAAATTTCTATGTATCCTTTGCAGGAAGACTACTGCCAGCCGATTATCGACTTTATCGATCGTTTGGAAACGCATAGTGAGATCCGTGTTGCACGTAACGCCATGAGTACGCAGGTGTTTGGGGAGTTTCGTACCCTGATGTCGATGATGACCGAAGAAGTCGAAGCGGTATTGGCAACACAGCCGAAAACGGTCTTTGTCCTGAAATTAATCGGTACCGACCGCTCCAAGGCGCGTATCGATGCCTGTAGCGAATAACCCAAGATGTCATTCATAGATCAAGTTATCCAGTCGGCTCAAGCCATGTCCGGTTGGGAAGCTATTGCAACTTTGTTGGGCTTGGCTTATTTGTATCTGGCGATTAAAGAATCCATTTGGGCATGGCCTTGTGCTTTTGTCAGCACGTTGATCTATACCGTGATTTTTTGGGAAGGTCAGTTGCCGTTGCAATCGGGATTGAACGCTTATTATCTTGCGATGGCTGTGTATGGTTTTTGGCTGTGGCGCCGTCCGAAATCCGAGGAATACAGTGTGGCCATTCACCGTTTGAGTTTCCGTTGGCACTTGGCCTTAATTGGTTCGGGAGTGGTGATCAGCATACTGCTTGCCGATTATCTGCAGGCGACCCATTTCTCCAAGCTGCCTTATCTGGATGCGGGGGTGATGGTGTTCTCGGTATTGACGACTATACTGATGGCTCGTAAGGTGTTAGAAAACTGGCTCTATTGGATAGTGGTCGATGGTGTAGCCATCTTTCTTTATGCGCAAACCGGTTTCTATTTCACCATGGTGCTGATGGCGGCGTATGTCGTGATGGTGATTATTGGCTTTTTCGAGTGGCGCCAACTCTACCGACAAGCGCCTACGTCTGAGGCGGATGTCAGTACCCAGTGATATTGAACAGCTTGGGTTGTTTCATCCAAGCTTCATAGTCGGTCGAGCCGAGCACATTCATCATATAGAGTAATGTGCGATAGACGTCACGCACTTCAGTCAGGTCTGGCACGGGTAGAAACTGCGTATATTCCTTCAAGAAAACTTCAGCTTGAACCGGTGTCAGCAAGTATTCCAACAGCACCCATTCCATCTCTCTTGGGCCATAGACGATGGCGTCCAAATCTGTCAGCGCGAAAAGCCGATCCTTTTTGGTCAGAAATTGATCCCAGCGTAAATCCGGCATGATGAGGCAGAATTCGTCGATTTGAAAAGTGTTTTCAATCTGATTCAACAAGCGCTGGCGTGTAAACTCGGGAATCTCCGGGAACTTATCCATGTATTTCGCTAGGATGCGCTTGAGATGGCTAGGCCAGTCATGCAAACTCGGCGCGATGGGTTCGTCAATAGAGCCGAAATGGTCCGAGGTGGTCAAGTGCATGCAAGCGGTGTGTTTGGCGAGATCCTGCACCATTTCATGCGTGACTTCTGTAGAGACCTTGCCTTCCAGGAAGTAGACCTGGGTGATATAGAGTGCAGGTTGTTTGGGTTTGTCAGGGTCAGCGGGTTCGATAATCTGTTGTTTCAGGGTTGGAATGGTGAGCGGACTGATTTCCTTAATCAAAGGATAGATTGCATAGAAACAGGCGGTCTGTGCAATCAACCCGGCATTGAAACAGTCGTTCATCAATTGCCAGAACGCATTGTTCTTCAGTGCATTGGTTCGCAGCACCTTGACCACGCAAGACGGTGACGTCACTTCTGGTTCTTGGATGACATAAATGTCGTGACTGCTGTCCTCAAAATGATTTTCCAAGTGACGAATGTCGGCACCTTTCGGCAACTCAAGGAGCTTGGCAAGCTGCTTGTCCGTGAGTCTTGGGTGGGTGTCTTGCTTGTGTTTTTGAGTAGGCATAGGACTGTAGAATCGAGTGGTAGATACCCAATTCTACAGGGATTGCGTGATAGGATTCAACTTATCCTATGAAACGCATAGCAACAAACAGGTGAATTATTTGTTCTGTCTGGTTATTTCAAGATCATCGGGCGCATCGTCACCAGCTCTTCCGACGAGCTTGGGTGAATGGCGATGGTTGCATCTAAGTCAGCCTTGGTCGCATTCATTTGCACTGCTACCGCAAAGCCTTGCAACATTTCATCTGCACCGTCACCGACAATATGAATACCAACCACGCGCTGTTCTTCACCGACGCAAACCAACTTTAAAGCCGTTTTGATCTGGTGCTCGGTAAAGGCATAGCGCATTGGCGTGAAGACCGAAGTATAAACCTGAACATTGTCATGGCCATATTGGCTACGCGCATCGTGTTCCGCCAACCCAATGGTGCCGATTGGCGGGTGAGAGAAGACGACGGTCGGGACTTTGCTCAAATCCATCTTGATGTCAGGTTGGTTGTTATACAAACGTTCCGCCAAGTAGCGTCCGGCACGGATCGCAACAGGTGTTAACTGCGCTTGTCCGGTAACATCTCCAATGGCATAGATGTTAGGCACTGATGTTTGGTGTTTGTCATCAACATCAATAAATCCTTTACCATTGACGGCTAAGCCGACATTTTCCAAAGCCAAAGGCTCAGTCAAGGTCTCACGACCCACCGCCCAGATAACTTGGTCATAGCCTACTAGGCGCTGTCCGTCTTCAGAGTCGATACTGATGGTGCCGTCGGCTTCACGGCTCAATTTCTTGACTTGGAAGTGGTATTCCTTGTGAATGCCGCTTTCAATCATGGCATCCGTCAAGGTTTCACGAACCATGTCGTCGAAGCCACGCAATACCAAGTCCTTGCGGCTCAGCAAACTGGTTTCCGTGCCCAAAGCCTGTAATACGCCAGCGATTTCCACTGCGATATAACCACTACCGATGACCGCGACTTTTTTAGGTTGTTCGGTCAAGGCAAAGAAGCCATCCGAGGTAATCCCTAAATCGGCGTTCTCCGTTTCATTTGGGATGAATGGTCTACCGCCCGGTGCGATAACAATGGTTTCTGCCGTGTAGTGCTTGCCGTCAACCGAAACAGTGTGCTCGTCGACAAAGCTGCCCCAGCCTTCCAATACATCGACGTTTTTGTCTTTCATATAACCGCCGTACCAGGTGGTGATATTGCTGATGTATTGTTCACGTCGTTTCACCAACTCCGCCCAGTCAAAGCCTTTCTTCTCGATGTCGAAACCATAGTCTTTCGCATCGCGAACGGCTTCGGCAATGTGCGCGCCGAACCACATGACTTTTTTCGGAACACAACCGATATTGACGCAGGTACCGCCGAGTTTTTTCGCCTCGACCACAGCACATTTCTTACCGTATTCCGCTGCACGTTCCACAACGGACAAACCGCCGCTGCCTGCACCGATGGCAATCAAGTCATAATCGTATTGCGTCTTGTTTTGCATGCGTGTTCTCCTGCAAAGTAGGTTGTATCGTTAAATCTAAAGAATGAAATTCTATCACGGAGACAAGCTGGTAACCGAACGCCAGCAGCTTTTCTTCGAAATAAAACGTCTGAAAATGTAGCGTGAAAAACTGCCAGGTTGGGGCTGACTAATTAAAGGGGGTACCCCAACCTGGTAGGTTTTATGCGGCGATTGCGGGCAATCGCCTGAAGGCTATTCGCCGATTACTTGGCTAGGTAAGCTTCAAGATCGTCTGAACCACCGATGTGTTTCCCTTCGATGAACACTTGTGGAACCGTATCGGCATTCGCCACGGCACGAAGTGTACGAGAAGTAACACCTGCATTAGCAATGGTGATTTCTTCGTAAGTGATCCCGGCATCTTCAAGCGCTGCTTTCGCTTTGGCGCAGAAAGGACAGCCTGGCTTGGTGAAGATGGTTGCAACCTGAGATGCTTTTGCATTCGGGTTGATGTAGTTCAACATGGTATCTGCATCAGATACTTCAAATGGGTCGCCTGGGACTTCAGGTTCAATGAACATTTTGTCCACGACACCGTCCTTAACCAACATAGAGTAACGCCATGAACGTTTACCGAAACCTAGGTCAGCTTTGTCAACCAACATACCCATACCGGCAGTGAACTCACCGTTTCCGTCAGGGATCAAAGTCACGTTGGTAGACTCTTGATCTTTTGCCCACTCGTTCATAACGAAAGTGTCGTTAACAGACATACAAACGATCTCGTCGACACCGTTTTCAAAGAAAATAGGCGCTAGTTCATTGAAACGTGGCAAATGCGTTGATGAACAAGTTGGGGTGAATGCACCAGGCAAAGAGAAAACGATAACCGTACGACCTTTAAAGATGTCGTCACTGTTGACGTTAACCCAGTTTCCGCCTTGGCGTGTAGGCCATACAACACTTGGTACTCTTTGTCCTTCGCGATTTTCAAAAGGCATAAATAACTCCTCGTTAAGTTTTTGAAATTAAGTTTTAGTGGTATTGATGAAAAATTCGTTGCTTCGGGACTCATTCTAGGAGGATAAGTTATTTAAGTAAAATTAAATGTTTTTAACATAGTGATAGTTAAAAACTATTAAATTCGGTTTTATCGTGCATACAAGCTTGTGCCCTGAGCTTGCGTCCCTTTATTTTAAGTACATTAAACAACAATAAATATCTTGTCCCTAATTTGTGGGAATTTTATGGGATAAAAGTCATTTTTTATTTATCGTTTTTTCTATTTTTGATGACAAAAATATGAAATTTTCCCTAAAACTTGAGATATTGAGCTGTTTTTGTTAGGATGTTTGCAACTTAAAAACCCAAAAGGTTAAATTATCTATTTTTTGAAAGCACTGCTTGCAGGTGAACGAACATTTGCAGGTAAGAAATTCCAAAATAAAATCCTGTGGAAGTTTTCTAGGCGCTTTTCTTCTTTAGATCCTCAAGATGTTCATTTACATCCCACAGGGTCGAGTCTAATCCAAAGGACAAGTCCGGAGGAATCAATCGTATGGTCAAGCCATAAGCCATCCCCCTGTTCGTTAGATTTTGCTACTTCTGCTGCATTTGCAACGGTTTATGCTGATTTAAGCATGCTAGGTCGTGAGGTTTATTATCGCTTGATTGCCATAGTCTTTAAGTCAATGGAGACGTTTTTCATTTCATTTCCATTGCTGCGATTGGTTGCTAATCCTATCAGCAACTCAACAACAAAGGTCACTCATCATGGAGAGTCATACCGAAACCTTTAATTCTCATAAAACAAAACCCAAACCTGATATTCAGTTCAGAAAACCGACGCTGGCGGATGGTGAAGCCATCTATCGCTTGATTGAGCGATGCCCGCCGTTGGATTTGAACTCGAGTTATCTCTATTTCCTGCAGGCATCGCATTTTGCCGATACCTGTGTGGTTGCAGAAATGGACGGTGAGCTGGTGGGCTTCGTTTCCGCCTATTACTTGCCTGAAGAGCCGCGCTCATTGTTTGTTTGGCAGATTGCCGTAGACGAAATCGCGCGAGGCCAAGGCTTAGCGAAGCGATTGATTCGTCAATTACTGGCGAACCAGAGCAAAAGCTATGTCACCGAAATTCTCTGCACCATCAGTCCATCCAACAAGGCCTCCCAAGCGTTGTTCAACGGCTTTGCCAATGACGAAGGCTTGAAGGTAGTCGTTGAACCCTTTTTAACCGAAGCGCACTTTTCCAGTCTTGGACACGAGGCTGAAGAACTTTATCGCTTGGCAGCACCAAAGCATCAGAACCTGTTTGCCTACTGGCGATAAGAAAAACTATTAAAAATCTAAGGAAAGCTAACATGACAACAGAAAAATTAAGTGTATTTAATCAATACGAATCGGAAGTGAGAGGCTATATCCGCTCTTTCCCAACCCTATTTTCAAAATCGAAAATGGCAGAAATCTGGGACGATGACGGTAAACGTTACGTCGATTTCTTTGCCGGCGCGGGCGCGTTGAACTACGGGCACAACAATCCGGTTATCAACGATGCGGTCATCAAGTATTTGCAGGAAGACGGTATCGGCCATGCACTGGATATGGCGACAGTAGCGAAACGCGACTTTATTGAGTCGTTCGTCAATAACATCCTCAAGCCACGAAATCTGGATTACAAAATTCAATTCGTAGGACCAACCGGTACCAATGCCATCGAAACCGCATTGAAAATCGCCAGAAAGGTCAAGGGTCGTAAACAAGTGATGTCTTTCACTAACGGCTTCCATGGTATGTCGATGGGATCGCTGAGTATCACCGGTAACAGTTACTACCACGACGAAAGCTATGGTGTGCCGGGTTACACCACTCAGGTGCCTTTCCATAACTACCTGGGCGACAAGGTCGATACCATCGCTTATCTACACAAAATTCTAGAAGATGCTTCCAGTGGGACGGAACTGCCTGCCGCCATCGTTTTGGAAACCATTCAGGCGGAAGGGGGCATCAACGTTGCCGGCGCGCCTTGGCTGAAATCGCTGAGAGAGATTTGTGACAAATTCGATATCTTGTTGATCGTCGATGACATTCAAGCTGGTAACGGACGCTCAAGTGATTTCTTCAGCTTCGAACGTGCTGGTATCGTCCCTGATATTGTCACTTTATCGAAATCTGTCGGGGGTGGGCATCCGATGTCGATTGTTTTGATGAAACCAGAGTTGGACAAATGGAGTCCGGGTGAACACTCAGGAACTTTCCGTGGGTTTAACTTGGCGTTTGTCGCGGCGAAGGCAGCGATTGACAAATATTGGTCAAACAAAGACTTCCAAGCGGAAATCAAACAAAAATCTGAGTGGGTGCAACAGCGTATGCAGCAACTGGCGTTGAAATTCCCGAAAGCGATTCGTGAAATTCGCGGTCACGGCATGATCTGGGGTGCGGAGTTCAGAGACCCTGAAGTCGCGTCAAAAGTCTGTGAGGCGTCATTCCATGAAGGCTTGGTGGTGGAAACCGCCGGCGCGGAAGGTGAAGTCATCAAATTCCTCGGGCCTTTGATCATCACCAAAGAGTTGATCGACGAAGGTTTCGACATTCTGGAATCAGCGACCACAAAAGTGCTCGCCAAGAAATAACCCTTTTAGTAACCAATTTAGACAGGAGTAAATCATGATTGTAAGAAATCTATACGACGATATTATCGGAACCGAAGCGGATGTAGATGGTGGGCAATGGGTCAGCCGCCGCTTGTTGCTGGGGAAAGATGGGATGGGATTCTCTTTCCATGACACCATCATCAAAGAAGGTGAGATTTGCCATTTTTGGTATAAAAACCATCTTGAAGCGGTGTATTGCATTGCGGGTGAAGGGGAAATCTACGACAAGGCGACCGGTATCACGCACCCGATTCGTGAAGGGACGATCTATGCATTGAACGAGCATGATCGCCATATCCTTAGCGCCAACAAAGGCACTGAACTGCGTTTGGTGTGTGCCTTCAATCCACCGGTCACGGGGCGCGAAACCCATGATGAAGATGGTTCTTATACTTTGGTGAAGGAATAAGTTATCGCCATGCAGCATAAGAATGAGCAGGGAAAACCTGTTGATAGAACATTGAGCGTCGAGAAAATCGGCGGAACCTCCATGAGTGACTATCAGGCGGTTAGGGACAATATTGTTTTCTATCCGCAAAACCCGTATCGACGTATTCTGGTGGTGTCCGCTTACGGCGGCATGACCAACGACTTGTTGGAACACAAGAAAACCGGGCAACCGGGTGTCTATGGGTTGTTTGCATACAATGACGAGAGTGATGATGGTACGGAGCATTCCTGGCGCGAAGCTTTGCGAGACCTCTCGGCAAAGATGCAACAGTTCAACGAAGAGCTGTTTGATGAAGATGACATGAAAGCGGCGGCAAACCGCTTTATCTCCGAGCGCATTGAACACACCGAAAACTTGTTGATGCATTTGCAGAACCTTTGTCACCATGGACATTTTTCACTGGAAGATCATTTGTTGACGGTGCGTGAACTCTTAGCGAGCATCGGCGAAGCGCACAGTGCATGGAACCTGACGCAGTTGTTGAAATCAGAAGGCATCAATGCAATTTGGATTGATTTGACCGGCTGGCAGGACGATGAAAAACTGCCGCTGGATGAAGTGATTCACAACAAATTGTGCCACCTCAATTATGACGAAGTGCTGCCGATTGTAACCGGCTATGCTCACTGCGAAGAGAACCTCATGAACACCTTTGACCGTGGCTATAGCGAAATGACGTTCAGTCGTATTGCGGTGTTGTGTCAGGCGACGCAAGCGGTCATTCATAAGGAATATCATTTGAGTAGTGCCGACCCGCGCTTGGTGGGAGAGGAACAGGCAGTTCCCATTGGTAAGACCAATTATGACATCGCTGACCAGTTGGCGAACCTTGGCATGGAAGCGATTCACCCCAAAGCGGCAAAAGGGTTGCGACAAGCACAGATCCCTCTGTTGATTAAAAACACCTTTGAGCCCGAGCACCACGGCACCATTATTCGCGAAGACTACGTGAGCGAGTTCCCGCAAGTCGAGATTATCGCCGGCAGGCAGAATTTGATCGCCGTAGAAGTGTTCGATGCCGAAATGATGGGGCAGCAGACAGACTATGAGCAAGCCATTTGGGAAATCACCAAACGTCTCAGATGCCAGGTGCTGACTAAAGATTTCAACGCCAATACCATCACCCTGTATCTGCAAGCATCCTTGCGAAAAGCCAAACGACTTGCCGGACAATTGGAGGTGCGTTTGCCGACCGCCAAGATTTCCACCAGCAAAGTCTCATTGGTTTCGGCGATGGGAAGTGATATGCGTATCAAAGGGCTTTTGGCGCAAGCTGTACAGACGCTATTTGAAGCGGGCATCAATATTCAAGCGTTGCATCAAAACCTCAGACAGGTGGAAATGCAGTTTTTCGTCAAAGAGCAAGATTACGAGCGCGCGGTCAAACGCCTACACGCTAGTTTAATCGAAGTTCATAACCATGGAAAAGCGATATGGGAACACTAAAGAAAATCTGCCAGGTTGGGGGAGTGTTAGCTTTGTTGCTGATGGCTCAACCGGTGTTTGCCGAGGATACAGCCGCCAAGCCAGAGGCGTCTCAAGAAGCCAAGATGGAACAAACCGTCGATAAGCTCAAGGCGCCTTTATATACGCCGTTCATCGAACGCTATGTCTTGGACGACCTAAAGCAGTTGCGCATCGACATGAATCACTTGCAGGTTAATATGACCAAGCAAGTGACCGATCGGGAGCTGACAGCGACCAATCGGGCTGTGTCCTATGCCACCGATACCGTCACCTATTTCTTTTACCTGATTGCCGGAATCAGTTCCGTGCTCTTACTGGTGGGTTGGACCTCTTTGAAAGATGTTAAAGAGCGTGTTCATAATTTTGCCGACACCAAAGTGAATAAAGTGATTTCCGAATATGAGCAGCGGTTGGCAAAACTTGAAGAAGAATTGAATCATAAATCCGTCGGTATTCAGAGCGCCCAGAAACGTCTCACGCGTTATGAAGATATTCATAGCCTATGGTTGAAAGCGGCGCAGGAGCAGGTGCCGACCAGACGTCTGGATTTGTATGATCAGATTCTACGCTTAGATCGCGACAATGCCGAAGCATTAACCTATAAAGCCGATGTGGTTCTGGAGATGAACGAACCGCAATGGGCAATCAACCTCTGTCAGCAAGCATTAGAAATTGATCCTGATAACTCCCATGCCTTTTATCAATTGGCGGGAGCCTATGCGTTGTTGAATCAACCTCATGACGCCATCGTCAATTTGGAGTTGTCTCTAAAGGACACGGAAGGCATGGTTGACCAAGTGCTTAAAGATCCTATTTTTGAAGGTCTGTCGGAAAATGCTGAGTTCAAAGAATTGCTGAAACGAAAAGGGGTGGTTTGATGAAATCTCCACAAGGAAAACACCTTATCGGAAGGTTCATTAAATGATATTGACGACTTTTCTTGGCTTTCTACTGTTGTTTTTCCTGATAGGGGTTTCAAGCTATTTTTTCTCCCGAAAAACCACTTCAGATTATTTGGTAGCGGGGAAAAGCGTTTCTCCCGCTTTGGTAGGGCTATCGGCTATCGCTACCAATAATAGCGGCTTCATGTTCATTGGGATGATCGGCGCAACCTACACCATGGGCTTGTCGTCCATTTGGTTGATGATTGGCTGGATTTTTGGGGATTTCATTGCTCAGAAACTGGCGGTGAAACAGATTCAGCGCCACGCGCAGGCAGATACAGTGCATTCGTTTGGCGGACTCATTGTCCACTGGTTGGTAAGGGATTCTGAGGGAAAAACTTCGATGACTCAAGTTTTCCGACTTCGACAATTGATTGGTGTTCTGACGTTGGTGTTTCTGGTGGTTTACGCTGCTGCCCAGTTAAAAGCGGGCACGAAAGCCACTCAAGTGCTGCTCGGCTGGTCACCTGAAACCGGCATCTATCTCGCGGCGATGATTATTTTCGTTTATAGCCTGATGGGCGGATTGCGGGCATCGATATGGACGGATGTCGCCCAGTCGATTGTGATGTTGTTTGGTATGGCTTCCCTGGCGATATTCGGCATTTTGTCGCTGATGTCATCTGAGCAAAGTGTGTGGGAACAACTGGCGAATGCCGCTCCCCATTATATGAACTGGCTTCCATCGGATATGACATCAACAGCAGCCATTTTGTTTGTCATCGGCTGGATTTTCGGCGGTATGGGGGTGATAGGGCAGCCGCAAATCGTCATAAGGTTTATGACGCTGCACCCGGAACGCACGCCCGGTGAGATGCAAGCATACTACTATGCGTGGTTTGTTACCTTTTACAGTTTGACGGTTTTTGTCGGGTTGTTAAGTCGCCTGTTGATTCCTGTGACCGCAGGTTTCGATGCGGAAACTGCATTGCCCACATTAGCGACCGAGTTGATGCCGAAGATATTTGCCGGGTTGATACTGGCAGCGTTGTTTGCAGCAACCATGTCTACTGTCGATTCATTGGTACTTTCCTGTTCGGCGGCTTTGACACGCGACTTGACTCGGAAGCCCTCGCAAAGTCTTTATTTCACCAAGTTTGCGACCTTTACCATCCTAGTGGTAGCGGTTTTGATTGCTATTTCCAACAATCAAACCGTGTTCAAAATGGTATTGGATGCCTGGGGACTGCTTGGCTCTGCTTTCGGACCATTGATTATCTGGCTTTCAATCGGTAAGCGCGTAACGCAGAACCAGGCAATATTGATGATTTTGTCCGGCATTGCCGCATTTGTTCTGTTTTCTTATTTTGATTGGATGGCCGAGGTTTACCCGGTTGCATTTGGTATGTTGACTGGGTTGATAGTCGCATTTTTGACGTCTGCTGTTCCAAGCCTTCAAAAGCAAGCTAGTAACTAGAAGGTTTTTAACAGCTTAGTTTGCCCCTATATCACAGCACAGAATTTTTGGCTCCCAGAGTATGAAAATAACTAACAAGCGTTAGAAAAGAGTTTGAAAAAATGGGGTGTCTCGTTGTAAACTTGCCATCCAGGTGTTGAATGAAGGGAGTCATTTGATTCACCGATTCGTCCATAAGAACAAGGTTTTATGGAGTTTGCCTGTCTAGGCATATTCCTATAAAACGTAGCGTAGACTACGTTACGTTGACACATAATTGACAAAGGTGGAGATATGACAAAGTGGTTAAAAGTTTCCGTACGTAAGCTGTTTGTACTGAGTGGTTTATTGTTGGTTTTATCTCCGACTTACGTTCAGGCCGCGGATTTTTTCGACGAGACTTTCGGTAACTTGCAAGAAGAGTTGGATAATGCAAAAGACTCCGGTAAACAGGGTATCTTTTTGTTTTTCCAAATGAAAGATTGCCCGTTCTGTCACCGCATGGAAAACACCATCCTGAATCAACCAGACGTCATTGCCTACTATAAAAAACACTTCCTGAACTTCTCTATTGATATCGAAGGGTCAAATGAAATGACTGATTTCGATGGTACTACGGGTACGGCACAAGAGCTTGCCGAGAAAAAATACCGTGTTAGAGCTACACCTGTGTTGATGTTCGTTGACCTGACAGGTAAGAGAATTTTGCGCTATACCGGGCCAACACGTACTAAACAAGAATTTATGTTGATGGGAAAATTCATTGTCGATGGTGATTACAAAACCACGAAATTCACCCGTTACAAAAGAGAACATCTGAAACCTATTGCACCTTAAGTCGGGGATGATTATGGGTTTCTATCAAAATATTATTGTCGCCGACCATCTAAAGCTAAAGCTTTCTACACTGTGTCTAGCGATGACTGTCTGTATGGCGGCGCCAAGTGCTATGGCAGAGGATCAAGCGGCGCCACAGCCACAATCTGCCGATGCGTCATCTCAACAGGCGGATGCCAAGCCTGTCTCGCTACAGCCTCAAAATACCTTGCCGGAGCCGCTGACACTGGAAAGTGTCGTGGAACTCCCGCACAACGTCAGCCCTCAAGTATTGTTGAGCAAAGCCAAGCAACAGGAAGCCTTTGCCAAATACCAACAACAAAAAGCGGATGATGGTGTCGAATTGGATTTGATGGGTAGAATCGGCTGGCGTGAGTATGCCGACCATACCGAAGACAACCATCTTTTGGCATTACATGTGGGTAAACAACTCTATGATTTTGGTAAGACAGAAGCCTCACAGGCTTCTCAACTTAACTTGTCTGACGCCGAATCCGAGTTGCTTCAAGATCAAAGCATCCAATTCCAGCTGCGTTTAATGCAAAGCTTCTTTAATGTCATTTTGGCGGACTATCAATATCGTGTGGATAACGAAGATATGGCGACAGTTTATGTCACCATGGATAAAGCACGTGACCGCCATGAGTTGGGGCAAATCTCTGATGTGGAATTCAGCCGTTTGGAAGCGGATTATGAAAAGTCTTATGTCAAACGCATGAAAGCCGAGTTTGACCAAAGACAAACCCGTACCAGTCTGGCAAACCTTGTTGGGCAACCTCAAAACCTGCCGGATAAATTGACCTTCCCAAACTTGAAAGGTCTGTTGGCGCGTAATCTGAAGCCGCTTGAGGAATACCAAAAAGAAGCACTGGAAAACAACCTTCAGCTAAAAAGTATGAAGCTTAAACTGAAGGCGGCGAATTACCAGTTGGAAAGTCAGGATGCTGATGATAAACCCAGTTTCCGTGTTGATGCATGGGGCGGGAAGTTGTCGACCTATGAATATCAAAGAGAAGGTCGCTGGCGTTTTGATTTGAGCATGGACTATCCTTTGTATGATAGTGGTAGCCAGTCAGCCAAAATGAGCCAAGCCAGAGCGAAAATTCAACAAGCTCAAGCCGAGTTGAAGGCCATGGAGCAGTCTTTACGTGACCAAGTGGCGGAAATCTACTTCAAGCTGCAACTCAACAAAGCACAGCGCAAACAGAATGCGGCATTTTCGAATTATGCGGATTTGTATTTGGACTATAGCCGAGGGCTTTACGAAAATGAAGCTAAGACCGACTTGGGTGATTCCATGGTGCGTTTATCGGAAGCCAGTTATCAAAACATTATGACGACTTTCCAATATACGTTGGATTGGGCGAAATTGGATTATCTGACAGGCAAACCTGTAGACCTCGACAAATATCGTTAAGAATCAGACAGCTCAAATGGGCAAATGAACAAAGGATCTTTCTATGAAAGTGTTTAACCATCCATTATTGAAAATTTTGACCTGGTCCACCTTTATTTGGGTAGGGTTTACGTTTTCGGCACAGGCTCAGACCGTTAAAATCGGTTCTTTGGTCGCCGGGCAGGTGATTGAGGTTCATGTCAAGGAAGGTCAGCATGTCAAAAAAGGGCAGTTGCTGATGAAGATAGACGACACACGCTATCAAGCAAAATTACGCTCTATGGAAGCGTCTCTGCAAATGGCGAAATTGAAGCTGGCCGACCAGAAAATCAACTTGGATCAGGCGCTGGATTTATATGACCGTACGGTAACGGCAACACGCGAGCGTGATGCTGCTCAGCTGGCTTATGACTTAGCCAATCAAACCTTTGAGAAAGCCAAAGCGGATTTGGCGTATTACCAAGCTTGGGCTAGATACTTTGTTATCAATGCGCCAGTGAGTGGCCGCATCAAAAAAATCGACGCGCCTAAAGGCACGACTGTTTACAAAGAGAACACCCCTTTAATTCAAATCGAACGTTAACTTCATTCGCATCATTGCCACGCTGTGAGTTCTATCATGGCGGGCAGTTACCCTGCTCCGACAATCATTCAGTCATTATCTCTTCATTAATTATAATCAACCACTTATGTAGAATCTGTTTGAATGCCCCTTAGCCGGTATCTTTCAGCACTTCTGACTTTAGAGCCTTTATACTTAACCTCCTGACAGGATGTTAATAAGCTCAAAGAGGAGAGGTGGCAAGGAACGCAAATATAAAATATAAGGGGCTTAGGAAGCAAAAACGATAAAAAGTCGTGTAAGCTTCTGATATGCCTTATAAAAATCGTTATCAAAAGTGCGGTAAAATTTCAGAGAGAAAATTTAGAGAAATTCTCCGTTATTTCGCACTCGATTTAACCGCTTCTGACACAGCCCGTTTAACTGGAATTTCTGTCAGAAGCATTAATAATATTTACATCAAAATCCGATATCTTTTAGCCAACGAATGTGAAAAACAAACCCCATTCTCTGGCGTGATCGAATTAGATGAATCTTACTTTGGCCCTAAACGCATTCGTGGAAAACGAGGTCGCGGTGCCAAAGGTAAAACCATTGTGTTTGGCATCTTAAAACGTGACGATAAAGTTTACACCGAAATCGTTTCAGATGCCTCAAGTGCCAGTTTATCAAGGGTTGTACGAGGTCACGTATCCATTGATAGCATCATCAATACCGATGGCTGGCGTGGTTACAATGGTTTAGTTGATGTTGGTTTTGAAAAACATTATCGCGTTCATCATGGCGAGAATGAGTTTGCAAAAGGTCATCAACATATTAATGGTATAGAGTCATTTTGGAGCTTTGCTAAAGCAAGGCTGATGAAATTTAAAGGCGTGCCAAAACATACCTTTTATTATCATTTGAAAGAAACGGAATTCCGTTTCAATCACCGTCATAATGACCTATACAAAATACTTTTAAAATTACTTAGGAACGACCCAATTTAGTTGTTTTGCTTCCTAAGCCCCAATATAAATAAACCGGAGTAACTAGATGCTTAAGACCATCAAAGCGAAGCTAATCGCGAGCTTTTCCCTATTAACGATCCTGATCGTTGGCCTTTCCATTTTTAGTGTCAGTGAAATTGATGAATCCGCGGGCGGATTCAGTGAGTATCGTAAGATTTCAGAACATTCAGTCTTGGCAGCACGCATTCAGGCACATGTGTTGGATATGCGTTTAGCGGTCAAAGATTATCTAGATCAGAATAATTCTTCCAAAATAGCAGCCTTTGAGGATGCTTTTCAGAAAGCCTCCAGCCTGCTTACCAATACGCATCAACGCATTCACAACCCTGAGCGCTTAGAATCTATTAAGGCGATTGATATCGACTTAGATCAATACAAGCAAGGGTTTGAAAAGGTTAAGGGCGATTCAACTCAGAAAAATACTTTAAACGAGACCATTGAAAGCCAAGGCGAACAGATGACGCACACAATGAAGTCATTGTTGTTGTCAGTAGAAAAAATGCATCACGACCAAGCCACATTTATTGCGACGTCGGCAATGCATCATTTATTGATGATGCGTTTGAATGAAGCAAAGTATTTGAAAAGTCGACAACAAAAAGATGTGGACGCCAGCCTCAGCTATCTAAAAGCGTTTGATGGGGATATGGCGAGTCTGAAATCCTATCTCAATGAAACTGATCTACAAGACGCATCGTCTTTGGCGGCGGAATCTGAAAGTTATGCTGATCATATAAACCAACTCATCGCCCTGACAAAAGAAATAGATGACTTGAGTCAGAATAAATTGGACAAATTGGGTGAGCACATTGCCGAAATGGCAGAGAAAGTAAAGGTGTCTATTCGTGATGAACAAGGTCAAATCGGCTCTCATATCACCACGTTGAACCAAGAGATTATTGAGTTTTCCATTGTGGTGTCACTGATCATAGCGTTAATCGCGTTGTTGATAGGTATCTTTATTCCCCGTTCGGTTTCGAGAGGGCTACACTCCATTGAATCTCGCTTGGCTGAAATCACTAAAACGGGAGATTTCTCAATTCGTGCGGATGACAGCCGTCAAGATGAAATCGGTGAAATGGCACATTCTGTCAATGACATGTTAGCGAACACCCAGACGGCAATCAGCGAAGCCAATCATGTGGTGCAGGCGATTGCGAAAGGGAATTTCGCTCAAAGAGTGCAGGCGGACTTCAAAGGCGACTTGGCGGTTCTGAAAGAAGGCGTAAATGCCAGTGCTGAAAGTGTCGCTTTCACCATGTCTGAGTTGAAGAAGGTGATGGAAGGGCTGTATGACGGAGACTTCTCCGTACGCATGGATAACCGTGTGGAGGCGGCCTTCCGTGAAATGGTCGATAAGTCGATGAATGCGATGAATGCCGTCATTTCAGATATCAGCCGAGTGATGGCGGCGATGAATGAAGGTCAATTTGACCATCAAGTGGAAGTGGAAGCCAGAGGGGAGTTGTTGCAGATGAAGCAAGCTATCAACGACTCAATGAAGCGCTTGAAGCAAGCGATGGATATTATCGCTAAAGTGGTACTTGCCCAGTCGGAAGGTGACTTGACGCAGAATTGTCAGGGCGATTTTAGAGGAGATTTGAAAACCCTATCCAATGCCATGAATCAATCCGTAGCGAAATTGAGCGGCATTGTCGGGCAGGCTGTACAGGCGGCAGGCATCGTCAGTACGGCGGCGTCTGAAGTGTCTCAAGGGGCGACCGATCTGAGCCAGCGTGTACAAGAGCAGGCGGCAGCTTTGGAAGAGACTTCAGCCACGATGGATGAGATGAATTCAGCGGTACAAGCGAATACCGAAAACGCACAGGAAGCGGCGAAGCTGGCGCACGATGTTCAGGAGAAATCGTCTCACGGAACGGAAGTCATGCACCAAACCATTGGTGCCATGCAAATGATTCAGGAATCCAGTCATAAAATCGCAGATATCGTGACCCTAATTGATGGGATTGCCTTCCAAACTAACCTCTTGGCTCTAAATGCTGCGGTTGAAGCAGCCAGAGCTGGTGAACATGGTCGTGGATTTGCTGTGGTTGCCGGTGAAGTACGCTCTTTGGCTCAAAAATCGGCGGAAGCGGCAAAAGACATCAAGAAGTTGATTGAAGAGAGTGTTGATCGTATTAACCAAGGTACAGATCTGGCTTCTCAATCTGGTGAAGTATTGAGTGTGATTAACGAGTCTATCGATTCGGTGACTAAAATGGTTGAGCAGATAGCCAAGGCGTCTGAAGAGCAAGCGAATGGTGTTAGTCAGGTGCATCAAGCCATCAGCCAGATCGACCAGGTCACACAGCAAAATGCGGCACTGGTGGAAGAGACCACCGCTGCTGCTGAAAGTATGAGTGATCAGGCTGAAGTATTGACGAAAGATATGTCTTACTTCAAAACCGGAAAAGCCATTAAAGCTTCTAGTTCGACAGTTAAGCAAGTCAGTGCTTCAGTAGCAGAACCTGTAAAACCTGCTAAGACTGCAACACTTGCAGCACCTGCGAAAACTTCCGTTCCAGTTTTGCCTTCCAAACCTGCGAAATCAGCGGATGACGAGTGGGATGATTTTTAACCCATAGCAATCACAACACCTTATGGCGAGCCTGTTGCCTTTATGGGCTTGCCGCTTTTTCTGCCCCGGATTGTGCCGGGGTAATCAAAAGTTCCATTTTCTATTCACTTTTCCCCTTCATTTCCTTACAAGTTTTGCGGTAGTATTAGTCTGACGCGGTTGGCTAAGCGTATCTGGATGATAGTTTTCAGCAAAGGCGGCATATCATGAAAACGACCAATGACTACGACTCACAAGATTTTGTTCAAACCCTCCAAGAATTAGAGACCTCGCTGAAAACAGGCTTGTCTGAAGACGAAGCTGCAAGGCGGTTGCAAACCTACGGCTACAATGCCATTCAAGAAAAAACCGAAAGTGCCTATAAACGCTTTTTGAAGCGCTTTTGGGGGCCTATTCCTTGGATGATTGAGGCTGCGGCATTGATGTCCGCCATCGTCCAGAAGTGGGAAGATTTCACCATCATCACCATCTTGCTATTCGTCAACGCCATTATCGATTTCTTCCAGGAATATCGGGCGATGAACGCCATCAGTGCGCTTAAGCAGCGTCTTGAGAATAAAATCCTTACCCGCCGAGATGGTCAGTTCAAACAGGTATTGTTCAAGGAGCTGGTGCCGGGCGATATCATCAAACTGAAAATCGGTGATGTGGTGCCAGCCGACGTGCAGCTAATCGACGGAGATTTCATTTCCGTCGACCAATCGACGCTTACCGGAGAGTCTCTGCCCGTCGCGAAAAAGGCAGGGGAAATCGCCTATTCCAATACGGTGGTTAAACAAGGTGAAATGCTTGCCGTTGTGGTGAACACAGCGAACCATACCAATTTCTATAATGTGGTTGCTTTGGTTGCCAATGCACAAATGCATGAGGTCAGCCACTTCCAGAAAATGGTCATTAAAGTCGGGAACTTCCTCATCGGTATTACCGTTTTGATGATTATCATCATTTTGGTTTCCGCCTTTTTAAATCATGAAAATATGCTCGAAGTGGTGCGATTTGCGCTGGTGCTCACGGTGGCGGCGATTCCGGTTGCCTTGCCAGCGGTGTTGTCGGTGACATTGGCAGTTGGGGCGATGAATTTGGCGCGTAAACAAGCCATTGTCAGTCGCTTGGTTGCCATAGAAGAGTTGGCGGGGGTCGATGTTTTCTGTTTGGATAAGACTGGCACCCTCACTCAAAACAAAATGTCGGTGGTGCAACCGATCACTTACAAAGAAATTCCCGAAGAATCGTTGTTTTTAACCGCAGCCTTAGCGTCGAAAAGAGAAAACAATGATGCCATTGAAGTGCCGATATTCGACTATCTCTCGGCGGAGTTCACTCAAGTCGATTTGGCGCAGTTCGAGCAGGTGAATTTCATTCCATTCGACCCGGTTCGTAAACGTACGGAAGCGATGGTGCGCACGGGAGACGGTTACCAAAAAGTTTCCAAGGGCGCGGCACAGATTCTATTGGAAATGTGCGGTTTGGGCGATGCCGATCAAGCGAAAATCAACCAGACGATTGACGAGCTGGCAATGAAGGGTTATCGCACACTGGCAGTCGCCAAAACCGCCATTCATGCTGAAATGGAGACCTTGAAGCAGGATGAAGGCTGGCAATTCCTTGGGTTGATTCCACTATATGATCCGCCGAGAGATGATTCGGAAGAGGTCTTGCAAAGTATGCGTGCGCATGGCGTCCACCCCAAAATGGTCACGGGTGATAACCTTGCCATTGCTCGTGAAACCGGTGCGATTCTAGGGTTTCCAAAACAATCTATTCGAGCCAAGCAGTTGACGGGTGCGACCGAAGATACGCTGAGAAACTTGCTGACAACTTTGACCGAGGCAATTTACCACCGTTTGACGCCCTTGGCGGACAAACAGGCATCCGAAGCGTTTGCCGAGCAGGTCATGGCAGATTTGCAGCAGGAGTTCGATACCTCGCAGCTGGACAAAGAATTACTCCACACGCATGAATCCAGCATTCTGGAAATGATTGAACGGGTCGACATCTTTGCCGAAGTCATTCCCGAAGACAAGTACAAAATCGTCGATACCTTGCAGAAGGCCAATCATATTGTCGGGATGACCGGAGATGGCGTCAACGATGCGCCCGCTCTGAAAAAAGCCGACTGCGGGATTGCCGTGCCCAATGCTACCGATGCAGCGCGTGCCGCGGCTGACATCATTCTGACCGCGCCGGGGATTGGTGTTATCAATGATGCGATTATGCAGGCACGTGTCACTTTCGAACGAATGAAGAGCTATACCATCTACCGTATTGCGGAGACGATTCGAGTCATCATCTTCATGACGTTGGCAATCGTGGTGTTCCAGTTCTATCCGATTACCGCCTTAATGATTATCATGCTGGCGTTGCTCAACGATATTCCGATCCTGACCATTGCCTACGACAATACCAAGGTACGGACGCAGCCGGTGCGCTGGGATATGAAAGAGGTGTTGGTACTGTCTTTCTGGATGGGGATGGCAGGGGTGCTGTCATCTTTCATGCTGTTCTGGATCACCATGACGCAAATGCATCTGACACTGGAGTTCATCCAAACCCTGTTCTTCCTGAAGTTGGTGGTGGCCGGACATGGTACGATTTTCAATACCCGTCTCGACGACTGGTTCTATAAACAACCTAGACCTTCCAAACAACTCTTCTGGGCGAGTTTTGCCAGTGCGGTGTTTGGTACGGTGCTCGCCGTTTATGGGTTCGACCTGATGGCACCTATTGGTTGGGAATGGGCGTTGGCGGTTTGGGCTTATGCTGCAGTTTGGTTCGTATTCAATGACTTCGTCAAAATGTTCGTCATCCGTTATTACCGTAAATACTACGGTGAAGAAGTGCTTTAAACGAGAAGATGCTTTTGTGGTTCAGCTTGGCAGATGGCGAAAATCTGCCAGGTTGGGGTAGGAAAGGAGGTGCTAGCGTTCTTTACGCTGATGCAGGCGGTTTTGGATTTTCGCCATTGACGTTTTTAAAATGCCTTGTTCCTTGGCGGGTTCGGAAGCGATTTTGCGAATAGGACGTTGCAAAATCAAACTATTCGGATAAGTCAGTAGATTGCCGTCACTGTCCTTCAACAGAACCTGGAAGATATTGATTTCGATGATTCTGCCTTTCAGGCTGTTGGCGCCATCAATGATTTCCACTTCATCGCCAATGCGAACCGGTAAGGCGAAAAACAGGATGACCCCTGCGGTGATGTTCGACAAAATCGACCATTGCGCCACCAATGCCACGCCCAATACCGCCAAAATGGATGAGGCAAAAACCCATAGTCCGCGATAATCTACCCCCCAAATCGTCAGTAGCAACAATACCGCAACGATCGCCGCGATAATGCGGAAATATTTGCGCACATGCGCCACGCGAAGATTAGGCACCTTTTTGCTTTTACCGAGCGTAAACAGGATTTTACCGATTGTCCAGTTGGTGACCGCCAAGCCAACGAGAACGATGGCACTCAGCAGCATTTTGGTATAAGGAAGGTCGGAAAGTGTCATTGTCAGTGTCATTTTTCTTGTCCTGTCTTTCTGGAGGTTTTTCGGGTTAAATCACCGGAAAATCGTCAGCATAAGGTTGGTCGTCGGAGATTTCTTCGGTAAATTCATCAACGACTTCGGCGGCGATATCACTACGTGCGAACTTAGCAATATGGTACAAGGCTTCCCCTTCGTTCACCAGTGGTAGGCGCATTTGGCCGATAACGATGCCGTTGTTCGGTGCATAGATTTCGATTTCGGATTCACCGAATGGGTCTGAAATTACGCCCATTAGCGTTTGGTTGGCGATGACGCGTTTGCCATCCGCTACTACCGAGCGGAAAATACCGCTGTGAGGTGCGCGCATCCAGAAGCTGGAACGCGCTACCACTGCGCTACGTGTCGAGGGCACTTTTCTGGATTTGGCGATCATGTTGAGTTCGCGCATTACATTGATGATACCGCGTACACCAGCACGAATCGAGACCTCGTCGAATCGCAAAGCTTCCCCCGCTTCATAAAGTAGCAGAGGGATATTGTTTTTCACGGCAGCGGCACGCAATGACCCTTTGCGCAAATCGCTGTTGATCATCAACGGCGCAGCGAATGCCTGTGCCAGAGCAAAGGTTTCCGGGTCATCCAGCGTGGCACGAATTTGTGGTAGGTTGGTGCGGTTGATTGCGCCAGTATGTATGTCGATGCCATGAGTCGACTGTGCAACCACTTCCTTCAAAAACAAATGTGCCATGCGGGAGGCGACCGAGCCTTTTTCGGAGCCGGGGAAGCTGCGATTCAAATCACGTCTGTCCGGCAGGTAGCGGCTATGGTGGATAAACCCGTGTAAATTGACAATCGGTACGGCAATCAAAGTGCCTTTCAATCGATTGAGCGATTTGACCTTGAGCAGGCGGCGGATGATCTCCACCCCATTCAATTCATCGCCATGAATCGCAGCACTGACGAACAACACCGGGCCGGATTGGCGTCCACAGAGAACTTGTACTGGCATGGTCAGCTCACTGTGGGTATAAAGTTTGCCGACCACCAAGTCGATGGTTTTGCGTTCGCCTGGTTGGACGGTGACGCCGCCCAGCGTAATCGGGTTGTTCTTTTGCATGACGGTCGTTAAACCTCTTACGATGCTATCGTTACGGTTAACCCTTGCCTTTGGTACGTGTGTTGTGAGGCTTGGCGTTCTTTTCAATAAATTGAATGATAATACTGGCGACATCTTTTCCGGAAGAGGTTTCTATGCCTTCCAATCCGGGAGAAGAGTTGACTTCCATTACCAGAGGGCCATGATTGGAGCGAAGCAAGTCAACACCGCAGACATTCAAGCCCATGACTTTTGCGGCGCGAATGGCAGTGGCTCTTTCTTCCGGCGTGATGCGAACCAGCGTCGCAGAACCGCCTTGGTGAAGATTTGAGCGGAATTCGCCTTCTTTTCCTTGGCGCTTCATGGCGGCAATCACTTTGCCACCCACCACGAAACAGCGGATATCCGCGCCTTTGGCTTCAGAGATGAATTCCTGTACCAGAATGTTCGCTTTTAAACCATGGAATGCCTGAATAACACTTTGCGCCGCAGAATGGGTTTCTGCCAGTACCACGCCAACGCCTTGCGTACCTTCCAATAGTTTTATCACTACCGGCGCACCGCCAACTTCCTGCAACAGGTCGTCGACATCATCCGGCGAGTGTGCAAATCCTGTGACCGGCAAGCCGATGCCTTTTCTGGAAAGTAATTGCAGACTACGAAGTTTGTCGCGGGAACGCGCGATGGCAACGGATTCGTTCAAGGGATAAACCCCCATCATTTCAAACTGACGCAATATCGCCGTGCCATAAAAAGTGATGGAAGCGCCGATACGCGGAATCACCGCGTCGAAATCGTCCAACACGCGACCTTGGTAGTGGATGTGCGGGTTGTTAGACGTGATGTTCATATAACAACGTAGCGCATCGATAACCTCGACTTCATGTCCACGTTCTTCAGCGGCTTTTACCAAGCGCTGCGTGGAGTAAAGTTCCGGTTCACGGGATAAAATGGCAATTTTCATGGGCGATCCTTCAAAAACGAGTGTCGTCGATGTAGAGAACATACGACAGACGGGCAGTCAAAGTCAATTGTATCTGGTAGGGAATGCGGAAGAACCAAGGTATCTTCAGACTCCAACAAAAGGCGACGAATTATACAGCTAAAAATAAAGAGAATATAAGAGGTCACGATAAGAAATTTCTTATATTGAGAGCGCCTCCTCAAATCCCCTATGCTAGAATGTGAAAACTTAAATTTCTACGTATCTGTGATTACTTAACATCATAAAACAAAGTGGCCACTATGAAACGACTACTCAAGAACTTCGCAGTTCATCACGCACTCAGCGCATCCGTGGCGATTGTCGCCTTTTCTTTTTTATTTTCGAACACCGTTTATGCCAGTAGTACCGAGCATGTTCAAGCCGTTGCCGCGGTTAAGGTGGCGCCTGCATCTCCGCAGAGTTGGCAGCTGACCGGTCAAGTCGAGAGTCGCTACGCCATTCCCTTGAGTTTCCGTGTGGGCGGACAGGTAGAGTCGAAAACGGTTGAAGTCGGTGAAAAGGTGGCTAAGGATCAAGTACTTGCCAGTTTGGATAAGGCGGATTTGAAACTGACTTTTCAACAGGCACAAGCCAACCTAAGCAAGTCGAAAGCAGACTATGATAACGCCCAACGCGAGCGTAAGCGTTTGACCAAGATGTATGCGAATAAGCTGGTGAGTGAGCAGGATTTGCAACGCGCCGAGACAACGGAAATAGCAGCCAAACAATCCGTGTTGGCGATGCAGGCGGCACTTGAGCTGGCACAACGTCAGCTGAATTACAGTCAGCTTAAAGCCCCGGATGACGGTGTGCTGACAAATGTGAATGTCGAAGCAGGTCAGGTGGTCTCTGCCGGGCAAGCACTGTTTACTTTGGCAACGGGCGCGCATGAAGCGGTGGTTTACCTACCTGCGAACCGTTTGCATGCCGACTTGTCTTCTGTGGAAGTGGAAGGGGTCGATCAAGCCGGAACCTGTAAGGCGGTGTTGAGAGCGAAAACCCCTGTAAACGATAACGACACTTTGCAGTACAAAGCCTATTTCACTTTGAAAGACTGTACTCAGACCTTGCCTTTGGGCGCGGTGGTTGAGTTGAACGTAAAACAGCAGTTGAACGATTTGATGCAAGTGCCGGTGAGCGCGCTGATTGATAGTGGTAACCAACCGAGAGTTTGGTTGATCAAAGACAACAAGGTATATGGTGTTGCGGTCAAAGTGGTCTCCATGGGCGCAGAGTTTGCCGTGATTCAAGCATTGCAGCCGCAGGATTTGCCTTTGGGTTCTCAGGTCGTGGCGGATGGCGTTCATCTTCTGACGGAAGGTTCTGCCGTTAAGATTGTTGCAGACAATGTCGAAAATGCCGACTCCGGGTTGGTTGAGGCAATGTAATGATGCAGAAATGGAATCTATCGGAGTTAGCCGTTAGGCACAAAACGCTGACGCTGTATTTCATTATCGTTTCTCTGATTATCGGTACCTTGGCCTTTTTCAAATTGGGTCGTGCAGAAGACCCGAGTTTTACGCTGAAAATGGCGGTGGTGTCTGCCAAATGGCCGGGTGCGACGCCTGAACAGATGCAGAATCAGGTCGCGGACTTGATTGAACGTAAACTCCAGCAGATAGATTATTTCGACAAGGTGGAAACCACGGCAAGACCCGGTGAGGTCAATATGCTGGTGATGTTTAAGGACTATACGCCGCCTTCAAAGGTCGATGACCTTTTCTATCAGGTGCGAAAGCGCATGCTTGACCTGAATGGTCAATTTCCTAAAGGAGTGCAAGGTCCTTTCGTTAATGATGATTTCGCTGATGTCTATTTCACGCTCTATGCCCTGACGCAAGGCAATCTTTCTTATTCCGACTGGGTGAAAACCGCTGAATCAACACGCAACGCGCTACTGAAAGTGCCGGGTGTCGAGAAAGTACGACTGCTCGGTGAGCAACAACAACAGATTTCGATTGAGTTCGATACCAAAAAACTCGCCAAGCTAGGCTTGACGCAATCACAAATTTTATCGGTATTGCCGCAGTACCAAACAGTGGTGGCATCCGGGTTTATTGAAACCCAAGGCCCAAGAGTCTATGTCCGTAGTGGCGCTATGGCTCAATCTGTTGATCAGCTTAAAAAGCTACCAATTGCCGTACAGGGACAAGTCATTCACCTAGGCGACCTAGCCAAGATCACCAAAGGGTTTGTTTCGCCAAGCCCCTATATTATCCGCAACGAAGGCAAGCAAACATTGATGCTCGGCGTGGTGATGAAACCCGGCGGAAATGGATTGGCGTTGTCGGATAATCTGAGTAGCTTTTCACAGCAATGGGAACAAAACCTACCTAAAGGTGTGAAACTGGAAAAAGTGACCAACCAAGGCGATGCTATTTCACTCGCGGTCAATACCTTCCAGTTGAAGTTCCTGATTGCCGTACTGGTTGTCATGGCGGTGAGCTTCCTGACCTTGGGGATGAGAGCAGGTGTAGTGGTTGCCTTGGCGATTCCACTAACCTTGGCACTGACCTTTTTCCTGATGCAATTGACCGGTAAGAACCTTGACCGCATCACCTTGGGTGCTTTGATTTTGGCGCTGGGACTGTTGGTGGATGATGCCATTATCTCCATTGAAATGATGTTGGTGAAGATGGAAGAGGGCATGGCCCGTATCAAAGCGGCGGCTTTTGCCTGGACAGTGACGGCATCGCCTATGTTGTTCGGTACCTTGGTGACGATTATGGGGTTTGTGCCGATTGGGTTTGCGCAATCCAATGTTGGGGAATACACCGAGAATATTTTCTGGATACTCGCGTTTTCTTTGCTGCTGTCTTGGCTGGTGGCGGTGACGTTCACGCCTTACCTCGGCTATAAGCTATTGCCAGAACCGAAAAAACTGCATACCGAAAACTCGCTGCCACACAATGTGTTCAGTCGCCGTTTATCGTCGATGGTTGTCTGGTGCGTGGGGAACCGCAAAAAGGTGGTGTTGATTACCGTCGCACTTTTCATTCTGTCTGTGGTCGGTATGGCGACTAAGGTGGAAAAACAGTTCTTCCCGACCTCAGACCGCCCTGAGCTTTTGATAGACATCAACCTGCCGGAAGGCACCAGTCAACAAGTGACCAATGCCATGGCATTGAAGGTTGAAGACTATGTTAAGCAACAGCCGGAAGTCAAAACGCTTTCAAGTTACATCGGGCAGGGCGCACCGCGTTTCTTTATGGCATTGAATCCTGAACTGCCGGATCCGGCTTTTGCCAAGATTATTGTGGTCACGAAAAATGCCGAAGAACGCAAAAAGCTAAGACACAGACTGGAAGCCTACGTGGAGCAAGGTCATTTCAGTGCCGCACGTGTTAGGGTGCATGCATTGCTTTATGGGCCACCGGTTATTTGGCCAGTCACCTTCAGAGTGATGGGGGACAATGTTGATGAGTTGCGCAAACTGGGTGAGCAGGTGCGTCAAATCATGGCGAAGAACCCGAACATCCGTACCGCGAATCTGGAGTGGGGCAATAAAACGCCAGTGGTTGATTTGCAATACAACCTGGATCGTATGGCGAAGTTAGGGCTGACACCGATCAGCTTGTCACAACAGCTACAAGGGGCTTTGCAAGGCGAGATTCAAGCCGATGCATTTGAAGGGACTCGTCGTATCGACTTGACGAGTTATTCCACGCAAGAGCGCCAGGCATTGCTGTCTCGTTTGAAGAGTATCACGGTGGAAACCGCTCAAGGCAAGAAACTGCCTTTGGAGCAAGTCGCTACCGTCAAAATCGGCTTTGAAGACCCAGTATTGAAGCGCCGTACCCGTACGCAGTTTATCAACGTCAATGCCGAAGTGGAAGGTGCACAACCGCCGGATGTCACCATGGCGATTTGGAAAGAGTTGCAGCCGATGATTAAGACCCTGCCAGCGGACTATCATATAGAAATCGGTGGATCGGTCGAGGAGTCTGGTAAGGCTCAAGCCTCTATCCAAAAAATGATGCCGGTGATGGTCTTCTTGATGGTGACTTTGATTATGCTCAATATGCAAAGCTTCCTGGGAACCTTCATGGTGCTGATTACCGCACCACTTGGCTTGATTGGCGCAGTCGCCGCCATGCTGGTTTTCTCTCAACCATTTGGCTTTGTTGCCAACTTGGGGATGATTGGTCTTGCTGGGATTCTGATGCGCAATACCCTGATTTTGGTCGGGCAAATCAATGAAAACCAGAAACAAGGGATGGAGCCAAAAGAAGCCTTGATTGATGCCACGTTACGACGTGCTCGCCCCGTGTTGTTGACCGCCTTGGCAGCGATATTGGCGTTTATTCCACTCACCACCAATACCTTCTGGGGGCCATTGGCATTCGTGTTGATTGGCGGGATTGGTGTTGGGACATTATTGACGCTGTTGTTTATCCCTGCACTTTACGCACTGTGGTATCGCGTTAAGGTCTAGATTAATGCTTACCCCAACCTGGCAGATTTTAGACAAAAAACTACCAGGTTGGGGGCGTTTGAGCGAGGTTACTTGCCTTGCTCTTCCAAACGTCGAAGGATTTCTTTCATGATTTCCAAATAGAGCTGTTCGCCGAGAAACAGGTCTTCCACGCCTGAGTCGATACTTGGGTTGTCATTGACTTCAATCACCACCACTTTGTCGCCGCTCTGCTTCAAGTCCACGCCGTAGAAGCCATCACCAATCAATTTGGTGGCTTTCAGTGCGACATCAATCACTTTTTTCGGCGCTTCATAGGTTGGCAGGGTGTCGAAGTTACCCGACTCGGTTTCGCCTTCGCCATGATTGTAAATCTGCCAATGTCCTTGAACCATATAGTAGCGGCTGGCGTACAACGGCTTGTTGTTGAATACGCCGATGCGCCAATCGTATTCGGTGTACATATATTCTTGGGCAAGCAGCAATGAAGACTCTGCCAGCAAGCGTTTGGCTTCAACGTCTAGCTCCTGCTCGTCCTTGACCTTGATTACGCCACGGGAGAAAGACCCGTCTGGAATTTTCAATACCATCGGAAAGCCGATTTCCGTTGCCAGCTCTTTCAAGTTGCTTTCGGTTGCATGGCTGAGAATCAGCGTTTTTGGTGTCGGCACCTTGTGATTGTTCAATAAATCCGCCAGATAAACCTTGTTGGTACACCGCAAAATAGAGGTTGGGTCGTCGATTACGACAAGTCCTTCCGCCTCTGCTTTCTTGGCGAACTTATAAGTGTGGTGGTCGACCGAGGTGGTTTCACGGATAAACAAGGCGTCGAATTCAGCAAGGCGGACATAGTCCTTCTTGGTGATAAACTCGGTGCTGATGCCCAAACTTTTGGCGGCCTTCACAAACTGCGCAAGCGCTTGCGGGTCGCTTGGCGGTAAAGGGTCGTCCGGATTGGTCAAAATCGCCATGTCGTAACGGTATTGTTTACGCGCTTTCGGCTTACGCCAAAGTTGCAAGCTGAACTGTTCGAACGCTTGTGCAAAAGCTTCCTGCTCCGCAGGATCGGTCAGGGCTTTCAAAGCCAAGGGTTTGATCTGTTTGATTTGCCATTGGTGTTTGAATGTCAGCGTGATTTCCAGCAAAGGCGAAGGCAGTTTTTCGAAGATGAGTTGCGCCAATTTCACCGTGCTTTTCTCGCTGGTTTTGCCAAACCAGCAACGGAAGGTTTTGGTTTCGCCTTCCTCTCCTTTTGGCAAAGACGACATCGCCTTCTGCGTGTTGTCGAGTAGCAGTTTGGAAAGCGATTTGTTGCCAAGGTTGTTGATGGTCGTTACCGACGGCAATACATGGTGGTTGCGGGCTTCGGCCAGCAACGAGCAATAGTACCCGGTTTTCAGGTAACGGTAATCACGACACAGGTTGATGACACGAATGCGCTTTTTGGAGGATTCCTTGACGCGCTGCAAGTAGTCGTCAAACGTAATGACGTCGGGTGTCGGATAGTAGGGCTGCCAGTCTTTAAGGTTTTCGACGACAACGTAAAAATGACTCATGGGCTAATCTTCTCCTGAAGAAAAACGCGTAAATGGATTGGCTTGTTTAGGGTTGGTTGTAGCGAAGAAAATCGCACTAAAAAAGAGTTGCTAGATGTGCAAAATTTTACGCGCTTTTTTTCAAAATAAAATAGATAATTGCATCTGAAACGAAAGATTTTTTCTTTCGATTACTAGGTCTCGTTCCCGTCGATTTTTTTAAGCCATTTCTCGGTTTTTTGTTGAGGTTTTCATGTCTCATCCGTTACTCGATTTACAAGCGCCGATGGTGTTGTCGGTTTTCAAAAACAGTTATTTGGACGCTCGCGAATGCTTTCAGCAAACACTGGCTGATATTCCGCAATCACTCATCAAGCAGTCGGAGCGTTTCGTGCATCCATTGACTGGGCCGGCAGGCGAAGAGCTGGCATGCGAAACCGTGCTGCTCAGCCAGAGCGAGCAACCGGAAACGATTTTGGTTGTGATTTCCGGAACCCATGGTGTAGAAGGGGTAACCGGCTCGGCGATACAAGCGGACATCTTGCCTTTGTTGGTGGATGTGTTGCAAAAATCTGCCAGGTTGGGGGTGATGCTGATTCATGCGATGAACCCGTGGGGATTCGCTTGGGTGCGCCGTGGTGATCACCAAGGGATAGATTTAAACCGAAATTTCATTGATTTTGACCAGCCGGTACCGATGAATGAAGACTACGCCCAATATCAAAGTCAGCTGCACGAAGCACGTTGGTTGGAAGTGTCTGATTTCAGTGGTTTGTGGCAAGGGGTATCGTTTGCTGACTTCATCGAGCAGATTACACGCGGGCAGTATCAAGACCCAACCGGGTTGTTTTATGGCGGAAATGCGCCTAGCTGGTCACGGCAAGTGCTGGAAACCATCACCCGACATGCGGTTTTTGAGTCGGCGCACAACATTAATGTTATTGACTGTCACACAGGGCTAGGGCCATATGGTTATGGTGAAGTGATTAATGATCATTTTCCAAATACGGCAGGGTTCGATTGGGTCAACCGTCTGTATGGCGCGAATGCCTGCGCGGCATTGTTGGGAGAATCCTGTTCGGCACCAAAATCCGGGTTGATTGACTACCATTGGCAAAAAGTGATTGGCGGTCGAGGGTGCTTTGTCACCTTGGAGTTCGGTACCTATTCGGTGGATAAATTGATTAGTGAACTATTAAGAGAACAAATTTACCAAAACACGCTTCCCCAAGGAGTGGAGAGAAATATCAAGGCAGAGCCTGTGAGGCTGATGCAGGCGTTCTTTTACCCACGAGAAAGTAGTTGGCAGCAACAGGTATTGTTCCGTGGCAGACAAGTAGTGAATATGGCGTTGCAAGGCGTGTTGGGGAGTGAGCAATAATGTCTGACAATCGACCGACAATCCGCGCTGCGATTCCGAAGGACTTAGACGCGTTGCTGAGGTTAGAGCAGGTTTGTTTTACCGAAGATCGTTTATCGCGGCGTAGTTTTGTCAACTTGCTCAAGCCCGGGCCACATAGTTGTTTGGTGTTAGAGCAGGACGGGGAACTATTGGGGTATGTGTTGATGCTTTATCGCACCGGTACCCAGTTGGCGAGGCTTTATTCAATTGCCGTGCATCCGCAACAGCAAGGGAAAGGCTTGGCCAAAATGTTATTGGAAAGTGCGGAAAACGAGGCCGAAGAACGTCAATGTGTTTATCTGAGATTGGAGGTCAAAGTTACCAACCAGGCAGCGTTGAAACTCTATGAACAGCGTGGTTACAAACACCTGAATCGCATTCCTCAATATTACGAAGATGGTGAAGATGCATTCCGTATGGAAAAACGTTTGGTGGCAAAGGCGTTGAAAACCATGCCGCCGAAACCCTATTACGAGCAAACGACGGACTTCACTTGTGGCCCGTCGTCTTTGATGATGGCGCTCAAAACCTTAAAGCCTGACTATGAAATGTCTCGCGCCGAAGAGTTGCAGATATGGCGTGAAGCCACCACCATCTTCATGACTTCGGGTCATGGCGGTTGCTCACCCCATGGTTTGGCGCTGAGTGCTTGGCGACGAGGTTTGAAAGTGCATCTTTATACCAACATAGAAGGCGTGCCTTTTGTCGATGGTGTGCGTGATGAACATAAAAAAGCGGTCATTGAGCTGGTGCACAACGATTTCATCCGTCAGATTTCGGAAACCGATATCGACTTGACCGTCAAACAGCTTGAAGCGCATGACTTGATGGATATTCTTGGACAAGGTTTACCGGTATTGGCGTTGATCAGTACTTGGCGGTTGAATCGTAACAAGGCACCGCACTGGGTTTACGTTACTGCCGCAGATGAGGGGTTTGTCTATATCAATGATCCAGATCACAATGACCAGCCGCACCTTAGCCAGACGGACTTTCAGCAGATTCCCATCACGCGGAAAATGTTTATGGAAATGGCTCGCTTCGGTCAGCAAAAGCTTCGGGCAATCTTGGTTTTGTCATCAGACGAAGTATGATCCATAGTGTTTTTTAATGCATGGAACGCCTGTTACTGAGATTTTCTATTTGTTTTTATTCGCCATTTGATAAAGAATTTTCTTAAAGTGATGTGATTACGAACTGTGTAATTTGATGTTTTTCAGGCAGATTTTTGCACCGTTTAGTTGTGAAATTGTCATGCAAGCGGCAACTAAAATTGTCGTCGGTCGAGACTTTTTTTCAAAAAAAATTTAAAAACCGCAAAAAAAATTACCAAAAATCACGCATTTTTGACTCAATTATCCTTTTGAATCTATGGATTGATTCTCTTTCCAAATCAATAGGTTATCTTTATTCGACTTCGTTTATATATAGAGGTCGCTCAATCTTTTCTATCGTTTCTTTCAATTAGTCAATAGGTTGGCTTGTTCATAACATTGCACTTGAATTTATTTCAACTCCAAAAACAAGGAGAGCATTTTATGGCAAGTAAAACGTTTGACGCTGGTGTACAAGATTACCAGCTGACTTATTGGACACCAGACTACACTCCTCTAGATACAGATCTATTGGCGTGTTTCAAAGTTGTCCCACAAGAAGGTGTACCGCGTGAAGAAGCAGCAGCGGCTGTAGCGGCAGAATCATCAACTGGTACTTGGACGACAGTTTGGACTGACTTGTTGACAGACATGGAGTTCTACAAAGGTCGTGCGTACAGAATCGAAGACGTACCTGGTGATAAGAACGCATTCTATGCATTCATCGCTTACCCACTAGACCTATTTGAAGAAGGTTCTGTGGTTAACGTATTGACTTCATTGGTTGGTAACGTATTCGGATTTAAAGCGGTTCGCTCTCTTCGTCTTGAAGATTTGCGTTTCCCAATCGCGTTTATCAAAACTTGCGGTGGACCACCATCAGGGATCCAAGTTGAGCGTGATAAGTTGAACAAATACGGTCGTCCTATGTTGGGTTGTACTATCAAGCCAAAACTAGGTCTTTCAGCTAAGAACTATGGTCGTGCGGTTTATGAGTGTCTTCGTGGCGGTCTAGATTTGACCAAAGATGATGAAAACATCAACTCTCAACCATTCCAACGTTGGAGAGATCGTTTTGAATTCGTAGCAGAAGCAGTAGACAAAGCAACAGCGGAAACGGGTGAGCGTAAAGGTCACTATTTGAACGTTACTGCAGGTACTGTTGAAGAAATGATGAAACGTGCTGAGTTCGCTAAGGAACTAGGTCAACCAATCATCATGCATGACTTCTTGACTGCTGGTTTCACAGCTAACACGACTTTGGCTAACTGGTGTCGTGAGAACGGTATGTTGCTTCACATTCACCGTGCAATGCACGCCGTAATCGACCGTAACCCTCTTCACGGTATTCACTTCCGTGTATTGGCTAAGTGTCTACGTTTGTCAGGTGGTGACCACCTACATACAGGTACGGTTGTTGGTAAGTTGGAAGGTGACCGCGCTTCTACGCTAGGTTTCGTTGACCAACTTCGTGAATCTTTCGTTCCAGAAGATCGCTCACGTGGTGTTTTCTTCGACCAAGATTGGGGTTCAATGCCAGGTGTTATGGCGGTTGCTTCAGGTGGTATCCACGTATGGCACATGCCAGCATTGGTTAACATCTTTGGTGATGACTCAGTTCTTCAGTTTGGTGGTGGTACACAAGGTCACCCAGGCGGTAACGCTGCTGGTGCGGCTGCTAACCGTGTTGCGTTGGAAGCTTGTGTTAAGGCACGTAACGAAGGTCGTGATCTAGAAAGAGAAGGTGGAGACATCTTGAGAGAAGCTGCTCGTACGAGTAAAGAACTGGCAGTAGCTCTAGAAACTTGGAAAGAGATCAAGTTCGAGTTCGATACCGTTGACAAATTGGACGTTCAATAAGAGCGTTCAGAGCTAGATTGATCCTAAAAAATACAAGGAGATTAAGATGTCAATTCAAACAGATGATTACCGTACAAAGTACACACTGGAAACGTTCTCGTTCCTTCCAGAGTTCACGGCTGATGAAATCTACGACCAAATCGTTTACATCATCAACCAAGGTTGGACACCTGCTCTTGAGCATGAAGCGCCTGAAGCTGCTTCTTCTCACTACTGGGGTATGTGGAAACTTCCAATGTTTGGTACACGTGATCCAAACGCGGTACTAGCTGAAATCGACCAATGTCGTGCAGCTTACCCAAATCACATGATTCGTTTGATCGGTTATGACAACTACACTCAGTGCCAAGGGCATAACTTTGTAGTTTACCGTCCTCGCGGAATGTAATTCGCACGGAACGAATAACGAGTGATTAAACGAGTCATAAAGACGAAATAGGAGGCTTTAGCATGAGTAACAATGCTCAAAGCGGTCGAGCTGCAGCCATTGCGCGCCGCAAAGCACAGGTAAAAGGAAAGGGTGTTCAAGCATCAGCTACTCCGGTAGCGACGCGTCAACCAGCACCTGCGCCAGAACCGATTGTGACTGCGGCAGCTCCTGCACCTTCGCAGCCATCTCGTCCTCGTCGTGAAGTGTCTTCAGCTGCATCTGCTCCGGCATCTGCAGCGGGACGCGACGCGGCGAAGCAGAAGAGGCAGCAGCAGAAGAGCGGGAAAAGCGCAACACAAGCAGCAAAGCCGACGCCTCACCCTAAGACTAGAGCAAAGCAACAGTCTGAAGAGCCGATTGTCGAACCTCGTCAGACTAGATCGGAACAACCAGCCAAGCGACAAGAGCGTCGTACGGCAGTAAAACCGGAAGCTACAGTGCAATCCAGCGGTCGTCTTCAATCGAAGGCATACCGTCAGGCACAAGTGAAAGGTAAGGTTGGCCAAACTGCGTTCAAATCTAAGGGCGGTAGTCAGTCAGGAGCCAAAGCGAAGTTAGCTAATCCGGACGCTTCTTCACGCGAAATTGCGAAGCAAATTCGTGCTGAGAAATGTTCACGAGGCAAAGTCTGTTCAACAGGCGCTTCGAGACCAACTCGTCCACCAAGAAACACAGAGTTGCCACAAAAAGTTGGTGAGTCTGAAACCCTAAGTGGTCAAACCGTTTCTGGTACGCAAGTGGGTCAAGGCAAGAAAAAAATGACAGGTGCAGAAACAGGTGCATGTCAATTGGTAAGCGGTACAGAGTACTTGGGTGCGGAAGAGTTCAACACTAACTGTAGTTCTCAACCAGCAGCCAAACCTGCAAAAGTGACGCAAACACAAACCACTCGTGGGCAGATTGTTAGCGGTTCAACAGGCGTAGGTCGTGCTGAAAAAATGACGGGCAATGAGCCTGGAACTTGTTCAGCGGTAACCGGTACAGAGTACTTACCAGCGGATCAAGGCCAAACGTTTTGTGGCACAGCCTCTGTAAAAGCTAAGGCAGCCGGCTTCTCGGTAATGTCTCAGCCAGCACAGAAAAGCGGTGAAAAAATCACTGGTGGCGGTAGTCGTAAGTCTCAATCGATAACGATTAAACCGAAAGCACCAGCGAAAGCACCACAAAAGGTAATGTCTTCGCAAACTGCAAAAGGCAATACCACGACTGGAACGCAAGTTGGTCGATTGGAAACAGTAACTGGGGGCGATAAAGGTGCCTGTAAATCAGTAACTGGGACTGGTTACCAAAGTGTGGAAGAGGCAGAAACGCTATGCAAGATGCCTGCAGTCGATACGGCAACAAAGGTAACGGCTTCTGGAACCCGCGGTGGACAGAAAGTAACTGGTGATCGCAGCGGTGCATACTACGGTATGACTGGTGCGGAAGCAGGTGACTGTCAAGCGATTACAGGAACGCCATATACCGGTTCGGAACAATCTCAATTTTGCTCGGTAGATCAGCAAAATGAGATGAAAGTACGCCAACCAAGAGGGATGAATCCTTCTATCTCAGGTGTACAGCCAGGACCAGTAGGTCTAACCGGTGCGCAGAAGGGTGCATGTGAATTGGTAACAGGAACCTATTACCAAGGAACTGATCAGACAGCTATGTTGTGTGGTCCTTCAAGCGCAGCTCAGCCAGGGGAGTCGGATTTTCCGATGACAATGGCACAAGCGGCAGCAGAACCAATGGTTGAAGCTCCAGCTGAACAAGGTACGAAAATTACCGGTGACGGCTGGGACAGAGGCTCAAAAGTGACAGGAACAGACGGCCCTTGGGCGGCGCAGCGTAACGCGTCAATCAAAGGTTCAGTGAGACAGTCACCGATGGGTGCAGCACAGTTCAACGCTGGCGTGATGAGTGAAGTACCTATGAGTCCGATTACCGGTTCATCTGGTAACACGGAAACGGGTGCAAAAGTTACCTTGTCCGGTGGTGCAAGAGCATAACTAGAAATTGGGTGTATTGATGAACAAGTTGAAACAAACACATCGTCAAAGGTCATTGTTTTGGAAGCCGATTGCTCCAAACCCTCAATGGCTACAAAAGCAGGCGCAACCACAAACTGCTCATGGTGCGACTGAGATTGTAGCTGAGGATAGAGTTCAAGCTTCGATGACATTGGCAGGCACCCATGCTTTGGTTAATGAAGCACAAAACGAATTGTTGCGTCGCTACGAAGTTGAAATCAAAGCACGTTTCGATGATATCGAAGGTGTTCTGAAAGAGATTTTGGCGCAGCAAGGCAAAACGGATTTTGCTGGTTGGGCTAACCAACAATTATTTGCAAAGTTGGGTGTAAAGCTTACAGAAGAAGAATGGTTGTCTGGATTGAATATGCAATCCCAGAAAGCGTTTCAGACGCTGTATGCCAAAACCCTCTTTGCACAATTTTTAAGAATGTCGGAAGACTTCTATATCAATGATCCTCTTGCGGGTCAGAGAACTCAAGAAGCCGAACGCATTTTTAAACAAGCGGGATTTCACGCAGTAGGTGTTGCACCTTGTGCGGATGGACGTCTTGCGCATTTGATTAGTTATGTACTCAGACTGCCTTACGATGCGGTCAGAAGAAAGGCCCATGCGGGTGCTTTGTTCGACATCAGCGAAAGTGTTAGAAACTGGGTGTTTATAGAACACACGCGGTTCAGAGAAGGTAAGCCAAATTCGGCTGAAGAACCGACGCGTTACTTAAAGATTGCGGTGTATCACTTTTCGAAAGCCGACCCAACACATCAGGGTTGTGCAGCACACGGGAGTGATGACCAAAAAGCAGCGGAGGCTGCATTAACAAAACTCAAAGATTTTAGACAGGCAATTGAAAACCGTTTCGGTTGTGGGTCAACAGTTCAAACCTTGTTGATTGGTATGAATACCGATGACGACAGTTTGAAGATCCATATTCCAAACGAACAAGGCAAGGTGTGTTTGAACCGCTTTGTTGAAACCGACAAGTTATATCAGCAAACGGCTGGTTTGTCGGCAGAACAGGCAAAGCAAGCGATTGAGAAAGTAATCGATGATTGTAATCTCAACCAAAGTTCAACCACACCACAGCCTGGCGTGAACGCGCTGATTGCTTGGTTGATTGCGAATAACTTTTCGCAGATTGCATACGTCAATCGCTTTGAAAACGGTTGTTACAGCGATATTGGCCATGCAGAAAGGTTTATTGGGGTGGGTAATGGCTTTGATGAAGTACAACTTCGCAATCTGAGCTATTACAGCTTCCTTGATACGGTTGAAGAAGGTGTGAATGACGTGGATGTCGGTATCAAGATCTTTAAAGGTCTGAATGTCAAAAAAGGCTTACCGATTCCAATCATTGTTCGCTGTGATTATGACGGACGTGTTCCAGGCTCTAAAGATAGAGCGGAAGCAAAAGCCATACGCATAGAGAAAGCTTTACATAATCGTTATCAGGAGTTGTCGGTATCAGGCTTGTTACAAACCATGCCGACCCTAAGAGATTTTACCGGTTGTAAGCCGGCTGAAAAACTACCCAACCTGGCAGATTCTTCTGCCTCGCAAAGAACCGCTTAGAAAGGAGGTTAAGGGTGAAAATTTTTAAAGTCGATAAGACATTGGTTTCCACCAGCCGCATCTCGATGATGGAGCACAAACCTCTACTGGTGGTCCGTGAGAAAGATGGTGGCACACCTCAGGTTGCAGTCGATCCGATCGGTTGCAAACCTGGAGACTGGGTCTTATGTGTCGGGAGTTCCGCCGCACGTGACGCAGTAGGGATTAAAGGTTATCCCAGTGATCTGACGATTGTCGGGATTATTGATAAGTGGGAGATGCCTGAAGATGGAAATTCATCAAGTTAAGCAAGCATTGGTACTGACCAGTCGTTTGGAAGACTTAGGGCATTTACCAATTAAGGTTTTAAAAAGTCTATCTACCGGCGCCACCTTAGTGGCAATGGACCCGATAGACGTTAAGCCAGGTGATTGGGTTTTTACCATCGCCAACTCCGCGGCAAGAGATGCAGCGGGAGACAAACGATTATTAACGGATTTAACGGTTGGCGGCATCATCGATGACTGGCAGCCAGAATAGAAGTAAGTTTTAAAAAAGTCAGCAACTCAAAGGAGAAAGTTATGAGTGATTACGGTATTGCGTTAGGCATGATCGAAACCCGCGGTTTGGTGCCTGCAATTGAAGCAGCGGATGCAATGACTAAAGCAGCAGAAGTTCGCTTGGTAAGCCGTGAGTTCGTTGGTGGTGGTTACGTAACAGTAATGGTACGTGGTGAAACCGGTGCGGTAAACGCAGCAGTACGTGCAGGAGCAGATGCTTGTGAACGTGTTGGAGACGGTTTGGTAGCGGCGCACATCATCGCTCGCCCACACAAAGAAGTTGAACCAGTTTTAATGATTGAGAAATAAGTTAGTTCTTTATTTAAAAGGAGAAAGGCTATGAGTACGGAATATGGTATTGCTTTAGGCATGATCGAAACCCGTGGTTTGGTACCTGCGATTGAAGCGGCTGATGCGATGACAAAGGCAGCGGAAGTACGTTTGGTAAGTCGTGAGTTCGTTGGCGGTGGTTACGTAACAGTAATGGTACGTGGCGAAACCGGTGCGGTAAACGCAGCAGTACGTGCAGGAGCAGATGCTTGTGAACGTGTTGGTGATGGTTTAGTAGCAGCGCACATCATCGCTCGCCCACACAAAGAAGTTGAACCAGTTTTAACAATTGAAAGCAAATAATTCGAACGCTCTGAACCACTGAAAATGCAACGCCCCGAAACGTTGTGTTTTCAGAACTAAGAGCGATCAAAAACTTATACCTTATTAAGGAGAAATGTTATGAGTGAATACGGTATTGCATTGGGTATGATCGAAACCCGTGGTTTGGTTCCAGCGATTGAAGCAGCAGATGCGATGACAAAAGCAGCGGAAGTACGTTTGGTAAGTCGTGAATTCGTTGGTGGTGGTTACGTAACAGTAATGGTGCGTGGCGAAACCGGTGCGGTAAACGCAGCAGTACGTGCAGGAGCAGATGCTTGTGAACGTGTTGGTGACGGTTTAGTAGCAGCGCACATCATCGCTCGCCCACACAAAGAAGTTGAACCAGTTTTGACAATTGGTAACGGTGCAACCCGTAGCTAATTGGAATGAGAGGGTTAATTCGTTAACCCTCGATGTTGAAGTTAGGAGGGAAACATGCGTTATTCACCTAGAATGCCCGGTTCGGTGATGCCAGGAGCAGGCGCATACCCACAAGTTCCTCAAGCTCAGACGGTTGCTGCAAACAGCCAGATTCTTGGGTACTTGGGTAGAGCACTGAGCTTGGAGTTTTCGGCCGGTCAGCATTACCTCGCACAGGCTTCTCTGGCGAAATTTCGTCAAGAAATTGCATATGCCGAAAATTTTGTAATTTTGGCAAATGAAGAATTTCAACACGCTAATTTGATTACCGATCGTATGGTGGCACAAGGCGCTCTTCCTGCGGGAAGCATCCTTCGTCCAGCTGGACCGGCAACCAATATGGTTGAAGCGCTTAGAAGTTGTGAAGAAAGAGAAGTTGCTTTGATTCAGCTTTACTCTGAAGCTTCACAATATTGCGCTAATTTTGGTGCGCATGAAGATTTGATGTTATTCAATCGACTACTTGAGGAAGAGCAATCTCAGTTGATGAGAGTGCAAACCTGGTTGGATGAGTATTATCGATCTTTAACCATGCAGCAACAGCCACATAGGAGCTTTGTATGAATGAACGCTGGAAAGTGAAAAGCAAACCAGCCAGCCTAGAAGCTCGGTTTGAGTTTGATAATTTTAATAACTTGAGAAGTTTCTTAGATGATTTGGCCGAACAAGCCGATCAGCTGGAGCATCATCCAAACATCAGTTTCGGAAGAGAGCACGTCTCAGTGATTATCTATTCGCAAGCTGATGAACTCCAAGAAGTAGATTACTCCTTGGCGAAAGGTATGGATGAAGCTTACCAGCGTTTTTCAAACAATTCTTAAGGAGGTTGTATATGACCGCACAGAATACGAATAAGCCAGCTGCTGCAAAACGTCCTGCAGCACAAAGCAAGTCCACAGCGAGCACCGCCAAAAGCAGTGCGGCTAAACCAGAAGCCAAGTCTAGCGTTCAAGCAAACGCCCGGACAGCTAAGGTTGAAACTGCAACGTCCGCTACCGAAACCGCGACAGTAGAAAAAAAGGTATCTTCTCCTGCACCAAAAGCGGAACAGTCGGCATCGGCACATATTGCAGACCAAATTAAAGGCTTTTCTCGTAGACGAGTTTGGCCAGATTAATTCACCTCTTATGGCATTAGGTCTTTGTCATAGTTAGGCAGACGGTGGTCTGCCTTTTTTTTACCTCTTTTTGAGAGGGTGAAACATCGAAGGGTGGGGATTCAAGTGCTAAATCATAGACAAATGTCTATGATAGGTATTTGTAATTCGATTTGTTCTAAATGGTTGGTTTGCCTATCATTTAAACAAGCATAAATTCTTGGAAGGTCGGTTGAAGTGATTGGTTGGATTGAAAAAGAAGATGGCCGCGAAGAAAAGTGGCACTTCAAGACTGAAAAACAGAAGGTAGAACCAAATGAAGCTGATCAATCGGTGTCATCGCTTGATGGTGATGAAAAGATGATCCAGATTTTGGCTACAAATGACCTACAGGAAAAGATTATTTCCGTGTTGCAGAGTAATGGCTTAGAAAACTACGTCATTCACGATGAAGAAGTTTCTATTGCCAATATTCAACTGCAGGACGAAGAATTTGAAAATAGATTGGTTTTCATGATTGCGGTAAAGGCTGAAGCCTACCCGAAGCTAAAGACAGATCTGAACCAGTCTTTGACTAAAGAAGAACAGGAAAATATTTCATGCTCGGAAGCCTTGTTCCAAATTCGTTTGGAGGATTGACCCAAATGATGGTTTTGGCGACAAACAATCCGCACAAGGTTGCTGAAATTTCTCCGATGATTTTTTCGGAAGGGTTTGATTGCCGACCACAGCAGTCTTTTTTCCATGGCAGTGTCGAAGAAGACGGCATGAGCTTTATGGAAAATGCCTTGAAGAAGGCGAGATATGCGAGTGCACAAACTGGATTGCCGGCAATCGCCGATGATTCCGGTTTGGAAGTTGAAGCCCTTAGAGGCCAACCTGGCATTTTTTCCGCGCGTTATGCCGCGGGCACGGCCGGTGAAGCTTCAGACGAAGAGAATGTCGAGAAATTATTGGCGCAAATGGCAGGACTGCCTTATGCACAGCGAAAAGCACGTTATAGCTGTGCGGTGGTTTATGTTGAGCATGCAGAAGATGCGATGCCGTTAGTCGGTATCGGGCATTGGTATGGAGAGATTTTAATGCAGCGAAGAAGTGGCCAGGGTATTGGTTACGATGATGTGATGTGGATACCGAATTTGGTAAAGGCTGTGTCGGAGGTTCCTTTGGAAATCAAAAACCGAATCAGTCATAGAGCGCAAGCTGTCCAGTCGGTATTGAATCAATTGAAACAAAAGGGGCAGCCAGCATGATCGAGTTGCGTACTTATGTGTTTTTGGATTCACTTCAGCCACAGTTGGCATCATACATGGCAACAGCCTCTTTGGGCTTCTTGCCGGTACCGGGCGATTCTTCGCTGTGGATAGAGGTTGCACCGGGGATGGCGGTTCACCGCATGTCGGATATTGCTTTGAAAGCATCCAATGTCCGCCTGGGTCAGCAGATTGTCGAGCGTGCTTATGGATCGATGGTTGTCCATCACCGTGATCAAAGCGACGTATTGGAAGCGGGTCAAAAGATTTTGAACCACCTCAACACGCGTGAGTTCGACCGTCAGAAGTGTGTGATCATGTGGAATGAGATTATTCGCGGCGTCACGGCTGACCATGCAACCCTTATCAATAGGGATAACCGCAAGGGATCGATGATTTTGCCGGGTCAAAGCATGTTTATCATGGAGACTGAGCCGGCAGGTTACATCATTCTGGCAGCGAACGAAGCCGAAAAGGCAGCCAACGTCACGCTAGTAGAAGCAAGAGCGGTTGGTGCTTATGGTCGTTTGTTGATGTGTGGAAAAGAATCTGACATTAACGAAGCTGCAAGAGCGGCAACAGAAGCCTTAGAGCGTCTGACTTGTCGTGGCGAAGCGTAACAAATTTTTTAAAGGTACCTCCAGGTTATCGGAGTCAAAATAGGGTGATGTTATGAGTGATGTTTTACCACCACAAAATAACTTTTTAATCAGGCATGCGACGTTAAGGCAAATCCAAGTATTTGAGTCTGTTGCACGCAACTTGAGCTTTACCCGAGCGGCAGAAGAGCTATACCTGACGCAACCAACTGTATCGGCACAGGTGAAAAGCCTGGTCGAGGCGATTGGTATGCCTTTGTATGAGCAAATCGGTCGAAACATTTACTTAACCGAAGTCGGTAACCAAGTGGCTTGTAGCTGTAGAGAGGTTTTGAATCACTTCTCGAATCTAGAAATCATGTTGGATGATTTTCGCGGTATGAAAAGAGGTCGCTTGAGTGTGTCAGTTATGACCACGGCGAAGTACTTCATGCCGATCGCATTAGGAAAATTCTGTAAGAAGTATCCTGATATCGATTTGAAAATGACCATTGCCAATAGAGAGACGCTGATTAAGCGAATCAACCAAAATCTGGATGACTTATATATCTTAGGGCAGATTCCGCCAAGCAACATGGATTTGGAAGTGCACCCGTTTGCACCGAATCCGTTGATTATCATTGCGAATAAGAATCACCCTTTGGTAGGGAAAAAAGTCAGCTTGAAGCGCTTGTCCAAAGAGCCTTTTATTATGCGTGAAGAAGGTTCCGGTATCAGAATGACTATCGAGAACATGTTCGCGGAAAGAGGGCTGAAGATCAACGAACGCTTGACGATGAACAGCAATGAAGACATCAAGCATTGCGTTGTGGGCGAGCTTGGAGTGGCATGTGTTTCCAAACATGCGCTTTATCTTGAAAAGCGCGAAGGGCCTATCGTGGAACTTGATGTAGAAGGGTTTCCGATAGAAAAGCAGTGGAATATTGTTTACCCGGCAGGTAAAGAGCGTTCATTGCTGGCTGCAGCTTTCCTCGACTTTCTGAAACAAGAAGGAACCAACTACATCCAACTTGAAGGGTTGTAACCCTAGCCAACAGCGTTCAAACGCATCGGACTTGCTTCGATTCAGTGTTTGAACGCTCTTATTTTATTTGCTTTTTCCTTGTTTCATTTACCTGTTATTTGGCTGGTAAAGGCTACCTCCTGTCTGATGTTTTTTCTGACGACAATCCGCTTCTGGCAACCATTTCAAATAGTCTATGGGTAGCATACGATTTCCCAATTTTTCATTCATAGCAACTTCCCATAATATTTAAATTGAATTTTTAAGTCAGTTTTTTCTGACCATCAAATGGTTTTGTGACGAGTCGTCAAAAACCACGTTTTAGATGAAAGGAGTTTTTATGAGCTTGCAATGGATCGGAACCTTGTTGACCTGGTTTATACCATTAAGCTTATTCGCGGTTGCCATGATGAACGAAAGAAAAGCGCGTTGGCAGTTGGCACGCGGTGTCAGCCTAATGGGTTTGGTTGTGGCAGTTTTCTTAGGTGTCTCGCTGTTTTTCGGATGGGTTTCACTGGATGGTAGCGAACGCTGGACCATTACGTCACCGGCCAGTCTGCTTATTTTGGGGCTGGTTAGTTTTATTGGCTTTATCAACGTTGGTTATTCGCGTGTTTATATGTCGGGAAATACCGAAGAGGAAACACGCTATTTGAGATGGCTGCTGGTGACACTTGGCAGTGTATTGACCGTAGTTATCACCAACCACATGTTGGTTTTGGTAGCAGCGTGGATCGCCATCAGCTTCAGTCTGCATAGATTGTTGGTGTTTTTCCCAAACCGCCAAAGAGCGGCGTTGGCAGCGCACAAGAAATTTATCTTTGCCAGAGTGGCAGAAGCCTTTTTGTTGGCAGCCATTTTGATTCTTTACTATCAGCATGGCAGCTGGTTTATCAGTGATATTCGCCAGCAATGGCTGGATAACCCTGTGTTGAGCCAAGCCGATAAGGTGGCAGCATTCATGTTAGCTGCGGCCGCACTGGTCAAGTGTGCGCAATTGCCGTTGCACGGCTGGCTGATTCAAGTGGTTGAAGCACCAACACCGGTTTCTGCGTTGTTGCATGCCGGCATTATCAACTTGGGGGGGTATCTGTTGATTATCTTCGCGCCGTTGATTATGGCTTCGGATGCCGCACAGTGGCTGCTGCTGATTGTCGGTGGGGTTACAACGGTGTTGGCCGCTCTGATTATGATGACGCGTGCTTCAGTCAAGGTGAGGTTGGCTTGGTCAACCATGTCGCAAATGGGGCTGATGCTCGTTGAGTGTGGTCTAGGCTTGTTCGAGTTGGCGCTACTACATTTGATTGCTCACTCATGCTACAAGGCCTACGCCTTCTTGAACTCTGGTTCGGAAGTGGACTCAAGCCTTAAACGCAGACTGTCTTTGTCTGAAACGCCAAGCCTCAAAGAGTGGATTGGTGCAGCGTTAGCATCTTTTGTATTGGTCTATGGTTTTGTCGCTTTGCTTGGTTTGTCAGGCCCTTACAGCCCATGGTTGTTGTTAGGTGTCGCGTTAACTTTGCTGATTGCCGAGCGTAATGGGAAACAAAAAATCGTTTCTTTTCTGGATATGTTCTCGCTGGCGGCGGCACTGCTATTTGTTTACTTTATTCAGAAATCTGGGGTCGGATTCATTTTACCGCCGATGGAAGCCAGTCTTGGTTGGATAGGAGACCTGTGGATCAGTCTGCTGATTGTCCTATTCGTATCAGGTTATCTGCTGGTCCACTATCAAGCCGATAGCCCTTCGGTCATTAAGTTTAGACGTGCGCTTTATGCAGGGTTCTATCTTGACGAGTGGGTGACTCGAATGAACTTAAGACTTTACCCGACTCGTCTACCGATGAGAGTCCAGCCTAAGAAGCTGCAAATTCCGAAAGAGGAGTTATATCAATGATGCGTTCAATACGAAAATCGAAATCGGATACGAAGACGATTTTGGCACAAGCCGTTGAATCTCATTTGTCTGATAATCAAAAACAAGCGGTGATGAAGGCTTGCGAACTGATCGCGCCGACATGGCCGTTGGATGAGTTGATTGCCGTTAACCCTTGGTGGGAAATGCGCGATATGCCCTTTACCAAGGTGTCGGCAAAAGTCAGTGCCTTGAGAAAAGCGCAATGCTTGATGTCTAAGTCCTACTTTCAGGAAGTTTGGATGGAGACTTTGTTGCCGGATCATTTGGAGCAGGCGGCACAGGATTTAGGTAAAGACTTTTCGGTTGAAACCCTGGAGCGCTATTTGATTGAAGATGACGAGCGCTCTCACTGGCACAATATCAGTGATTTGGTCGACAGTGGTCGTGACAGAAAATACAAAATGGCTTGGCGTGATGAAATTACGCATCAGGTCAGCCAGTTTTGCGCGGACTTCTTCCGTTTCAAAGCGAATGAAGGCAGTTATGGAACAATCTATAGTGGGCTGTATTCAGAATGGCTAGGCACCACCCGTCAAGACATGGGGATAGAAATCCTTATGGCGGAAGACGGCTTGACCCAGCATTTTCTTGATTTGCCGGAAGATCCGGAAACGTTATTGGCAACGGCACTGGTCGAGTTGCGTGTGTCTGATGACGTGGTAACGGACTACATGCAAGCTTTGTTAATGGATGTAAACGGTTGGGCGTCTTGGGTTGCGTATTTGCGTTGGCAAGATCGTCTCAACGGTTATGACAACCAGTTGATGATTGAATTCCTGGCGATTCGCGTTGCTTGGGAGTTGGTATTGTGGCGTCATCAACGCGACAGAGATCGTAGTGTTTTCAATGAATTGAAAGTCATGTGGTTACATCAAATGAACATTCTTCCTGAGTTGATCAGAATGCATGAAGCGGCTCAGGAGAAACTGTGGGTTTGGCAACGCGCGAGTGAAATCGCCTATCAGACCAATGTCAGTCAACAGCTGAAACATTCATCGGATAGAGCGGAGTTTGAAACGCCATCAGAAGCACAGCCTGTTTTACAGGCGGCGTTCTGTATTGATGTTCGTTCGGAAGTTATCCGTAGAGCGTTGGAGAGCCAGGATTCACACATTGAAACCATTGGGGTAGCGGGGTTCTTTGGTTTGCCGATCGAGTATCATCCAGTTGGCACCGACGTGTCTCGCTCGCAATTGCCGGGTTTGTTGAAATCTGGTATTAAGGTTTCGCCGGTACTGCCGGCGCTGACCAAGTTAGATGCCAGCGCCAAGCTTAACAAAAAAGCGCGTTGGATTGAGTGGGGTAATGCTGCGCCGGCAACCTTCAGTATGGTTGAGGCAACCGGGTTGTTATATGCTTTTAAACTGTTGCGTAACAGTTTGTTCCCGCATGACTATGAGCATCCGGTGAACCATTTACCGACATCCGATAGTTTTGAACTGACTCAAGGTGAATCTGAGCTTTCAAATGAGCAAAAAGCAGATTTGGCAGCAGGGATTCTTACCGCAATGGGCTTGGATCGAAACTTCGCGGAAACGGTGTTGTTGGTAGGACATGGAAGCAGCAGCTGCAACAACCCTCATGCCGCAGGTCTTGATTGTGGGGCTTGTGGTGGTCAAACGGGCGAAATCAATGTTCGTGTATTGGCTTTCCTGCTCAATGACAGCGCTGTGCGTGAGACCTTGAAGAAAAAAGGGATTGAGATTCCAGCCAACACCCGTTTTATTGCAGCGATGCACAACACCACGACGGATGAATTCACGTCATTCGGTCCGGAGAAAGTGAGCGAAACCGTTAAGGAATGGTTGTCTCAAGCGACGGTACTGGCAAGACAGGAGCGTGCGATTCGTTTGGGTCTGTCTCATCTTGAGCAAAACGAAGTTCATGAGCGCATCAAACGACGTGCAAAAGACTGGTCTCAAGTAAGACCTGAGTGGGGGCTTTCCAATAACGCCGCCTTTATCGTTGCGCCAAGACACCGTACACGACATGTGAACTTCGAAGGGCGAAGCTTCCTGCATGATTATGACTGGCAGCAGGATAAGGATTTGTCTTTGCTGACACAAATCATGACCGCGCCTATGGTTGTTGCGAACTGGATCAATCTTCAGTACTACGCGTCGGTTTGCGACAACTTGGTTTACGGTAGCGGTAACAAGGTACTGCATAACGTTGTTGATGGTTGTATCGGTGTTTTCGAAGGAAATGGTGGTGATTTGAGAATCGGTCTACCGCTTCAATCCTTGCACAACGGAAATACTTGGATGCACGAACCTCTGCGTTTGAGCGTCTATATTGATGCACCGCTGGAAGCGATTGCTGAAGTTGCAGCAAATAATGAGGTTGTCCGTCAGTTGATTGATAATGAGTGGCTTTATTGCTTCCGTTGGGATCATGACGGTTCTGTCGAAAGGTTCTTAAGCTCGAAAGCTTAAGGCTTATCTATGGCTAGAAGGGCGCCCGCTCTTCTGGTCTTTTCCATTCTTAAGACTCTCTATCTGCTATCAGTGTTTCGCGCTGCACGCCATTTTTTTAATTAATTCGTTGTGAGGATGCTGTGGTGCCAAGATAACTAAGGTAAGTAACCCAACCTGGTAGATTTTTAATTCACTGTCAAAATCTGCCAGGTTGGGGGTTTATGCCTGCGCAAGCTGTGGCGCTTCTTGAGCGGCGGTTTCCAAATAATTGAAAATCCCTTGCCCTAAAAGCGCATTGACATTCAAGACGATGACCATCAGATCTTCGTGGTCCTGCTTGCGAAGGTTGGCGACGCCTTGTATATATTGATCGCTGATACCCTCATTGCCCTGAAACGCTGGTACGCCCTGAAGGGTTGTTATATTGATGTTTTCCACATCGCTGACGCCATCCACCACCAAACCAACGGTTTTATAGTTTCCGGCTTCATCCTGCTCCATCGACATTCTGGTGATAATCACCACTGTACTGTCGTCATAAGTGGCTTTGCCTATCTGGAAACGGTTTCGCAGATCGATTATCGGTACGATGGCGCCACGGATATTGATGACGCCCTTGATGAAATTAGGCATTTCCGGCAATTGCGTGGTTTTCTCCCAGCCCCGGATTTCCTGCACCCTAAGAATATCCAACCCATAAAGTTCATTGCCGAGAATGAACGTCAGGAACTGGGTGTGGGAGGGTGAGTTTTCCTCAGCGATTTGGTTGTCCAGGTTATTCATCGTGTCCATTAGAATTCCCCCCATTCATCGCTGTCAGCTTTGTTCGCTGAAGGCTCTTGTTTAGCAACCGCTTTGACTGGCGCAGCAATAGGTTTTACTTCAGGTTTTTTTGGCAAATGAGGTGTGTGCTTGATTTCGCGGCCGGTTTTGAAAAATGCCATGTCGTGACTCAATTGGTTAGCCTGGTCACTCATACTTTCTGCTGCGGCCGAAGTCTCTTCCACCAAAGCGGCATTTTGTTGAGTCACTTCGTCTATTTGAGAAATCGCCTGGTGTACTTGGCTGATGCCGGTCGCCTGCTCGGAAGATGCCTGTGCGATTTGCCCAATCATTTGCGTGATAGACTCAATCGAAGAATTAATGTTGCCTAACATCTCACCCGATTCACTTGCTAGGTTCGAGCCTTGTTTCACTCTATCCGAGGTTTCATCAATCAGTTTTTTGATGTCTTTAGCGGCCTCGGCAGATTTTTGTGCCAGTGAACGGACTTCCCCTGCCACTACTGCAAACCCGCGACCATGATCGCCAGCTCTAGCGGCTTCAACCGCAGCGTTCAGTGCCAACAAGTTGGTCTGGAAAGCGATACCGTCAATCAAGGTGACGATTTCAGCGATTTTATGGCTGGATTCCTCAATGGCATTCATGGCTTCAATGGTCTGATTCATGACCTCTGTGCCTTCGTTCGCTTTTTTCTGAGCGTCAGTAGACACTTTAGAGGCATTTTGGGCATTTTCGGTATTTGCTTGTACGGCAGAGTTCATTTGATCCATAGTCGCGCTGGTTTCTTCAAGCGCAGCGGCTTGTTGTTGAACACGTTCGCTCAAATCAAGCGCACCTTGCTTAACTTCATTCGACGCATTAGAAACAAACTGAGAAGAGCTGATTGCACTGACAATTACGCCCTGAAGTTTTTCGGACATATCCTGAATGTTAAAAGTCAGTGATTCGATTAGTGGTCTAAACATGCTAACTTGTCTGTCATTAAGGTGTTGCTTCATACGAGCGGTTAAATCGCCTTCTGCAAAGTGTTCAAGAACACTTCCGGCATCATCGATAACGTTTTGAAGCAGTAAGGTGTTTTCGTTTTTGCTGACATCCACAGCATACTTGATGACCTTAATGGCGTTGCCCTTTTCATCAAGAATAGGGTTGTAGCTTGCTTCAAGCCAAATGTCCTGCCCGTGTCGAGTAACGCGTTGGAAAGTGCCTGATTTATATTGACCTGCTTTCAGATCCTGCCAGAAGGTTCTATATTCTTCACTTTCGGCATAGTCCGGTTTAACGAACAGTCTATGGTGCTTCCCTTGAATTTCGCTAAGTTGGTAGCCCATTGCTGCCATAAAGTTATCGTTGGCATTGAGGATGTGACCATCCAAATCAAACTCAATCACAGCCATTACTCGATTGATGGCATCAATTTGACCTTGATTGATGATTTCCTGTTGTACTTCGGCGGTTATATCCGAAGCAACTTTCACCACTTTATAGGCTTTGCCGTGCTTATCAAATAAAGGAGTGTAAGAGGCCTCCAACCAAACTTCATTGCCGTTTTTATCGATACGTTTATATCTTCCGGAAACAAATCGCCCTTCTTTCAGGGAACGCCAGAATTTTTGGTAATCCGGATGGCTATTTTCTTCTGCGCTGACAAACATACGATGATGTTGACCAACCAAATCAGCGGCTTGGTAGCCCATTGTTTTCAAGAAATTTTCATTGGCAGTTAAGATGTTGCCATCTACATCAAACTCAATCATTGCTTGAGATCGACTAATGGCATCGATTAATGCGTTTTGTTCAAAAATGGTATTTTGAGCGTCATTTAATTGGTCTTTGTATTTTTGGCAGAACATGGTTTGTCCCTCCTTATTAAGTTGGGAGATTATCCATAAATGGGCGTAAAAACCCGAATTTAAGTTTTTTATATCTTAGTTGGGTATATTTTAGCATTCAAAAAAATCAATTTAAACCTTTTTGTGCGATTTATTCGTTTTTTGTTTGTTTGAGACTTTGAGTGATCGCAGGAAAGAGGGGGGAGTGGATTTGATATAGAAGACAGAATGGGTATGAAAAACCACCAGATTTGGTTTCGAAAAGATATTTTGAATAAATTTGAAATTGTATTTGACAGCCTTTGAACCCATCTCTATAATACGCAAATTCAAAAAACGGCCACATAGCTCAGTTGGTAGAGCAAAGGATTGAAAATCCTTGTGTCCCTGGTTCGATTCCAGGTGTGGCCACCACATTGCGAGCGTGGTGGAATTGGTAGACACGCCAGATTTAGGTTCTGGTGCCTTTGGTGTGAGAGTTCGAGTCTCTCCGCTCGCACCACATTCGAAGCCCGAGTAGTTTCTACTTGGGCTTTTTTATGCCCGTCTTTCAGGAATTGTTCGATTTTAGATTGTATTCGTAGTTGATGAAACTGCGAATAATATCGGCTTGAATTGGCTTGTGAATGACCACGATATCTTTGGGTAGACGTTCTCTATCTACTTGCTCTTGCGGTACTGCTGTAACAACAATAATGGTAGTGTTTGCGGTTTCTTCATTATTGCGTAGCGCCTTTAGCATGTCGTACCCGTTCATGTTTGGCATCATAAGATCTGCAAAGATGATTTGTGGCTGTATTTTACCGATCATCATCAAACCTTCGTAGCCATCATTGGCAACATGGACAAGGATGTCTAGATTTAATCTCTGTACGATGCTGCTAATGAGTTGTTGGGTAAGAGGATCATCATCGACAATCACTACTTTAAAGGGGCTGTAGCTTCCAGTCTGTTCTATGGACTCGGTCTGGTCTGGTGAGGCTTTATTATTAAACTTCTGGATGTACTCGTTAACGGAAGAGCGAAGCAACCTGCGGTGCCCACCTGGTGTTTTCCATGTTTTTAAAATGCCTTCATCAGCAAGGCGCTTGACGACGGTTTTTGAAACCCCGATGATCTCACAGGCTTCGGTGGTGGTTGTGTATTCGTTAGGCTGCATATTTACTGTCTTATTTCTTAATTTAGTGTGTAGAGATATATTATTCTTTTTGTTCGTATTGTGCAAATAATTTAAATATTACTTTTTATAAGGGAATGGCTGTGCAGGGTATATGTGCGCAAATACCTTTTTGAGTCAGTTTCTTCTAGTTTGGTGCAAATTTAATAAATTTTGGTTAGTAATTTTTCTTATTATGATTTAACTGATTGTTAAATTAAGTTTTCTATTGGTTAGCCTGAAAATTGCTTTACTTTAATGGGTTGTTCAATGAGGAGTAAAGGCAATGCGTACGGCACTCAAAGAGTACAAAGTCGGTACTGGATATGATGAAGTTCTTGGTAATTCCGGTCAGCCGACGTCAGCAGCATCAGAGCTGGTGAATCATCTTAATACCCTATCACTGTCAGATGTAAAGGAATTACAGAAGAATGCCGAAGCAACGATTGCTCAGTTGGGGATTTCATTTACGGTTTACAGTGATGAAGGTAATATCGATCGCCTATGGCCATTTGATCTATTGCCAAGGGTAATCGATGCAGAAGAATGGAAGCAGGTCTCCGAGGGGTTGAAGCAAAGGCTGAAGGCGCTCAACCTGTTTATCGAAGATATTTACAATGATCAAAAGATTTTAAAAGCCGGTATAGTCCCCGCTGAAATTATTTTGTCCTCCAAGGATTATCGCCCTGAATGCGCCGGGATGAAACTCATGCACCACTCCTGGGCATGCATTTGCGGTACGGATTTGGTACGTGACGATTCCGGTAGTTTCTATGTGTTGGAAGATAATCTTCGCGTTCCTTCAGGTGTTTCCTACATGCTGGAAAACCGCGCGGTCATGAAGAGTGTGATGCCAGATGCGTTTAGAGACATCTCCATCCTGCCAATGAATCAATATCCCTATGAACTTTTGTCGATGCTACGTTCTATCTGTCCAACAGATACCCCTCACCCCGAAGTGGTGGTGCTAACGCCGGGTATTTTCAATTCTGCTTACTATGAGCATGCGTTTTTAGCACATGAAATGGGGGTGGAATTGGTTGAGGGCAGTGATTTGGTGGTCGGTGATGATGACTGTGTTTACATGAGAAACATAGATGGTCTGCAGAAAGTGGATGTCATTTATCGACGCATTGATGATGCTTTCATTGACCCCGAAGCGTTTAATCCTGATTCTGTGCTGGGAATTCCGGGATTGATTCGCGCATGGAAAGCTGGCAATGTCGGCATCGCCAATGCGCCTGGCTGTGGTGTTGCGGATGATAAGGTGCTTTATGCCTATGTTCCTGAAATCATCCGTTTTTATCTGAATGAAGAGCCGATTTTGCCAAATGTACCGACCTATCTGTGTAGCCGAGAAGAAGACCGAAAGTATGTTTTGGAGCATCTAGAAGAACTGGTTGTCAAGCCTGCGAATGAGTCCGGCGGCTATGGACTTTTGATTGGTCCTAAAGCCTCTCAAGAAGAAATCGAGCAGTTTCGCCAACTGATTGAAGATAACCCGAGAAATTATGTCGCCCAGCCGACGCTGTGTTTATCGACCGTGCCGACCTTGTGCGACGAAGGGGTTGAGCCAAGACATGTCGATTTGCGCCCCTTTATCCTGCAAGGGAGTAAGTCTTATGTGACGGCAGGTGGTTTGACACGTGTCGCCTTGGTGAGAGGATCTCTCGTAGTGAACTCTTCACAAGGTGGCGGCAGTAAAGATACCTGGATTGTCAAAAAGGAGGGCGCATAAATGTTGTTGTCTAGAGTTGCAGAGCGCCTTTATTGGTTGGCAAGATATATTGAGCGTGTCGAAAATACAGCAAGGCTGTCAAAAATTCACTCGCAGTTGATGTTCGACTTGCCGAAATCGGTCAAATTGAATTGGTATACCCTAGTGGAAATTACCAGTAATGAAGATTATTTCGACGAGCACTATGATGCACGTACCGAAAAAAATTGCATGTGGATGTTGCTGGGAGACAGGAACAACTCGGCATCTTTGATTTCCTCATTATGGTGGGCACGCGAAAACATTCGTACCACACGCGATTCTTTGCCGAGGGAAGCATGGGTTTATATCAATGAAATCTACCTTTATGTGAAAGATAATATTGATGATCTTCAAGTGAGAAGTCGACGTAATGCATTGTTGGAAAAAGTCATTCGTACATGCCAGGCAATATCCGGCATGTTGATGGGAACCATGAGTGATAATGCGGCATTTCGATTTCTGATGATGGGGCAGTTGATTGAACGAGCCGATATGACGTCTCGTATTTTGGATGTGGGTGGTTACTTCGCAGCACAAGAATATAATCCGGAAGAAGTCGAACAATATGGCAGTATTTTGTGGGCGAATATTTTGAAATCCATCGGTATCTATTTTATGTACCGTCAGGCGGTGCAGATAGAGATTAACGGGAATTCGGTTATAGAGTTTTTGGTGTATGATGACAGGCAATTCCGTTCCATCAAGTATTGTGCAAACAAAATGCATGAGTTGGCGAATATTTTGCCTAACTCAAGAGAAGTTCTGAAAGTCATCAAGCAACTACAGGATTTGATTGATCAGCCGCCGGAAATGGAAGCCGGGTCTACCACGCTTCATGATTATCTTGACGTGCTACAGTTGAAAATTTCTGCTATTCACAATGCTTGTTACCGCACATGGTTCTACCCGGAAGTGGAAGCGGTTTCAGGAAGCGTTCAATAAGGAGTGTTATCGCGGTGAAGCGTTTTTTTTGCCAATGTGGGCAAGAGGTTTTTTTAAACAATCTGTTTTGCGAAAGCTGTGGTCGTGATTTGGCCTATGATCCGTCGATTCAATCCATGTGGAGCGGTGAGTTGACGGATAATGGGTTTGTGCCTCATTCTCAAGATGGTGATGATGCTCACGCCCCCATGAAGACTTGTGAGAATCGAAGTTACCCGGTCAATTGTAATTGGTTGGTGACCGATGAAAATGCATGTCAGTGCGTATCCTGTCAGACGACAAGAACTATTCCTGATTTGTCAGCACCAAAGAACCCGCAAAGATGGCGTATTCTTGAACGCTCCAAAAGGCATCTTTTTACAACATTGTTATTGCTGAACTTGCCAATACGGAATTATCGACAAATTGAGAATGGGCTGGTTTTCGACTTTTTGGAAGATAAGCGAACCAATCCGAATGTTGATTTGGAGCATGTCCTGACGGGGCACTCTCATGGGCAGATTACGCTAAATGCTGCTGAAGCTGATGAGGGCTTCCTGCACACGATGAAAGAAGAAATGGGGGAACCTTACCGTACGGTACTAGGGCATTTTCGACATGAAATCGGTCATTATTACTGGGATAAACTCATTAATTCGCCAGAACGATTGGAAGCCTTCCGAGAGCTATTTGGCGATGAGCGCAAGGATTATGACAAGGCACTTCAACGTTATTATGAAAACGGTGCGCCTGAGTTCAGAAGTCATCAATATATTTCCATGTACGCCAGCAGCCATCCATTTGAAGACTGGGCGGAAACCTGGGCGCACTATATGCATATAGTCGATACTCTGGAAACCGCGGTGAGTTACGGTCTAAGTGTTTACAAGCCGAAAGTAAACGATTTCAACAGTTGGTATTCTGAGTGGGCGAGAGTTGCACAGGTGATGAATGCTTTAAATCGTAGTATGGGGCACGTGGATGCTTATCCTTTTGTATTGACGGACATTGTTAAAAGTAAATTGAAGTTTATAGACAAGGTTGTAGACAGTTTTTCCGAAAAGAAAAATACTTGAATTAAGATTGAGTTATCGAATTTTTTGCCGATAAATTAGTGTGAATTCTGTACACTTAAAAAGTGAACTTTCGGAAAATGACTATGGCTAAAAAACGCTTCGATACGGATTTGGATAGAGAGTGGATTGGTATTCTAGCTAAAATGCCACTGGAGCGCCGTCGTATGGAAGTGAAACACTGCGACTTACATTCTCTGGCAAAAGCCCTTTCAGATTATCCAAGCTGGAAAGCAGAACGAATTGCTGAAGCTTTGCAGCCACCTGTATCTCAAGAATTCATCAAGGCAGTCAAAATCTATAAAGGGGAGTTGCCTTTCCCTAAAAAGCTTAGAAAGCGTGTTCCCGTCTTAAACAAGATGCGTATGACGATGTCTATTTTGGCAGTTGTTGTCCTAGTTGCGTTGATCTTTGTTCTGAATGTTTACTTTCCATCCAATTAACACAATGCCTCAGTAATAACCTTTCTTTGCTCTGTGGTGTTTCCGCTCAAAGGGGAAGTCTATGAAGTCGCTGTATCTTTTGTTTGCTCTTTTAGGGGTGGCTACCGCTGCCAATGCAATGGATGTATCACCTTATCATGTTGGACAGAAGCTTGACGCAAAACAGGCGAAGGCTTTAGTCGAGAAAGCGAAAAGTCGTTCCAAGAAAGACTGGGTGTTGCCTAACGGAGGTTATGAACATGAACCTAACGCGGATGAGATTCGCTATGGTATAGCCTTGTTGTCTAATACGGTGAAGCTGGTTGGGCCCAAGGTCGCTGATGTCAAAATGCGTTATTCCGGAAATTCATTGAATTGTACGAGTTGCCACTTGGCGAACAATGCCGGTTTGCCGGGAACAGTTCCCTATGGTATTCCATTGGTGAATGTTATGAATGACTACCCGAGTTTTCGTTCAAGAAGTATGTCGATTGGTTCACCGGAGGATAGGGTCAATGGCTGTATGACAAGAAGCCAAGGTGCGGGACATCCTTTCCCGAACGACTCGAAACAGATGAAATCGATCATTGCCTATTTTACTTGGTTGGCGAAAGATACTAAATCGGGTCAAGCCATGAAAGGTACGGGACTGATTAACGTTAAGTTTCCGGATAGAAAAGCCGATCCGAAAGTGGGGCAGACGCTTTATGGGCAATTTTGTATGAGCTGCCATGCTGCAGGTGGGGCAGGGTTGAAGTCTCCGACTTATGCTCAAGACGGCACATACACTTTTCCACCACTGGCAGGAAAGGACTCCTTTAATGATGGTGCGGGTATGAGTCGCCTAAAGACGGCAACGCGCTTTATTTATGGCAATATGCCGTTGGGGACTCATGCCGACCAACCTGTGTTGACGGTCAGTCAGGCTTATGACATTGCGGCCTATGTTGAGTCGTTGCCAAGACCAAAAAAGGCTGGCAGAGAGCATGACTTCCCGAATCCGAAGTTCCGTCCAGACGACTATCCGGTTCCTGCTTATTTCAAAGGGAATAAAGCGGCGCTCGAAAAAGCGAAATATGGTCCTTACGACAAATAAGGGAAGTCCAGAAACAAAAAAGCCCGCTTTATGCGGGCTTTTTATTGAGCAGGTAGTTTTATTCTTTAGAACGACCTGCTTTTTTACGTTCGTTTTCGGTCAATAGCTTTTTACGAATACGAATGCTTTCTGGAGTGACTTCAACCAACTCATCATCATCGATAAACTCAAGCGCTTGTTCAAGAGAAAAGCGAATTGGCGGTGTTAGAACTTGTGCTTCGTCTGTACCTGATGCACGCATGTTGGTCAGCTGCTTCCCTTTTAGAGGGTTTACCGTTAGGTCGTTTGCGCGACTGTGCAGACCAATGATCATACCTTCATAAACCTCTTCACCATGACCGATATACAGACGACCACGATCCTGTAGGTTGAATAGGGCAAAGGTTAATGCTTTACCTTGACCGATAGAGATCAACACACCATTGGTACGTTCACCCAAAGTGCCTGCAAACTTAGGACCGTAATGAGAGAAGCTTGAGAAGATCAAACCGTTCCCTTGGGTTGCCGTCATAAACTCAGTACGGAAACCAATCAAACCACGTGAAGGGATGATGAAGTCGATACGCACGCGACCATGTCCATCTGGCACCATGTCTTGCATTTCAGCTTTACGTTGCCCTAGTTTTTCCATGATGGTGCCTTGCGCGTCTTCAGGGACATCAACGGTTAGGTTCTCATAAGGTTCTTGTATTTCACCGTTAACTTCTTTGAAGATAACTTCAGGGCGTGAAATCCCCATCTCAAATCCTTCACGACGCATGGTTTCGATCAGTACGGACAAGTGAAGTTCACCACGACCAGAAACACGGAATTTATTCGCGTCTTCAGTATCTTCAACGCGCAACGCAACGTTGGTTAGCAGTTCTTTGTCTAGACGCTCGCGGATTTGGCGAGAAGTCAGTAACTTACCTTCTTGTCCTACGAACGGAGAATTGTTGACTTGGAAAGTCATGCTAACAGTCGGTTCGTCAACCGTTAATGGCGGTAATGCTTCAACGGCATTAGGATCACAAAGTGTGTCTGAAATGTTCAGAGGATCCAAACCAGAGAATGCGATGATGTCACCAGCGTGAGCCTCATCTACATTGATACGCTCAAGGCCTAGGTAACCAAAGATTTCGCCCACTTTTCCATTACGTTTAGCACCGTTTTTATCGATAATCGAGAGGCTCATACCTGCTTTGACTGAGCCACGTTTGATACGTCCGGTTCCAATAATACCCTTATAGGTGTCGTAGTCCAGGGAAATACATTGCATTTGGAAAGGGCCTTCGAAATCGACATCAGGCGGGCTTACTTTTTCAACAATCGTTTCAAAAATAGGCGTCATATCCCCTTCGCGAACAGATTCATCATGTCCTGCAAAACCGTTCAATCCAGAAGCATAGATAACATCGAAATCCATCTGTTCATCTGTTGCACCTAGGCGGTCAAATAAATCGAAAGTTTGATCCAGTACCCAGTCAGGGCGCGCACCTGGACGGTCAATTTTGTTGATGACTACAATCGGGTTAAGTCCTTGTTGTAGTGCTTTTTCGGTTACGAAACGCGTTTGAGGCATAGGCCCTTCAACCGCATCAACCAGCAGCAGTACAGAGTCAACCATCGACAAGATACGCTCAACTTCACCACCGAAGTCGGCATGGCCCGGGGTGTCTACGATGTTGATACGGTAGTCGTTCCAGTTGATCGCAGTGTTCTTTGAAAGAATGGTGATACCACGTTCTTTTTCCAGATCGTTCGAGTCCATGACGCGCTCACCCAGGTCTTTTCGAACATCGTCGAAAGTACCTGACTGCTTAAGTAACTGGTCGACAAGGGTTGTCTTACCATGGTCAACGTGGGCGATAATCGCAATATTGCGGATATGATCTGCTTTCATGAAGAACGCTCTCTGGAAAATTAAAAGAGCGTATTATACTGAAAAGCAGAACCGTTTTTTTTAATTGATTGAAATAATTGGTCTTTTAAATAAAAAAGGCGACAAAAATGCCGCCTTTTTACGAAAAGTCGCTTCAGGAGTCGCAACTGTTATCTGGGCAATGAAGCTTGGCTTTGTTCTCGTCGTCCAAATTCAAGGCTTTATGACGGCGAGCCATCATCAAGTAAGTTTGTAACAGGCCGTATGCCATGGTGCCGATGAGCAGCCCGATCAAAGCGAAAATCGCGCCGATTTTCCCTTCTCCGATCATTGCAGGGATTGTGCCCGGACAGGATGCGCTCATTCCCCAGCCGATACCGAAGAGCAGTGCGCCAACCATCAGACCTTTCTGGTAAGGCTTTTTGACGAAATCTACTTCATTTCCTGTAGCGATTGCGCGTACTTTGAGACGTTTCAAGATCAGAACCCCAACCATCGCAACCGTTACCGCGGTGCCGATGACGATCATCAACTGGAAGTTTTCAAACAAAAACATTTTGGCATGAAAGTCATAGGTGGTCGCACCTGCATGGCTCATCAGAAGCCCAAAAATAATGCCTGTTAGCAGTCCGAAAAAGTTGTTTCGATAAACAAATACAAACGAAACCACATAGTTACGGATGCCATCTTTTACTGGTAATTCGTGCATCGTATTCTCTCCTAGGTTCCGAACAGCAAACGTGTGGTAATAAAGGCGCTGACAAAGAAGATTGTGCCAGCTAAAAGGCTTGGAGGGTTCAGCATTGCACCACCCACAAGAGCATGCCCTGTTGTGCAGGCGCCTGCCAAGCGCGCGCCGAAGCCTAACAGTGCGCCACCTAGGATTAGCCAAATTGCTCTACCGGCATCGGTTTGAGGGAAGATGGTGTCATACATCCCCATGTCGAAAGAAAAATGCCAAGGCTCGGGTGAGGAAAGGGTGCTCAAAAAACCACCGAATGGAATGCCAATCAAAAACCACAGTCTTGAATTGTTCAGGTTGGAGTACTCACCAACACGGAAGTATTCAACCTTTTTGAAGATCAGTCCGCAGAAATTTCCGTACCCTGTTGAGCAACCGGCAGGCTTCCCCATGAGCCAGAAATGAAAGATAACAAATAGCCCGATTGCTAAACCAGCAATCCAAGGACTCCAAACCACGATTTCCATGCGTTTTTACCTTAAAAAAATCAACTAAGTGCTGCTATTTTATGGCTAGGTAAATCCATCTGCAAAATGAGGTTTTTTGCTTCGCCATAAGAAAATTTAATGGAATAAAATTATTATTTATTCGTATTAGAGTATTAGTATATTCTTAATAATAAAAAAGGGAGCCATTGGCTCCCTTTTAAACGCAGTGATCTTGAATTATTGTAGGTCAAGAACGTCTTTGTTTAGTTTTTGCGTGAATGGTAGGTTGTCGTTCATCCAGCCTACTTTGTTACGCTTACCATGGTCAGCTTTGTTTGGACCACCTTGGAAACCACCAACTAGTGTATAAGCATGAGTGTAACCCGCTTTAGCCATCATGTTTGCAGCAACAGCTGAACGGTCACCAGAGCGGCACATGAAGATGATTGTTCCATCTTTACCAAGACCGTGCGTTTTAGCCAAAGCTTCAACGTCTTTTACAAAGTTTTTGTTTTTAACCGTCGCGAAACGTTTTTTCTTAGCGTCATATTTTGAGAAATCGCGATAAACAAGAGGGATGTTTTTGTCGATATCAGTTGGTACACCAACGAATTCTAGTTCTGCAGGTGTTCTAACGTCGATGAAAAGAACCTTTTCACCACCTTTCTTTTTCATTTCATATGCTTCATGTGGAGATGCATATAGGCCAAGAGTTGTTTGTTTCTTCTTGCTTGATGGCGTTGGAGCCGCAAAAGCAGAAACAGAAGATAAAGCGAAAGTTACTGCTGCGAAGGTAAGTAATAGTTTTTTCATTATCATATCCTTAGATAACTATTTTTATAGTAAAGTTCATGACTCGAATGTCCGAGAACATAAGCATAGTAGCAACTCTTAAAATTAAGCGCTAAGAAATTTTTTTTTGCACTTATAAAAGCGTTTGATAGTTGTGATGGGGATTAGGGTTTGCTAGTTCGCGACAGGGTTAATCTGAGACAACTTTATTCTTTCCACCTTTTTTGGCGGCATACATCGCATCGTCAAGACGGTGGAAAATACTGTCTTGCGTATCACTTTTCTTGCAGGTGGTGACACCGATACTGACGGTAATCGGTTTGCCGCCAAGTTCATTGAGGACAGGGTCAAGTTCGATTTTCGTGCATAGTTTCTCCGCTATTGCACTAGCTTCATTTAAGGACGTGTCGTTTAGCGCGATGATAAACTCTTCGCCACCCCAACGAGCAATCAGGTTACTATCGCCAAAGTTGGAAAGCAGAATCTGTCCGATTCTAGCCAGCACGTTATCGCCCACTTGATGCCCAAGTTCATCGTTGATTTTCTTGAAGTCATCGACATCAAAAAATATCAGGCTAAGCGCATGATGATTGTGCCTTTGGTATTGAGGGAGCAAGCTATCAAAGTACTCATTGAATGAACGGCGATTTTTCAATTTCGTTACCGGGTCATTGTGAGCGAAATACTCCAATTTACTGTTGTAGCGGCGCACAATGGCAAGTACAAATAAGGTAACAATCAGTGTGATGACCAAAGAGATTGATAAGTTCAAATAGAAAGTACGGCGTACCTGCTTGGTGAAATCATCCAACTTTGCTTGCACAATCAAGTACGAGTCCAATTCGGGAATATATTGGGTGTTCAATAAAAAGCGCTGACCTTTGTTGGAATACTCCAGCACTTTTTTGGATTTGGAGAATATCTGGTTTTTGATGTGATCCAGGTTAGGGATGTCCGAGATATTCTTCAGCTTGTTGACTTCACGCTCACGCAAAATCACCTTCCCGGTCTTGTTGATGAAGAATACGGTGAACTGATATTGGGTACGGAAGCGTTTCAAAATATCGTCAATATAAGACATTCTCATGCCTATTCCGGTCGCACCAAGCAGTCGGCCATCTGAGCCGGTAATCTTGTGGTTGATGAACATGATCATGCTGTTGCTGAACTTGTCGTTGTAGTCCAGATTGATCTCATGACCTTGTTTCTCGTTTTTAAATCGGAAATACCATTGGTTGTCCGGTTTATCCGGGTTCAACTTTTCTACAAACCCTTTTTGCGAGTAATAGCGGAGCGTGTCTTCAGAAACCAAAAACGTGAGGAACATGCCATATTTCTTCTGGATGGTTTCCAGATAGTTTTTGATTTTTGTGGTGTCGTCTTCATCATGCAATAACCAGTGTTGCACAAAGGTGTCATGCGCCATGATCGATGAAATCAGGTTAGGCTGAACAATGTTGCGTTGAATTTCAGTTGAAATGTTGTCGACAGACAGGGGAAGAGAACGGGTTTTCAGCTCTTTTTGTTTAGCGTTAAGCGAAACAGAAAAGTTAATCAGAGATATTGAAATCGATAAAAATACCAGCAATAACGAGATTGCAGCAACAATTTTAATATTGGAATCGACTTTCACAGCCAAATGAAACCTTGGTTCGTTGATTAGAAAAAAACTTTCACAATTATAGCCAAATAACCTCCTCAAAGACCTCAAAAATCATAGGGAGATTTTGGGGAATTAATTGGCGAAGTCTTCCGGGTCGTAACCCAAGTTCGGCGCCAGCCAGGTTTCAGCTTTTTCAATGCTCCAGCCTTTACGCTGTGCATAGTCTTCGACTTGATCGCGACCCAACGAACCAACACCAAAATAGCTCGATTCAGGGTGTGCAAAGTAAGTTCCCGAAACCGCCGCAGTTGGCGTCATGGCAAAATTTTCGGTAATCTCTAAGCCGATTTTGGCATCAGGTTGCAGGATTTCCCAAATGGTGCCTTTTTCAGTATGGTCTGGGCAAGCAGGATAGCCAGCAGCTGGACGAATACCTTGGTAACGCTCTTTGATCAAATCTTCGTTATCCAGGTTCTCATCTGAGGCATACCCCCAGTCTTCTTTACGGACGATTTCGTGTAGCTTCTCTGCAAAGGCTTCGGCAAAACGGTCGGCAAGCGCTTTCAGCATGATGGCGTTATAGTCATCGTGGGCTTTTTCAAAACGCTCGACATGCTCGTCGATACCGATGCCTGCTGTCACCGCAAACAAACCGACATAGTCAGCAACGCCACTTTCTTTTGGCGCAACGAAATCAGATAGACAGCCGTTGGCACCACCACGCTTTTTCTCTGCCTGTTGGCGAAGGTGGTGCAGTTTATGCGCCACTTCACTGCGGGTTTCATCGGTATAGATTTCAATGTCGTCACCTACGCGGTTGGCAGGGAAGAAACCATAGACGGCTTTTGCGGTCAGCCATTTTTCATCCAGAATTTTTTGTAGCATGGCTTGTGCATCGGCAAAGAGTTTCTTCGCTTCTTCACCGACGACCTTGTCCTCAAGAATGCGAGGGTACAAGCCGTGTAATTCCCAAGATTGGAAGAAAGGCGACCAGTCGAAACGCTCGACCAGTTTTTCCAATGGATAATCTTCCAGGACTTTGGTGCCGAGGAAACTCGGTTTGCCCGGCGTGTAGTCTTGCCATGCATCTGTAGTAAGTGATGGGTTTTCACGTGCCTTGTTGATTGGAATGCGCTTGACCTGCTTGGCACGTGCTTTACGTTCTTCACGCACCTGCTCGTATTCGGCGCGGATTTTTGTTGCGAAGTCGACTTTTAAATCCGGAGAAATCAAGCTTTGTGCAACACCGACGGCACGAGAGGCGTCTTTGACGTAAACCACCGGATGTTCATATTGTGGTTCAATTTTTACCGCAGTATGCGCTTTGGAAGTGGTGGCGCCACCAATCAACAGAGGTAGGTTCATGCCGCGCTCTTTCATCAGCTTGGCGACATTGACCATCTCTTCCAAAGAAGGGGTAATCAAACCGGATAGACCAATGACATTCGCGCCTTGTTCAGTGGCGGTATCAAGAATCTTTTCCGCAGGCACCATCACGCCAAGATCAATGACCTCGAAGTTATTACATTGCAGTACCACGCCGACGATGTTCTTACCAATATCATGTACGTCACCTTTAACGGTCGCCATGACGATTTTGCCTTGCACCTGGCCTTCGGATTTTTCTGCTTCCAGGAATGGGTCAAGATAGGCTACGGCGCGTTTCATGACGCGCGCGGATTTAACCACTTGTGGCAGGAACATTTTCCCGGATCCGAACAGGTCGCCGACCACGTTCATGCCGTCCATCAATGGACCTTCAATGACATTAATCGGCGCACCAAGTTTGAGGCGAGCTTCTTCGGTATCATCTTCGATATAGTCGGTGATGCCTTTCACCAAGGCATATTCCAAACGTTTTTCGATAGGGTTTTCACGCCATGATAAATCGGCAACTTTGCTCGCTGCCGAACCATCGCCACGGAATTCTTCGGCCACTTCCAGTAGGCGTTCTCCGGCTTCCGGGTCTTTGTTGAGGATGACGTCTTCTACCGCCAAACGCAGTTTTTCCGGTAGGTCGTCATAAATCGCCATTTGCCCAGCATTCACAATCCCCATGTCCATGCCTTCTTTGATGGCGTAGTAAAGGAATACCGAGTGAATCGCTTCACGAACCGGGTTGTTACCACGGAAGGAAAAGGACACGTTGGACACCCCACCGGACACTTTTGCGTGTGGTAGGTTTTGTTTAATCCAAGTCACGGCATTGATGAAATCTAAACCGTAGTTATTGTGTTCTTCAATCCCGGTGGCGACGGCGAAAATGTTCGGGTCGAAAATAATGTCTTGCGGCAGGAAACCGACTTTCTCAGTCAGCACTTTGTATGAGCGAGAACAGATTTCTATTTTGCGCTCCAGCGTGTCTGCCTGACCAACTTCGTCGAATGCCATGACGATGGCTGCTGCACCATATTTTTTCACCAGTCTGGCTTGTTCAATGAACTTTTCTTCGCCTTCTTTCAAGGAAATAGAGTTGACGATGCCTTTGCCTTGAATGCACTTCAAGCCGGCTTCAATGACTTCCCATTTGGAAGAGTCGATCATAATCGGTACGCGGGACGCTTCCGGCTCGGAGGCCAGCAGGTTTAAGAAGCGGGTCATACAAGCTTTGGCGTCCAACATGCCTTCGTCCATGTTGACGTCGATAATCTGTGCGCCTTCTTCTACCTGTTTAACGGCGATTTCAATCGCTTCGTCGTAGTTGTCTTCGATAATCAGGCGTTTGAATTTTGCAGAACCGGTGACGTTGTTACGCTCTCCGACGTTGACGAACAGTGAACTTTCGTCAATATTTAGCGGCTCGAGGCCAGACAAGCGACACGCTGCTTTCACTTCAGGCAGTTGACGGCGAGGATGTTTCTGCGCGACTTCCGCCATGGCAGCAACGTGATCCGGCGTAGTACCGCAACAGCCACCGATAATGTTGATCCAGCCTTTTTCTGCCCAAACATTGATTTCAGCCGCCATTTGTTCCGGGGTTTCATCATATTCGCCAAACTCGTTCGGCAGACCGGCATTCGGGTGGATAGACACATAGCTTTCGCAAACTCGGCTCAATTCTTCGACATATGGGCGAAGTTCTTCTGGCCCCAAGGCACAGTTCAGACCAACCGATAATGGTTCGGCATGCGCGACCGCATTATAAAACGCTTCGGTGGTTTGACCGGAAAGCGTACGACCAGAAGCGTCGGTAATGGTGCCGGACAACATGATCGGTACTTCATAACCGACTTCGTCTTCCACTTCTTTGACGGCGAAAATCGCGGCTTTGGCATTCAGTGTGTCGAAGATGGTTTCAATCAGGATGGTGTCGACGCCGCCTTCAAGCAAAGCGTGAGTTGCCTGCTTGTAGGCTCCGACAAGTTCATCAAAAGACGTGTTGCGGAAGCCCGGATCATTGACGTCAGGTGAAATCGATGCAGTACGGTTTGTTGGCCCAAGCACCCCGGCAACGAAACGCGGTTTACCATCTTCCTGTTCGGCGATGTCGCAGGCTTCTCGCGCCACTTTGGCGGCAGCTAGGTTTAGCTCGGAGACGTAATCCTGCATGTCGTAATCGGCCTGTGCGATGGTGGTGCCGTTGAAGGAGTTGGTCTCGATGATGTCGACGCCATTGCGCAAAAACTGTAGATGAATATCGCGAATAACTTCCGGTTGGGTCATCACAAGGATGTCGTTGTTGCCTTTGATATCCATGTGGTAGTCGGCAAAGCGCGTTCCGCGAAACTCCTCTTCGGTTAACTCCAGGCCTTGGATCATTGTTCCCATTGCGCCATCAAGCACCACGACGCGTTCGTTAAGTAGAGTTTTGAGGAGGTTAAGTCTGTCTGTTCTTGTTGTCATTGCCGGTTATTCAATTCAGTCATCGATAAACCGCGTATTTTACCCGAATAGCCGATGAGTTCCTAATCTTGCTTACTTGTTGGTATGTTTGCTCAAGATAATTGATAAAATCTGCCAGGTTGGGGGTTGGCTTAATCGGACGATTGGCGTTTGCTGTCGCGCCTTGCATTGCGTGATTTTGCGTTGCGTGCTAACTTGTTTCTCTCTAATCTGTTTCTGAATGTAAATCTATTTCCATGCTTGGCACTTTTTCTATTCTATTACCTATTTTCGGCCTGATTATTGCCGGATTTTTGAGTCGCAAAACCAAGGTTTTGGGGGCGACCGCTGCCAGTGAACTCAACCGTTTCGTTGTTTGGCTGGCACTCCCGGCATTGTTGTTCGACATCATGGCGAACAGCCATTGGTCTGAGCTGTATCTGCCGAACTTCATCAGTGTTTACCTGATTGGTTCGGTGATGACTTTTTTACTGGTGCTTGTATGGCGACTTAAGCAGGGACGTCCCTTGGCGGATGCGAGTATCGATAGTGTGTCGGCGGCCTATTCCAATGCGGCGTATGTCGGTTTTCCTCTGTTGTTTTTGGTGTTCGGTGCAGCTGGGCAAGTGCCGACGACCATCGCCAGTATCATTGTCGTAAGTGTTGTTTTCGCAATGGCGATAATTTTGATTGAGGTAGGACTTCAGGCAGAAGTCGCCTTGCATATTAAAGCGAAAAACGTCCTTAAAGCGGTGTTCCTCAATCCGTTGATTTTGTCTCCAATCGCCGGGGTTGCGGTGGCGGCTATGTCTATCCATTTGCCACAAGGTGTGGAAACTTTTTTGAAACTTTTGGGCAGTGCGGCGAGTCCTGTAGCACTGGTGAGTTTAGGGTTGTTTTTGGCGGACGCCATGGTAGCTCAATCGACGGCTGCAAAAAATCATGGTGGTAGTTCTTCGAGTAAAACGGCTTGGACGCTAACGTTTATTAAGCTGATTATCCAACCGCTATTGGTGGCTTGGCTGGCGCTTTATGTGTTTGACATGAATCACGAATTGGCAATGATGGCGATTCTCCTGGCGGCTTTGCCGACAGGCACCGGGCCTTTTATGTTGGCAGAGTATTACCGGCGTGAAGCGGTGGTGACCGCGCAAACCGTGCTGTTTTCTACGGCGGTTTCCTTGCTGACTTTATCGGTCCTACTAGCGTTTATCAAATAGCGCTAAAGGTATTGCCACCAGCGCACAGCCGGTTCTTCGGCAAGCATGGGGCGAATGAATCGCTCCACTTCTTTTTCCTTGCCTTGGTTGCTATAGGCCATTTCATTGCGGGTGAAGTTTTGCAAGATGCGCTCCCGTGATTGCTGTTCCTTGCCGTCGGTCAAACCCGGATGGTGACGCAATACGAAATCCGGTTGGAAAAAGAAGTAGGTGTAGTCAAACCCATACGGGTTTCTAGGGTGCTTTAGCGGGTAGCAAGTACCGAAAGCGGTCAAGAAGAAGGGTTCACCTGCCCAAGACATTTTCCAGCCGTCGGCTTCAATGTCTTGTTGTAAGCAGTCGGAATGGACGGGGTCAATGTCATTCAAAGCGGTTAGAAAGCGAGCAACCGTTTGCGCCAGCTGGTCAACAGTGTCACTGTAATAAGCCGGCATCCTCAAGGCGTAGCCTTTAAGTTTTTCTTTCTTACTGACGGTCATGAAACGGAAAAAACCTTCAGCGAAACGCTGCACATTCTGTTCAAAAGTCAGGTTGTCATGCCATTTATCCGCTCCCCAGTATTTACCTGTTTGCGCGAAGATGCATTGGGTTTTGTCAACCGCACCTAAAAACTGACGATGGGTCGAAGAAAACACCGGTTCGTACGGGGCTTCATCACGCGCGAACTTTTGTAAGGTCGTCATACTCCCTGCCCAATGCGCTTCCAAATCTTTTAACTGAGAAGGGAAGTTGACTGCCAACATGGCAAACAGCCGATTGGTCAGGTCTTGAACGCTCGGTAAATGGTTTTCCGGAATAGGGCTTTGGATGTGTATCGAGTCATAAAAACGCAGGGTTTCAGCCAACTGTTTTAAGGTTGGGAGCAGGTTTTCTTCCTCAAAAGTTTCCGCATGCTCCGGCTTTTGGCAGTGGTTGAGAAGGCGATCGGCAAAGACGTAATGGCGATAGGCGGTTTGCAAAATCACAAAGCTGAGCAGGGATTTGACACCTTGGTCTCGCCAGTTGCTGTACTGTTCGAGTTGTTGCACCAAATATTCGATGAGGTTGATGGTGGTTTGGTTGTTGAGCTGCAAGTGCTGCTCGGTGGCAAAGGCCTCGGCGCGGCGTTGCGCAATCACGAATTGTTTGAGTAGGTTAATCACTTCCACATGTCCTTGTCTTAACTTGGCTCACTTAATTCAGAACGGGATTCTGTCCTTAAGGTGGCTTTATAAGTCGGCTTTACTAAGGCTGTGGCGCATCCGTGTTCCCGTGCCTGATGAAGTCGTTTGCTGCTTTGGGCGGGGATGATAACGAAATTGCGTTTTGGATAGCAAGTTTCTCGGCTTTTTTCACAGGACGAGTTGCATAAAAATGAAAGAGTTGAGACTCGAAAATCACCGCCGTTGGCTTTTGAATCGTTCAGCTATGCTTTTAGATTCTCAATGTTTTTGGTCGATATTGCAACCACCACCGGATTCAATGCCGGTATCAATCTGTTATAATTCGCGCTTTACAGAGAATTTCAAGTTAACTTCAATGCTTTGTCAGGTTTTTCCCGAAAATTATCAGGCACAATTAACCGAAAAGAAAGATCGGTTGCAGGCGCTGGTACCCCATTTAAAAGAACTGTCCGTTTTTGAGTCTTCCTCGGAGCACTATCGCGCTCGTGCGGAATTTCGCGTTTGGCATGAGGGGGATGAAACCTTTTACATCATGTTTGATTCGGAAACCAAGGAAAAGGTTCGCATTGACCGTTGTCCAATGGCGGTAGCGGCGATTGATGCCTTGATGCCGACATTGATGCAGGCGATTATCGCCGTACCGGTGTTGCGTGAAAAATTGTTTCAAGTGGATTTTCTGGCGACCTTGAGCGGTGAAATGCTGGTAACGTTGATTTACCGAAAATCCATTGCTGAAGATGATGTTTGGCATGACGCGGCGCAAGCCTTGAAAAACGATTTGGGCATCACGTCGGTTATTGGTCGCGCACGCAAACAAAAGATTCTGTTGGATCAAGACTATGTGGTAGAACGCCTGGCGGTGGACGACAAAACCTTTGTCTACCAGCAAGTGGAAAACAGTTTTACCCAACCGAATGCCGGCGTCGCACAGAAAATGCTGTATTGGGCAAGGTTGATGGCGAAAACCTATGTGGATCCTCAGTCAGATTTGATCGAGTTGTATTGTGGCAACGGTAACTTTTCTATCGCCTTGTCCGAATACTTCAATCGCGTGTTGGCAACGGAAATCTCTAAGACCTCAGTGCATTCGGCACAGTTCAATATCGAAGCCAATCAGGTGGAGAATCTGGTAGTGGTGAAAATGGCCGCGGTAGAGATTTCGCAAGCTCTACAAGGGCAAAGCTTCAATCGCTTGGCGGATGTTGATTTGGCGAGCTATGATTTTAAAACCATTTTTGTCGACCCACCGCGTGCCGGGTTGGATGACCTGACGCGAAGCATGGTGGCTGAGTTTGACAACATTTTGTACATTTCCTGCAACCCGGAAACATTGGCGCGGGATTTGGTGGAAATCGAAAAAACTCATGAAATCGTCGAATCTGCATTGTTCGACCAATTTCCTTATACCCATCACATCGAAAGCGGTGTGTTTTTGAAAAGAAAATAAGACTAGATTAAATCAATTAAAGGGATAACGTAATGACGTTGGCATGGATAGGCGCATTGTTTATTGGATTGAGCTTAGGGCTGTTGGGTTCTGGTGGTTCGATTTTGACGGTGCCTGTCTTGGTGTATCTGGTCGGACAAGATCCAAAAGTAGCGATGGCAGGTTCGCTGCTGATTGTGGGTATTATCAGCGTTGCCTCTGTGATGAGTTACTCGCGCCATAGTCTGATTCAGTGGCGCACGGTCATGTTGTTTGGTGTGCCGGGTATGTTGGGTGCGTTCATCGGTGCTTGGGCAGGACATTTCGTTTCCAGTGTGTTCCAAATGTTGGTGTTTTCGGTTCTGTTGTTGTCAGCGTCTTACCTGATGTTCAAACCGATAAAAATGGAAGATGCGGATGAGCCTCATGTAGAACGCGCACTTTACAAAATTGCTACCGACGGATTGTTGGTAGGGATGGTGACCGGATTGGTCGGGGTCGGTGGTGGCTTTTTGATTATCCCTGCATTGGTGTTGCTGGGTGGGTTGTCGATGCGACTGGCCGTGGGGACGAGCTTGGCGATTATTTCTCTGAACTCTTTTGTCGGGTTTGCCGAACACTTGCGCGTGTTAGATGCGCGTCACCTGTCATTGGACTGGCATGTGATCCTGGTATTTACTCTAATCGGTATTGTGGGAAGCTGGGTTGGAAAATTCGCTAGCCAGCGAATTGATCAGGAGAAATTGAAAAAAATCTTTGCGGTATTTTTGGTGCTGATCGGCGCTTTCATTCTGTATAAAAACGTTCCTAACCTTTTTTAGGTCTTTTTTAAGCCTGTTTTAGAAATGTACGCTTCGGTTAGAAGGTTAAGCTAGAAGCCGAAGTCGAATTTCAAATCAATGGAATCTTTTTTCTCAAACCCTTTTGGTGAAGAAGTTGGTTGTTGGTTCATTAATGGCGAGTTGGATTGGTAACTGAAGCTCACGCCAAAACTCTTCCAGTTTTGACGCGAATAGCGGACACCCACCCCAAATTGCAATTGGGTTTTATTGACCCGATCACTTTCTATGTAGTTAGGATTGAAATAGGTCGCTCGATTTTCATCATAACCTAACCCAACTTTGGCGAATGGACGGAAACGCTCTCTTGACACGTCAATGGAGTGTCCAAAGTTGGCAAATGCTGAATAAGACTTAGGATTCAACAGGGTTTGCGTTGGGTCGTTGCGGGTTTTCAGTGCTTTCATATCCAGCTCCAAATCAAACCAGTTGTTCAGTTCGTAGTTGGAGAAGGTGGTTATTTCCTGCCGGGTTTGCTGTTGGTAGAAGTAATTTGGAGAACTGTCAGCGTCTTTTTTACTTTGAACCGCTTTGGCTTTCGATGGAATCGAGAAATTTAAATGGTCTATATCGTTTGCCCAGACTGAAGTTGTGACTATGCCCAAAAAGATTGAAACAAGCAGCTTCGACAGCTTTGCCGAGGATTTGCTTTGCTTGGTAAATTGCCATTCAGACATTTTCAGTGGTTCCAGGTAAGCCAAGTTGAGGAATTTCATTTTAGAAGTCTTGCTTAAGAATTCAATGAAATGTTGATGACAAAAAATAGAAAATGCAAACTGTTGCGAAATCACAACAAATTTAATGACTTAGAAACGAATAACCTATTTTTAATAGGGTTTTAAGGGCGCTATTTTGGGGTGAATGGATAAAAACGGATGTCGCCGTTTTCTGCTCCATCTTTCGCCATCCAGATACCTTGCCCCCAACCTGGCAGGTTTTGTGTGGCAATGGCTTCCGGGTTACCCTCGTTTTGCTGGGTTGGAAGCGCCAGCTTTTCATGCGTCGGCGAGAGTTGAGTTTTACCGTCCCAAGCATAAAGGCTAAAACGGTTCGGCACAGCGTTGACCGGACCGGACAGTAGCAGGAAGCCATCTTCCATTGCCTGCATATCTCTAATGCCGAAACCGCCAAGGTTGACCAGTAATAATTTCGACTTTTTCACCTCAAACCGCTTGGCTCTCAAGGTCAGTTTGAGAATTGGCGTTAAGTTTCCGCGTAATACTGGCCCCCGAAAGCCGACGAACAGTTGGGTTTTCCCATTATGTTCACGAACCGCGAGTCCTTCGATATCGATACCGTTTTCCTTGCTGGGAATCGCTAGAAATGGTGAGAGAATCGGGTCGTTTTTGATTTCGTTCAAAAGACTGATTTTGTCGATGTGCAATGGCTTGAGTGTCTCACTTAATTCTACGCGGAACAAAACCCTGCGATCCGGTTCGTCAATCACGGGGGTGATGCGTTCCATGTTTTTTTTCACACTCCAGTCAAGCTTAAGTTTCTTGCGTTTCTTGGAATGAGAGCCAATGACATAAAGATAAGGTTTTTGCCAAGCCATGGCTTCCAGGTCAAACTCTTTGATGGCTCGTTGAGTTTGGTTGAGGTCGATAACGCCACTATTGGTAGCAACATAGCCTTGACTGGATTGAGGGAGAATTTGTATTTGCGTTCCTTCGTCGGTGGCGAGCGCTAGAAATTGGTCGGTCTTGACCATACCGCTGATATTGACCGCATTGATGCCGAGTTTACCGATAATCGACAAGGCTGGGTTTTGTGAGCTGGTCTGTGCTTGAACAGCTAAAGGCAGTAGAACGACGAGCAGGAGTATTGTGTGAAAGGCGAATCTAAGAGGGCTGAACATGACAAACTTCCTGAAAAAGCTCACAACCAGATGGGGTTTTTGTATGATAATCATCATAACAGAGAAGCCGAATTCGTCACCGAAAATCTGCCGTTCGTTTTTTGTAAGACTTTGGAATTGCGCTAGACATGAAAATATTATCCGTAAATATTGGGCAAACACGTCCTTACCCTTGGCGTAACGGAACGGAATCCGCTATTTTGAAAAGCCCTGTTGAAGGTAACGGGGTTGCTGTCACCACTTTAGGATTGGAAGGGGATGAGCAGGCGGACTTGAGAGTGCATGGTGGGGAAGATAAAGCTGTACTGTGCATCCCTCAAAGTAATTATGCGTTGTTTGAGATTCATCAGGGATTTGGCTTTTTGGGTGAAAACCTGACCTTGTCTGATGTGGATGAAACGCAAATTCAGCTTGGCGACCAGCTTCAGGTTGGAAGCGCAGTGTTGGAAGTGACACAGCCACGTTCGCCATGTTGGAAGCTTAATGAAATCACTCAGGATTCGCAGTTTTTAAAACGTTATGCCGATAGTGGTCGGGTAGGGTTTTATTGCCGAGTATTGCAGCCGGGAACATTGGAACGAAACGAACAGGTCTCGTTGCTTCACCCGGAAGTGGATAATGAGCACCCTGCAATTTCGATTCAATCACTGTTTTTGGCAAAGCACCGTGTACAAAGCCGCAATGCGCAAAGTGGTGATTTGGAGTTGTTAGCGCTTGCCGTGCAGCACCCGGCGTTGTCGAGTGCCTGGCGACAAGAGTTAACGAAATTACTGGAAAACCAACAGCCTTAAGTTTCTTTGGCAGTTTCTTTTGCTTGGAGACTTGCCTGCACGGATTATTTGTCTGGGTTGATAAACTTCAGATAAGTATCCATGATGTGTAGTTGTTGCCCCGGTTGTCCGGTGAAGCCAAGCATTTCTGCCTTGCTCAGAATTTTTCCAAACAAAACTTCTTCTTCATGCTGCTCGGCGATAAACCACTCAATAAAGTTGAAAGTGGTGTAGTCCTGTAGCTCAAAAGCCGTTTTGGCAATATGGTTAATCATCGCTGTGACTTTCACCTCATGCTGGTAAGCGGCATGGATGGCATCCATCAAATTTGCATGGTTATTTGGTGGTGCATCGATTTGCCCGATGGTGACCGACAGATTGCATTCACACATATAGTCGAAAATCTTATCCATGTGCGTGCGTTCTTCCAAACTATGACCGCGGAAGAATTTGGCGGAACCTTCCAGTCCTGCATTTTCCGCCCAGGCACTCAATTGTAGATAAACGTTGGAGGCATAAAACTCCGCGTTGACCTGCTTGTTCAATAACTCAGCTATTTCCGGTGTAAGCATGACCTTCTCCTTTTAGCTTGTTTGTCTCTGGGAGACATTGAAAAACAAGACAGTTTCACTGCCGTTGCAAAGCTTTAAGCGCGTTTCTTACCGTGACCGCGGTCTCTCAGGTGTGTGACTTCATCCAAGTCGTCACCCGTCAGCGTATAGGCTTGTGCAAATCCACGAACGTAGTTGATGGATTCAGGGGTGAGTTCAAACAGGTGGAAGTCTTCCAAAGGTCTCAACATCTGGATGATTTCTCCGAATTTACCTTCCATCTTATTCAAGATATCCGCCCATTGTTCGGAATCTCTTTCTACCGTCGCAGCGTTTACTCTAATCGTGACGCGTTGTCTGGCAAAGAGGTGATCCGCTTTTTCTTCCGGCTCGATGAATAGCATGCTTGCTCTTGGATTTTCCAAGAGGTTGAACGTGTGGCTCGCCAACTCTGAAATATAAATATAGAAGCGTTGATTTTCCTGAAAGACGGGCGCGTAACTGCTATCTGGCTCGCTGTTTTTGTTGAGCGTTGCCAGCACGACAGTTTGAAAACCATCAATGAATGTCATGCATTCTTTATAGATGGACTGAAGGGGTTTTCTTTCAGAGTTTGCAGTCATATTGTTGTTTCCTTTATGAGTTTCATTGTAGTCAACAATCGTTGATTGTCTAGGTTAAAAAAATGCCAATTTCCTTAAAAGACTCTTGACATAAATTAATTGATGTAAATAATAGCATCAATGATAATCATTATCAATTAAATTAGAATTATCAAATTTGCACACACAAAAACACACAGGAAACTTCTCTTATGAACACGAACATGGAAAGAAATGGCATGAAGCTGCTCCCCTTTTTAATAGGCAGCTTATTTGGATTGAATAGCATGAATGCCTATGCGGATGATGCAAAAGACACTCAGAAAGTAACCAACAAACTGGAAGAAATTCAGGTGGTCACGGGCACGAAAACGCCAGTGCCGTTAGCACAAACCCCGGTGAGAACATTGGTGGTTTCAAAGCAGGAAATTGAAGCAAAACACGCACAAAATCTAGCGGATGTTTTAAGCGATGTTCCAGGTTTGCGTTTAACGTCCCCAACGGGAAACTACACGGGGGGTAAAGGTGTTCAAATGCAGGGATTTGATTCTAACCGCGTTTTGATCCTGATTGACGGTAGCCCAGTGACACCTAGCTCGGAAACCACCGTTGATTTAACGCAAATTTCTGTGGGCGATATTGAGCGAGTAGAAGTGGTGAAAGGGGCGACTTCAGCCTTATATGGTACGTCTGCCATGGGCGGTGTGATCAACGTCATTACCAAAAACCCACCCCATAAATTGAAAGCAAAAGTTGATGTTTCCGGCGGAAACTGGGGCAATGAAAGCAAACCGGATAACCCGTTAGCGCATAAGAATGCAAATATTGAGTTATCGACCAAACAGGGAAAATGGTCAGGTCAGGTCATTGCTGATTTGAACCAGTCTTCAAGTTTTAGACCGGATGCCTCCAGTCCAATTACTTACGGTTATGACGGGCACAAAAACAATTTTTCCGGTAAATACACTTACGACTTCGACAGTGGGCTGAAACTTTCATTGATGCCGAGAATTTATGACGAGGATGCAAAAAATGTCCAGAAATCTTCGGGAAATTACTACACCTATCACTCACTGACGGATACCAAGACCCTGAACTCCATACTGGAACAGCCAATGAAAAATGGTAAGGGTTGGAAGCTACAAGGTATGTGGGAAGACTTCCACAATAACTCGACCACCACGGTGAAGCGTGAAACCAAAACGAATCATGGTGAGCTGGGGTTTCAATATGATTGGGCAATTCACTCAAGTCATTTGCTGACCATGGGAGTGAAGGCAAACTATGAAAAGATGGACAGAAACAACCTGACCAAGAAGAACAAGGAAGTCGACAACAAAACCAAAGACTCTCAGGAACTCTTTGCTCAGGATAGTTGGTTTGTTACCCCAAACTTTGAAGTCATTCCCGGGGTGCGTGCCGAAAAGGACTCCAAGTTTGGTGACCATGTTTCACCGTCCATCAACACGCTTTACAGTAGAACGGATTGGCTACCGGGAAGATTGAACTTCCGAGCAAGTGTCGGTAATGGCTACAGAACGCCAAGCCTTAAAGAGCTTTACTATTATTTTGACCAGACTTTCTATAAAGTCATAGGTAATGAAAACCTGAAACCGGAAAGTTCCACCAACTATCAGTTGGGAGCGGAGTGGATTTTCCTTCAGGATGGTAGTCTTGAAGTCAATCTATATCACAATGATATTGATAACTTGATTGATACCGTTCAGGTCGGTTCATCGACGACTTATCAATATGAAAATATCGAACGTACCAGAACGCAAGGGGTTGAGACGGTGTTTCGCAAACACCTGACGTCTGCGGTGAATTTCAATTTGAGCTATACCTATCTGGATGCGGTTGATTTGAGAACCAACAAGAAGCTGACAGATCGCCCGGAACACCAAGCCAAAATGGGTGTGGATGTTAATCTGATGAAAAACACAGTGTTCTCGACACAAATGAATTATCAGTCGGATCACTACAACAACAGTAGCAACACCACAAAAAGCCCGGGCTATGCGACTTGGGACTTTCGCCTGAATCACGAAGTTAACCGAGATTGGTCGGTCTATGCAGGGGTGAACAACGCATTTGATGAGCAGCGTACCTTTAGCGATACCAATGACTTTAGACCGGAAGAAGGGCGCTATGTTTATGTCGGTGCCAAGTGGCAATTAGTGAATCCATAACCCATCTGCCCAAGTTCGCTTGTGCAGCAAAGATAAAGAAAACACGTTAACACACAAGAGAAAACTCCGAATCCACATTAAAACAGGGAGTAAATAATGGATCGAGAAACGTTAAAACAGAAAAAGCTCGAACTTGCTCAGTCTGAAAGGCCACCACGGGCGCGGGAAGCCGCCAAAACCCTCGGTATTTCCGAAGCCGAATATGTTGCATTGGATTGTGGCGAGGGGGTGCAGGCACTTAATATGGCGCGCATTACCGAAATCCTGCTTGGGGTGCCGCTGATTGGTGACGTTATGGCATTGACGAGAAATGATGCTGCTGTCATGGAACATCACGGTAAGTATGCCGGTGCGGCAATGCGCAAAGGATTGTTGGTATTTTCGTCGACCGACTCTTTGATTGACCTGCGGTTGCGAATCAATGCCTGGCAGTTCGGCTTTGCTGTGGATGAAAACGGCAGACACAGTTTGCAGTTTTTCGACCAGTACGGCCGTGCCGCACACAAAATTTACATGACGGAGCACAGTGACTTTGAAGCCTATTTAGAGTTGATTGCAGAGTTTGAAGCAGCGGATTGCTTTGAAGAAATTAAACGCCTCAAAATGCCCGTGGAGACCGAAGTTACACTTCCGGAAGTCGATGTACAGGCGTTGAGAAAGGACTGGCGTTCCATTGAAGATTCGCATCATGTTAACGCACTGTTAAAGGCTTATGGGTTAACGCGTCCGCAGGTTTATGAGCGCTTAGGTGAAGATGCCATACAACTTGATAAAGATGGACTGAAGACTTTGCTTGAAAAAGCCTCAGAGCAGCAATGGCGACTGAATATGTTTACGCCAAATGGCATTGCAACGCAGGTGCACAGTGGAACAGTCGCTAAAATCGTTGAAATGGGACCTTGGTTGAATGTGTTGGATCCTAAATTCAATCTTCATCTGAATGCAACTTTGGTGACGCAAGTTTGGTTGGTGTGTAAGTATCTGGACGGACAGGTCAATTCTCGTTCTGTAGAGTTATTTGATGCCGACCAACAAAGTGTGATGATGGTGTACTTCGCACCAGAAATGGCAAACACTCCACAAGAAGCATCTTGGAATGCATTTTTAGATGAGTGGGAGGCCGAGTCATGCAAGTAATGACGATGAAGAACATGTTAAAAACAGGTTTTGCGACCTTTCTATTGATGGCTTTAGTATTGCTTTATAGTAATGCTATGGCAAACTTTCATAGAGTTATTGCTATAGATGGGTCAATTACCGAGATTATCTATGCACTGGGCAAAGAGCAGAGTTTGGTAGGAAGGGATGTCACCAGCTTGTATCCAAAAGATGCTGAAAAACTCCCTAGTGTGGGGTATATGCGCAGTCTTTCTGCTGAGGGGATTCTGTCGCTGAAGCCGACACTGGTGCTGGCAACATCCGACGCCAAGCCGCAAAGTGTTTTGAAGCGTCTTAAAGATGCAGGGGTGCATATTCAAATCGTACCGAATACTTACTCCATTGATGGTGTCAAGCAGAAAATTCTGACGGTGGCGCGCGCTTTGAATGATGAATCGGCAGGTGAAAAGCTGGCAACGGAGTTTCAGCAAAAAGCAGATAAAGCGATTGCACTAGCTAAAGAACGCGTTTCTCAACACGGTGAACGCAAGGCACTGTTTCTGTTGAATGCACGGGGCAATCAGTTGTTGGTCGCCGGTACGCAAACCCGTGCAGATGAGGTTTTGCGGTTAGCAGCCATCCAAAATCCGGCGGCGAAAGACATGCAGGGCTACAAGCCTCTGACGGCGGAAGGCGCAATTCAGTATAATCCCAACTATATCATTGCCCTGCAAACACAAATGAGCGAGCAGCATCTCGAATCCTTGTTGGAGCAACCTGCGTTGAAAATGACTTCAGCAGCCAAGGAAAAGCATTTCATGGTGTTGGCTGGCGATGACCTGAGTTTTGGGCCGCGTTTACCGGAAGTGATTCGTAAGCTTTCCGATAAGGTTTACGGGCAGATAGAGACGAATAGGACAGAAGATTGAGAACATCCATAAACCCTAAACTGGCGCTAGGTCTACTCGGTATAGGCTTGATCGTGTTTTGCGCGATCTCCTTGAGTGTTGGTGCCATGAATTTAAGCGTTAGCGACGTATTGGGCAGTATTTTCGGGCAAGCAGTCGATCAGCAAACTGATTTGGTGGTGATGGATATTCGCCTGCCAAGAGTGTTGCTCGGTGTCATGGTCGGCGCAGCACTGGCGATTTCGGGTGCGGTGATGCAAGGGCTGTTTCGCAATCCGTTGGCTGATCCTGCCTTGGTTGGTGTGTCCAGCGGTGCAGCGTTGGCGGCGGTGACGGTGATTGTACTAGGTGGTACCTGGTTACAGTCCTGGACGGGTTGGTTGGATTCATTGGCGATTCCTCTGGCAGCCTTTTTAGGCGGCATCCTCGTTACCATAATTATTTTCAAGTTTTCGACCCGAAATGGGCGCACCGATGTCGGACTGATGTTGTTGAGTGGTATCGCTATCAACGCGATTGCCGGCTCTGCAACCGGACTCTTGACCTATGTCGCCAGTGATGAAGCCCTGAGATCGCTGACTTTCTGGAGTATGGGCTCTTTGGCAAGTGCCACGTGGCAGGATGTTGCGATTGTGACCGTTCCCACGCTATTGGCGCTGGCGATATTGCCGTTTTTTGCGCGTGCTTTAAACAGCTTTTTGATGGGGGAGTCGGTTTCCTATCAAAGTGGGTTTAATGTTAAGCAATTGAAGCGAGTCACCATTGCTCTGACGGCTTTAGCGGTTGGTGCTGCGGTGTCGGTGAGTGGTTTGATTGGCTTTGTCGGGCTGGTCGCTCCCCATTTGGTACGTTTGATTCTCGGGCCGGATCATCGTTGGGTGATTCCCGGTAGTGCCTTGATGGGCGGGATGCTGGTGCTGGTGTCGGATATTTTGGCAAGAACGTTATTGTCTCCGGCAGAGTTGCCAATTGGGATTCTGATGTCCGCCATCGGTGGACCTTTCTTCTTATGGTTGCTGATGCAGCACCGTTCACGCATCAGACTGTAGGGGATTAATCATGTTGTCAACGATTGATTTACAACTGGCCTTGGAGTCCAAACAGGGCAGTAAAACGATTCTGAACAAAGTCTCTTTGAATGTATCCGCAGGCGAATTGATGGTGGTGCTTGGACCCAACGGTGCGGGGAAATCCACCTTGTTGAAATGCTTATCCGGTGAAATGAAGCCGTCTGAGGGCTGTGCGATGATGGATGCGGTTCCACTGCATTTATTGGCGCCGGAAGATCTCGCATTACGCCGTGCGGTGATGCCGCAGTCGGTGCAGTTGGACTTTCCTTTTTCGGTGACGGAAGTCGTGGAAATGGGGCAGCGTCATGCCCTATCAACCATCGAGCTACAACAGATCGTCGATAAAGCGCTGAGCATGTTTGACGTACAACACCTGAAAGATCGCGATTATTTGACGTTATCCGGTGGAGAGCAGCAACGTGTGCAGCTTGCTCGAGTGGTCGGGCAGCTTTTGGCGGCCATGGAATTCAAGCAGGTCGCACCGGGGTATCTGTTATTGGATGAATGTACTTCGAGTTTGGATTTGTCCCATCAACACTTGGTGTTTAAAGTCGCAAGACAGCTGGCGGATCACCATGGGATGGGCGTGCTGATGATTTTGCATGATCTGAATCTCGCTTCTCAGTATGCTGACCGACTGGTGCTGATGAAGCAAGGTGAAATCCGTTATCAAGGCTCGCCGATGGAGATATTGACCAAAGCGGTGGTGCAGGAAATTTATGATTTTCCAGTGAAGGTTTTACCACCGCAAGCGGGAGTGAATGATTGGCCGTTGGTGTTGCCTTTGAGTTATTAACGTCCGATACCCCAACCTGGCAGATTTTCGCTATCGTTTGCGGTAAAATACGCGGATTTAATGAAACGAGTCGATCATGTCAGAACCTTTACCAAATGAATTGTCTGTTGAAGCCTTGTCCGAAATCGCTGCGGAAGTGCTTGAGCCGAAACTGTCTAAAAAAGAACGCACCAAAGACTGGATTATTCCGCCGAAAGCGATTCTAAAACCAGTGGGTCGAGCGATTGCTCAGTATAAGATGATTCAGGAAGGGGATAGAATCCTATTAGGCTTATCTGGCGGTAAGGATTCTCTTGCTCTTCTGGCGGTATTGAAGTATATGCAACGTCACTCGCCAGTGAAGTTCGAGTTGGCGGCTTGTACCATTGATCCTGAAATTCCCGGATTCGATCCGTCGCCATTGAAACAATGGGTTGCTGAGAAGATGGGTATTCCTTATTTCTATGAAGCGGAAGACTTGGTGGCGCTCGCCAATGCACATATGAAAGGGAATTCCTTCTGTAGTTTTTGTGCACGCCAGAAGCGAGGCAAGCTTTATACTGTCTGTCGTCGTGAGGGTTACAACGTGTTGGCGTTGGCGCAGCACTTGGATGACTTGGCGGAGAGTTTCATTATGTCGGCATTCAATGCCGGTGAATTGCGCACCATGAAGGCGCATTATCTGAACAATGAAAAAGACATCCGTATTATTCGCCCGTTTGTTCGTGTGCGCGAAAATCAAACCAGAGATTTTGCCCGCTCAGCAGAGTTGCCGGTGATTCCGGATAACTGCCCGGCTTGCTATGCCAAGCCGCAGGAGCGTCAACGCATGAAAGAGTTGCTGTTGGCGGAAGAAAAGCATAACAAACATCTCTATGCCAATCTGTGGACAGCCATGCAACCTTTAATTGCTGATGATAACCATGCTGGCGAGGCCGAGCTGAGTTAAGGGTAGACAATGGCTGAATACGCAAAAATGGATTGGAAAGGTCGTGTTTTTATTGGACTTTTGAAGTTTTTTTCATGGTTTTCTTTCCCGGTTAACCATCGTTTAGGAAGTGCCATTGGTTACCTGCTTTGGTGGCTTCCGGAGTCTATTAGTGGGGCAAAGCGCGTTACTCGGATCAATCTTCAGACCGCTTACCCTAAACTGTCATCAGAAGAAATTCAGTCCTTGGTCAAATTGCATATGATGCAACTTGGAAAAACGGCGACAGAGTTGGGTCCTTTGTGGCTGTGGGATAAAAACAGAATCCTATCGTTAATCAAAAGTGTGTCAGGTCAAGAAGAACTTGATAGAGCCTTTGCACAGCATAAAGGTGTTATTGTGATTTGCCCGCACTTAGGCAGTTGGGAAATTGTTGGTTTGTACTTGTCTGAACGCTATGAAACGACCAATTTGTATGAACCACCGAATATTCCATCATTGGAAAGTTTTATTGTTGAGGTTCGGGGACGAGCAGGCGCTAAATTAGCACCAACCGATCGTAGTGGTGTGATGAAATTGATTAAAGCGCTAAAAAACAATGGCGTTACAGGGATTTTGCCTGACCAAGACCCCGGAGAAGTGGGTGGCGTTTATGCACCTTTTTTCGGCCATCCGGCGAGAACCATGACTTTACTTTCCAAGTTGGCAGCTAAAACCGGTTGTGAACTCGTTTATATGTCCGCTGAGCGTTTGCCAAATGGGGAAGGGTTTCATATTCATATCTTGCCAGCAGATAGGGAAGCGATTGCTGCAGAGGATGAGCTTGCGGCCACTGCAGCATTGAACAAAGGAATAGAACAACTGATCGAGACAGTTTCTACGACTCAATATCATTGGAATTACAAACGCTACCGTCATCCACCGCAAGGTGTAAACGATATCTATAAATAGTCATCCGGCTGTTTATTAAAATCATAAAGTTTTCGCTTCAGATTTTTTGAACGTCAGTAAAGTCACCCCGAGTGTTACCAAAATCATACCGATAGCATGATAGATGGTGAAGGGTTCGTGCAAAATCCAAATGGCCAGAAAGATTGTCATAATCGGTCCGAGTGTTCCGATAATACCTGTCTGCGCTGGACCGATACGATGTATCGCTTCGGCAATCATAAAGCTGGGAATCACTGTACTGAAAATCGCCAGTAAAACCAGCCATAGCCAGGCTTCTTGCGTGATAACAAGTGCGGAGAAGTCGAAAAAGGTGAAATAGTAAACCAACACAAACACACTCGACACGGTCATCGCCAAACTGGTGAACCATAAGCTACCGATAGCGGTAATCGCCTGTTTCCCGAACGACACGTAGATGGCAAAACTCACCGCCGCCAAGAAGACAAATAATGTTCCCCAGATGGTTTCCTCTCCAAAGACTTTTAACTCCTCGGCGAAGACCACCCACAAACCGCTATAGGTGATGATGAAGGACAAAATCACTTTTCGGGTCAGGGGCGTTTTGAAAAACAAAGCACCCAGAATGGCAGTGATAATCGGATAAGTGAATAGGGTCAAACGCTCCAATTGTGCGGTGATGTATTCCAAACCTTTCAAGTCCAACCATGACGATAGGAAATACCCCATAAAGCCAAGCAGCAGGATACTGACGAAACGATTTTTCAAAACCGTGCGTTCCAAGGGTTGGTAGCGAGCCAACCAGATCATTATGGCAAGGTAAATTGGTAGGGAAATAGCCATACGGAGCATCAGCACGCTGTCGGTATCCAGTCCTTGCGCATAAGCCAGTTTGATGAAAATTGACTTAAGCGAAAATAAGGCAGTGCCGGCAATAGCTAAAAAAAAGCCGACCAAGATTTGCGGCGATTGTAATTGCATGATGATGCTTCCGTAGGTTGAAAAGTGAGTGCAAAGAAAAACCGTCTAACCCCAACCTGGCAGATTTTAACTATTCTTAGGAGAGTGTCTGTGCGCAGTGCGTGAGACGGGGTTAATTTAACGGTTTGCTTCCAATATACCATGCTTGACGGGTGGTATTGGGGGTTTTGTCGCGGTTGGGAGAGTCTTGTTCTGCTTGTACGCTAGGTAAGAGTCCTTCACCATAGATTTCGGTAGTAAGCGAAGGGAACGCTTTACTGAGCTCCGACGACTTGAGGTAGAAGTCAGGATTGCTCGGTGCATTCACTTGAATAGGCGCAAGATAGGTTTGATAAAACAGTTTTCCGCCCGGTTTCAAAGCTTGCTCTATTTGCGGGAAGAGTTGTCTATCTAGATAGAGGCCAACAGTAATGACGTCAAAGCGTTGGTATGGCAGTAACATTTGCGTTAAGTCGCACAGGGTTGGTTGTATCGGCAGTCGGTTTACCGCTGCCCAGTTGTTGAGCTCGGTTAAGGCAACATCGGAAATATCCCAAGCTTCCACAGACAAGCCGCATTGCGCCATAAAGCGGGCATTGCCGCCAAGGCCGCAAGCCAAGTCGAGCCCTTTTCCTTTTAATGGAAGCAGCTCAGGGTGTTGTTGCAAAACCCATGCCGGTGAAACGGGTTGCTTCAGGTCTTGTTGTTGGTATTTTTCGTCCCACTTCTGTGCCACACTGGTCATGGATTATGATCTCCAGAAGGAAGCGGTAAAGAGTACCAATAGGGTGAAAATTTCCAAACGACCTAACAGCATGGCAAAGGTCAGCACCCATTTCATCGGGGAGGTAAGCGATTGATAGTTAGTCGAAACATCCCCTAATCCCGGCCCTAAGTTGTTGATGGTTGCCGCGATGGCTGAGAAGGCGGTGACCTGATCCATTCCGAGCATCATCAATATCATCATCAGCCCGATAAAAGAGACGACATACAGCGAGAAGAATCCCCAGACAGAGGTGATGACCCGATCGGGTACGGCTCTGCCGTTGAGCTTAACCGGCATCAAGGCGTTAGGGTGTAGCAGGCGTTTGATTTCACGGCTTCCTTGTTTAGCCAAGAGCAAGAAACGAATGACTTTCATCCCACCTGCTGTTGAGCCAGCCGAGCCGCCGATAAAGCTCATGAAAATCAACATGACAGGCAGAAATGCCGGCCAAATAGTGAATTCTGCGCTGGAAAAGCCTGTGGTGGTGGCAATTGAAATTGTTTGGAATGCGCCATACCGTAGCGCTTCAAGCCAATCGTGATAAAACCCTTTGTAGTGCAAATAAAAGGTGGTTACGGCTATCCCGATGATGAGAATGAAGGTGTAAACCTTAAACTCAGGATCTAACAGATAAGGTTTGTTCGACAAACTTCTGAAGGCAGTGAAATGGAGCGCGAAATTTATCCCTGCCAAGTACATGAACACCATTGAGACAATTTCAATATTGACGTTATGGTAGTAGCCGATACTGGCATCATGGGTTGAGAAGCCTCCAATTGCCACCGTGGAAAAACTGTGAGCGAAAGCATCGAACCAGTTCATACCAGCAAACCAGTAGGAAACAGCACAAGCAAGCGTCAACCCGAGATAGATGAGCCATAAGGCTTTTGCAGTCTCGGAGATACGTGGCGCAAGTTTGGAGTCTTTCAGTGGCCCCGGCATTTCAGCACGGTAGAGCTGCATGCCACCAATGCCCAGCATCGGTAGAATGGCGACTGCTAAGACGATAATCCCCATACCGCCCATCCATTGTAGTTGTTGGCGATACCAGAGAATGGAGTGTGGCAGCGTGTCCAAAGAAGTTAAGACAGTCGCCCCGGTGGTTGTTAGAGCCGAGAAGGATTCAAAAATCGCATCGGTTGGCGGCATAAAGGTGTTGGATGCAAAGTACATCGGAATGGCACCGGCAAAGCCTAGAGCCGTCCAGAACATGACAACAATCAGAAAGCCGTCGCGTATCTTGAGCTCATGGTGATTGTGGCGCGTTGGATACCACATAACGACACCTAGCGCGAAGAGTCCGATCATGGATTTGACAAAGTCCTCCAGACCGCCATCCTGATAGATGAATGCAATCAATATAGGTGGAATCAGCGTCAAACTGAAGACCATCAACAGCAGACCAAGAATTTTTATAATGAGTCTTTTATGCATTGTCGATTCTTAGAGGGTTTTAACGTGATTAATCGTATAACCAATCATCTTATAGCCAACTGGTCTTTTCTTTTGGAATGAAGAGTTCTGCAACATCCTTGGCGCGAGAGCGGTCGGTCAAGAAAAGTACTACATGGTCTTCAGCTTCGATGGTGATATCACGATGGGCAATCATCACATGGTCTTCGCGGATGACGCAACCAATGGTGATGTCCGTCGGCCAATCAATTTCACCAATGCGCTTGCCGATGATTTTGGATGTGTTTTCACTGCCGTGAACGATTACTTCCATCGCTTCTGCCGCGCCTCGTCTCAGGGTGAAGGCTTTTACCGTGTCTCCCTGACGCATATAGTGCAGCAAGTGGCTGGTGGTGATCTGGTCAGCAGAGATAGCGACATCAATACTGTTCAGGTGAATCAAGTCAATGTAAGACTGGTTGTTGACCAATGCGATAACACGTTTAACGCCCAGCTTCTTCGCCAACATACCCGAAATAATATTGGCCTCGTCCGAGTTGGTGACGGCAAGGAAAAGATCGATTTCATCGATGTTTTCTTCAACCAACAAGGATTTATCCGACACGTCACCGTGAATGATGATGGTTTCGTCCAACGTTTCGGCAATAATGCGAGCGCGTTCGATGTTGTGGTCGATGATTTTGACCTTATGTTTCTGTCTTTCCAATTCTTTAGCTAGGTTGTAGCCAATGTTTCCGCCACCTGCAATCATGATATTACGGGTTGGGCGCAATTTGCTTTGACGCAGGCTTTTGATGATGGTTGGGATGGCATTTGGAACTGCCATGAAAAAGACCTCATCATCTTCTCTAAGGCGAACACTTCCCGTTGGCATCACTACTTCACCTTTACGGTAGATGGCAACAATCCGGGTCTCTATGCCAGCAGGTAAGTGGTTTTTGATATCGCGAATTTCTTTATTGATCAGTAGACTGCCAGCACGCACGCGAAGTGCAAGGATTCGTACCTTTGAGTCGGCAAAATCGACGACCTGTAACGATCCAGGATAGGCGATCAGCTGTAGGATATAGTCCTTCACCAAACTTTCCGGACTAATGAGTACGTTGATTGGAATAGCATCGGTGTTTTGATTGCGGTCGAACAGCTCAGGATGGTTCAGGAAGCTTGGGCTTCGTACCCTCGCAATCTTGGTGGGTGTCTTGTGCATGACATGCGCCAACTGGCAGGCGACGATATTGGTATCATCATTTTGGGTGGTGGCAATCAGCATGTCTGCTTCTTCAATGTCCGCTTGCAACAAAATATCCGGGTCGGAGGCGTGTCCGGTGATGGTGCGAATGTCAAGACGATCTTGAAGTTGTCGTAGGCGTCCCTGATCCAAATCGACGACTGTGACATCGTTGTTTTCGTCGGAGAGTAGCTCTGCAAGTGATGTGCCGACCTGTCCGGCGCCTAAGATGATAATATTCATAGTTTCTGGAATTCGTTCATTCTATTTCGGGTTTTTCGGGTCGATATTCAGTGTTTTCAACTTGCGATAAAGATTCGTGCGTTCTACACCGGAAAGTTTAGCCGTTTCGGTAACATTTCCACCTGTTTCGCGCAGCATCTGGCTCAAATAGGCAGCTTCAAAGCGCTCTTTTGCCTGTTTCAAATTGATGGAAGTGTCCACTGTTGCCAACGGCAGGCTGCTGTCTTGTTTGTTACTTTCCAGCAGCTTTTTGACTTCCACATCCGTGACCTCGCCATCACCAAGAATCAACAAGCGTTGGATGCAGTTCTTCAATTCTTTGAAGTTGCCCGGCCAGCTGTATTGTCTCAAGACATTTTTTGCCGACAAATCGAATTCCCGATAGTTTAAGCCTTCCGTAGTCAAAAAGAAATCGACAAAGTAATCAATTAGCTCTGGAATGTCTTCAGTATGTTGTCTTAATGAAGGAACATAAACCGGCATAACATTAAGCCGGTTAATCAGGTCTTCGCGAATATAACGGGATTTTGCCAGCTCTTCAGGGTCAACTTCGGTCAAGACGATGACTCGGACATTGAGTTGGATTTTTCGATCCGATCCTAGGCGCGAGTAGCTATTGTCATAAATGAGTTGTGTCAGGCAGTCTTGTCCGTGAGAACTTAAAGACTCAAAGTTAGAGACAATCAACGTGCCGCCATCTGCACGGTCGAATTCCCCTCGAAAAATATGACCATTACTTTCTTCCCCTACCAGTAAACGCTCCTGATCATCAAAGTCTGCGCCATTGATTTCCACGATTTTGTGGTCTTTACGGTCACTGATTTTGTGGATAGCTTCCGCCAGACGGTGCTTTCCGGTACCGGATTCCCCCACCACCAGCACAGGCATGGTGTACTTCGATAAACGTTTGATAGTATTGCGCAATTCAGCGATGACTTTGCTTTTGCCGATTGGTAGGATTTGGTCTGGAATTTTTTGTTTTAGGTGGCGGTTTTCTTGATGAAGCTGGATGTGCTCCATCGCACGTTCGGCAGTAATTAACAGTTTGGCAAGCGATAGAGGTTTTTCCAAGAAGTCGTAAGCACCGAGGCGAGTCGCTTCAATGGCTGTCTCGATGGTACCATGGCCGGACATCATGACCACACAGCTGTTTTCCAGAACTTGCTCGTCAATCATTTGTTTTAGCAGGGTGATACCATCGATGTCAGGCATCCAGATATCGAGAAAAACCAAGTCAGCCGATTGCTCTCGCCAGGCTTTTTGTGCTTGTTGACCATTGGCTGCAGTCGTTACCTGATAGCCCTCTTCGGTAAAGATTTCTTCCATCAGGTTACGAATATCTTTTTCGTCATCTATGATCAGGATTTTGCCAGGTTTCATGCGTTTTTCGTGGCCTACTGCGTTTATAGCTTAAAACGTTGGATTTAAAGGCAAAGTAATGATGAACTTTGTGCCCTGCTCTAACTCAGATTCTACCTGAATTTGACCTTGATGTTCATCAACAATTTTCTTAACGATGGCAAGTCCAAGCCCAGTACCTTTTGGTTTGTCGGTCGCATAGGGCTCAAAAATCCAATTCCTGGTTTTTTCCGGAATCCCCGGCCCATTGTCGCTGACGCTGATAAGTACCCGAGTTTCCAAGCATTGCGTGGTGACAAGAATCAACGGCTTATCGGTGTTTTCAGTCGCCTCAATGCCGTTTTTGATCAGGTTGTGCAGCAGTTGTCTTAACTTGTAGGCATCAGCGTGGATGATATGGCAGTTAGGGTCAATGTCGTAACGAACTTGCCAGTTTGATTTCGGATCTTGGTACATACTGGTGATGTCTTTTATCAAGGCATTGATGTCAAAAGGACTGATTTCCAAATCGGGCGTATCGGCATATTCCGTAAAGGCCTGAACCATGTTTTGCATGGCATTGACCTGTTCAATAATGGTATCGGTCATGCGACCAAGCAGCTTTTGGTCGTCGGCATCAAGCTTGTCTTCCAGCTTGTAGTGAAGGCGCTCTGCGGAGAGTTGTATCGGCGTTAGCGGATTCTTGATTTCATGCGCCAAACGTTTTGCAACATCTCGCCAAGCGGCATGCAATTGTGCCTGTACCAGTGCGGTAATGTCTTCTATCACAATGACATAACCCCCCAGTTTCTGATCAAGGCTGGGTAAGGTGGAGCCATGTACCAAAAGAATCTTTTCGCCTTCTTTGCAGTTGAAGGTGAATTGCTCGCTCCAGGCTTTGGTGTCTTTGTTGAAATAAGGGATGATCTCATCAAAAAAGTGATTCAAGTGCGCCGAATCATCACGTTGCAGTACTTCACTCAATGGTTTGCCGAGGTGTTTGTAGAAGTCTGCATTCAGAATATAGTTGGAGGCATCGTTGATGGTTTTCAATCGCATGTTTTTATCCAGCGTCAGTACACCACTTTTCAGGTTTTTAATGATGGCTTGTAGATAAAGCTTTTGTACTTCAGCTTGCTGATGACCGAACTTGATTTCGTTTCGTGCCCGTGCGATTTGCTGAATCATGTCATTGAACGACTGAACCAATTGTCCCATCTCGTCGTTTTGCTCTACTGGCATGGCGATGGAGTAGTCGCCTTCAGCAACCGCTTTAGTCCCTTTTGCCAAGGTCTGTAGCGGGCGAACCATATTTTCGAACATTTGAATGGTAAAGAGAATCGCACTCACCAATGTCAGTAACAGCAATAAGGTTAAAACAACGGTGAAACTGGTTTTAAGCGGCGTTTTCAGGTACGAGCGCTCTTTGTACTGGCTGGCGGACAATCTTACCGTATCTGCCAAACTACTGAGCTGATCGGGAATAGGGTAAACCGCCTGCAAAGCATATTTCTTGTTGGTGAAAATATCATAGACCGGCACCATGATACGAATGATTTGGTAACTTTGATTCACGCTTGCCAAGGTCTCGATTGCGGCATAGGTGCGGTCATTTCGGATTTGCTGGAAAATCCCTGCGGAAGGGGTTTTAGGTAAATCAGTATCATTGGTTTGGCTACTGTAGGCAACTAATTCGCCATTTAGGGTATAGAGCGCCGCTTCCCGTATGTTGAACTGTTTACGCAGTTTATTGATGGTCAAAACGGGCGTGATTGATAATGCGTTTTGGTATTGGTCGGCTGCTTGTAATGTGGATTTTAGGTGGTTTCGTGTTTGGTCGTCCAGCGTAATTTTTACCAGTTTGACTGCATTGGTCAGAGCTACATCGGTTTTGATATCAAACCATTGGTCGATACCTTTGTTAACAAAAGTAATTGAGAAAAAGTAAGTGATCAGCAGTGGAACCCCGATAATCAAACTGACCAAGAAGGTCAAGCGACTGGTCATTTTTGAGCCAGGAATCTGGTTGCGGTAATTGCGCTTCAAACGTTGTAATGTTTTCACGAGCATGGTGAAAAGCACGGCAATTCCGACGAAACTGGCGAATAGCAAAGAGGTATAAACCTGTGCGAACTGAGAGGCGTTTTGCAGGATTTGACTCATCACCGTCAAGGAAATAAGCAATAAACTGCTGATGATTGCTAGCCAGCCATATTGTTTGATGAATAGGGATTTCTTACGATTTGCCATGACTAATTAATACCAGCTACTCGGTGATTGAATAGTAACGTCATGCCAGCCACTAGACAAGTGCCAGTCTTGAGAGATAAGGGTTTCTATCAACAGGGGGGAAGGTAAGTTCCATGGGTCGAATTTCAGCCGTAACTTGAGTGTATAGCGTGTATTGGGGTGTAGTTCGGCAAGGTCGGTCAGCATGAAGTTGTCGATGGTGCCGAGCGTGTTGAGCGCTTCTTTCAGGCTTTCAAACGACTGGGTTTGACCGTTGCGCAAGTTCGTAATGAAATAAAGACCGTTATAAGTGAAGTAGTAAAGCTTGGTTTTGTAGAGGATATGCACACGGTCACGCGTGAGGTTCAGACCGAGAAAGTTAAAACGCTCATTGAGCTGTAGCTCGGTTTCAAAAGTCAGTGGAATCTCATGTTGCAATGCATCTTGCATGCGCTGGGACAAAACGATATTGACCTGTGCATCGACCTTGAGTTGTTGGTTTTCATGATAGTCGCTGAGTTGGTCGATATGTATCATACCTTTGGTAGAAGGTTGCTCCGTCATCTCGGACTGGCATTGTGCGGAAATCGGTAGGCAGGCGAGACAACCCAGCCACAAGAAACGACTCATGGCATGAGAGATAGTACGACGGCAAAGAAGAAATTGCTTAAAGATGGAATCGAGTAACATCATATTCTTCCGCCGCTTTCCCGTTCAACTACTCGGACTTTTCCAAAAGGCAGTAGTAAAAACCATCCATGCCTTCTGAGCCGGGTAGGATTTGTTTACCGGGTAAATCCTGCTTAAATCCCCATTCCCTTTCAATAGGAATTTCTTTGGCATCCGCAGTTTCTGCAAGAAATGCTTCCATTTGTAACCCATTTTCTTGCGGCATCACCGAGCAAGTCGAGTAGAGCAATCGTCCGCCCGGTTTTAAGGTCTGCCAGAGTGCACGTAAGATATCGGACTGAGTCTCTACCAACGCTTCGATGTCTTCCATGGTGCGGTGCCACTTGATGTCCGGATGACGGCGAATAATACCGGTGGCAGAGCAAGGCGCATCCAGTAGAATTTTATCGAATCGCGTGCCGTTCCACCAGTCATCGGGCTGAGAGGCATCGCCAACATCAACCTCAGCATCCAGCTGCAACCGGTGCAGGTTTTCCGATAGTCGTTCAATACGCTCCGGCTCTTTTTCCAAGGCCAGTAAATCCAGTTGATTGTTCGCCAGTTCAAGCAGGTGGGTGGTTTTGCCGCCGGGCGCAGCGCAGGCATCCAGCACGCGTTCGTTCGGTTGAGGGTTAAGGATGTAAGCCGCCTGTTGGGCCGCGATGTCCTGCACGCTGAATCCGCCGTCGTCATAAGTTGGCAGTTGTGTGATATCCAATGCCTGTTCCAACACCAGTGCGGCTGGTGAGTATGGGTGCGTTTGGCAGGCAACGCCTTCGGCTTCCAGCGCCGCTTTAAAGGTTTCCAATGGTTGGAAATGAGTGTTCACTCTCAAGCTCAAGGGAGCAGGTTCATTATTGGCGGTCAGGATAGCTTGCCAATCATCCGGGTAAGCCTTGCGCATTGCTTTGGTGAACCATTGCGGATGACTGAATTTATAAGCTGGTTTCAAATCGACTTCGGCTTGAATGGTCTCTGCATCGCGTAGAAAATTTCGCAAAACACCATTGACCAAAGCCTTTGCCCAAGGTTTTTTCAACTTTTGTGTGAGGGTGACGGTTTCAGACACGGCAGCATGTTCAGGTGTATCCATGTAAAGAATTTGATAAAGACCAATTAAGATCAATTGGTTGACGTCTTCATCTTTGGCTTTAAGGGGTTTTTTCAGTAAATGTGCGCGGATGGCGGCGAGTCGTTCCTGCCAGCGCAGTGTCCCCAAAACCAGGTTTTGGGTAAAGGCACGCTCGCGGCGGTCAGAGAATTGTGCCAACCCTTCTGCTAATGTCTGGCTGAGTGATCGACCATGTTCAATGACATTTAGACACATTTTCAGTGCGACATAGCGACTATTGGGTTGGTTATCGCTCATTCAGAAGTTGCTCCGAAGATTTCGCCTACCAAGTTTCTGGCTTGGGCAAAGTCATAAGCTGCCATCGCTTTTTTGCCGGAAGGCTGCAGTTGGGTGATGCGCAATACACCCGTGCCCGCGGCAACATCAACGCCGGTCTTGGCTACTTGCACCACTTCTCCAGGCGCCGTGCTGTTACCCCAACCTGGCAGATTTCTCATTTCATCTTCGCTAAGCGCTTTGGCTTGCCAAATGCGCAAGGGTTGTCCTTGGTATTGGGTGAAAGCCACCGGCCACGGGTTGAAGGCCTGCACTTTGCGCTGAATCACTTCTGCATCTTGTTGCCAGTCAACTTTCGCTTCTGCTTTATTGAGCTTTTCCGCGTAGGTGACCAGGCTGTCGTCTTGTTTGATAGGATTTAATGCATTGTTTTGGATGTCGGTCAGGGTTTGTATCAAAGCATCGCAGCCCAGTTTGCTCAAACGGTCGTGAAGTGTTTGCGCGGTATCCTCAGCGGTGATGGGCGTGCTCAAAGTGGTGAGCATATCGCCGGTATCCAACCCTACATCCATTTGCATGATGGTGACACCGCTTTCGGCATCACCACTTTCAATGGCTCGTTGAATGGGTGCAGCACCACGCCAGCGCGGTAATAGCGAGGCATGAATGTTCAAGCATCCGAAACGAGGCATGTCCAAAACGGCTTTGGGCAAGATAAGACCATAAGCCACCACAATCATGACATCGGCATTGAGCGCGGCCAATTCGGCTTGTGCATCTTCTGAGCGCAGGGTCTGTGGTTGGTAAACAGGGATGTCGAATTCAATTGCAGCTTGCTTGACCGGGCTGGCGGTGAGTTTTTGTCCACGCCCTGCTGGACGATCCGGCTGCGTGTAGACGGCAATGACATCATGTTCAGATGCCATTAAGCGCTTAAGCGGCGCCACGGAAAAATCCGGTGTGCCGGCAAAAACGATACGAAGGGGTTGTGTCATTGGCTGGTTCACTCGCTGTCTCGTTCCACCATTTCTTTTTTGTATTTTTGCATGGCGCGAGTGCGCTTCAACCCAGAAAGATGGTCAATAAACAGCTTGCCGTTCAAGTGATCGATTTCATGCTGGATACATACCGCCAGCAAATCCCTTGCTTCGACTTCAATGATTTTGCCGTCACGGTTCATGCCGCGCACAAGGATTTCCGAAGGACGATCCACCTTGCCGTAAATGCCAGGAATCGATAAACAGCCTTCTTCCCAGGTGATTTTACCGGCAGATTGGATGATTTCCGGGTTCATCAGGGCAAGTGGTTCGTTTTTGGTTTCAGAAACATCGACCACGATTAAACGCTGTTGTACCGCAACTTGCGGCGCAGCTAAACCGATGCCGGGGGCATCGTACATGGTGTAAAACATTTCGTCGATCAGCTTGTCGAGATCATCATTCATCTCCGCGATGGGTGCACAGACTTCGCGAAGGCCTTCATCAGGGTAAAGTACAATGTCGAGCGGTGTCATAATTCGTTATACTAGCTTCTTTTTGCAATTGACGACTATTATAGCCTATTCCTAATTTTGGCGTTATTTTGAGTCGATTGCGACCTTGTGGAATTGAGTTTCGGTAGAGATGAATCGGACAGGTACTTATCTAAAACTACACTTTGCTAGAGTAAAAGCCACGCAATTGGAGGCGATTCGCAGCCGTTTCGGATCGCTCGATAAAGCGGTTGAAGCTTCTCAGGCAGAGTGGGAAAAGTCCGGCATATTGACGCAACGTCAGTTGGAACGCTTGTTTGACGATGAGCTGTCCGAGCGTCTTCAGCAGGCGGAAGCCTGGGCGCAGCAAGAAAATCATCATATTGTATGCATCGAAGGTGAAGCTTACCCTCCGATGCTGGCAGAGATTTCTGATCCGCCTATTTTGCTCTATGCGATGGGCAAGGTTGAGCTACTGAGTGACCCGCAAATTGGGATTGTCGGTAGTCGTAATGCGACCAAATATGGCATCAGCATTGCCAAAGATTTTGCGGAGTACTTTACCAAAGTTGGGATGACGGTTACGAGCGGGTTGGCGAGTGGTATTGATCAAGCCGCACATGAAGGTGCATTGCATTCCGAGCGATTTCCCGGCACGACGATTGCGGTGGTAGCGACAGGGTTGGACCGTGTCTATCCGGCATCCAATCGAGACTTGGCGTATAAAATCAGCCAGGTTGGGGTGTTGGTGTCCGAGTATCCTTTAGGTACCAAACCTTTGGCACATCAGTTTCCGGAGCGGAATCGCATTATTTCCGGGTTAAGTCTTGGGGTGTTGGTGGTGGAAGCAGCGTTGAAAAGTGGTTCACTCATCACGGCGCGCTTGGCGATGGAGCAGGGGCGTGAGGTATTTGCGGTGCCAGGTTCCATCAATAGCCCGCATTCCAAAGGTTGCCATCAATTGATTCGCCAAGGTGCAAAATTGGCAGAGTCCGGGCAAGATGTGTTGGAAGATTTGTCTGGTTTGATCGAGTTGTCATTATCGGATGAATTTACTTCCCTGTCGTCTTCCTTTAATCAGGAAAAAACAGCGGAGAAGCTTTCTGAAGAGGGGCTGCTAAAGTGGATTGAATACGAACCCATCAGCTTGGATGAACTGTCAGTGCTGAGTAAATGGCCAGTGTCGGAAATCCAAAGTCAGTTGTTGATCCTTGAAGTGACTGGGCGTATCGAAGCAATGTCAGCAGGGCGCTGGCGACGGTTGAAATAATTTTACATTAGAGTTTGCTGGTCACACACACCGCGGTAGTACCATTGTCGGCGTAACCTAAGGCATCAAAACTGAGCTTGTTTGCCATCATGATGCCACGACCGTGGTTGTCCATTGCTCGTTCGAGAGAGAAGTCCATGTATTTTTCAAACTCGAACCCTTTGCCCATGTCTTTAATGCTGATAGTGAGTTTGCCGTCACCTCTGTTTAAATCGACAGTGACGAACTTTTCTCGGTGCTCGCTAGAAGTGAGCCGGCGCGAAATTTCGTTTTTTAACTCTCCGGTGGCAACAAGCTGGGTTTTTTCGTCGTAAGTGATGCCGAGATTGCCATGCTCAATGGCGTTGACCATCAGTTCCAACAGTCCCATGGCGATGGTTTCCGGTTCATTGGTCATCAATGCGAGGAATTGGGCGAGGTTTTTGGCTTCTTTAATAGTTTTGAAAGTGAACTGACCGCTTTTCAATAGCGGAGAAGGTTCTTTGATTTCATGTAAAGAGCGGGCGGCTTCACGATAGTTTTCATAGTCTTGTAGTGCCGCTGTGATGAGCGAAATCAGGGTTTCTTTGGTGATGGGTTTTAGCAAGTAGTAAAACGCACCAAGTTCTAACCCTTTCTGGATGTCTTCTTCACCGGATACGGCTGTTTGCAGGATAACGGGAATATGCTTGCGATCCGGGTCTTGTTTGAGTTGTTTCAGTAGATCGATACCACTCATCTCCGGCATATTGATGTCGGAAATAATGCACTGGAAGTGATCCGGAGAGTGGTTGGCAAGAATTTCACTTGCCTGCTTGCCGTTGCGGGCAATGGTTAGCTTGAAAGGCTCATCTTTTAAAAAGAACTCGAGCAATTTGAGACTGGTCAGTTCATCTTCTACCAGCAATAGGTTTTTTAATTTCATTGAAACCATGCTTTATTAATAGTGTGCGTTACTTTGATTATATAGAATCCCATAGAATTCTACGAGGGCAAAATAAATTGATAAAAAAATCAAATGATTATGATTAAAAGATATTAGAATACGCTATTTTTTTAACGCGCGAATTTAGATATTGCATTTCAATTTTATTTTTTGCACTCTAATAAAAAGACATCATTTCGAGACACTAAAGTATTATGACAAATCTTGTGATTGTGGAGTCACCGGCCAAAGCCAAGACGATTGAAAAGTATTTGGGCAAAGGGTTTACCGTACGCTCAAGCTACGGGCATATTCGTGACATCCAGAAAAAAGGTATGGGGATTGATATCCCTAATGGATTTGCTCCGCAATACGAGATTTCTCCAGACAAAAAGAAAACGGTTTCCGAACTGAAAAAATTGGCCAAGACTGCCGAAACGGTTTGGCTGGCAACGGATGAGGACCGCGAAGGGGAAGCCATCGCATGGCACCTAGCGGAAGCCCTGAACCTGAATGTTGCCGAGACCAAGCGTATTGTTTTTCACGAAATTACGCAGACCGCGATTCAAAAAGCCATTGCCGAACCTCGTACCGTTGATATGGATTTGGTAGATGCCCAGCAAGCGCGACGCATTCTAGACCGAATCGTCGGGTTTGAACTGTCGCCTGTATTGTGGAAAAAAATTCGCACCGGGTTGTCGGCGGGGCGTGTGCAATCAGTCGCCGTGCGCTTGATTGTCGAGCGTGAAAGAGAAATTGATGCGTTTGAATCCGAGTATGTTTTCCGTCTGCAAGGTAAGCTAGGTTTGCTGGATACTCAACAGAACACGGTAGGTGAAGTGGATGTGAAGCGCAATGCGGCATTCGACACGGAAGAAGAAGCGGAAAGCTTCTTGAAAATGTTGTCGCAAGGTCAGTTGAGTGTTGCCAGCTTGGAAGAAAAGCCTGCGAAAAAATCGCCAAAACCCCCTTTTACCACGTCGACGCTACAGCAGGAAGCGGCCTCTAAACTGGGTTTTTCCGTTAAGCAAACCATGTCGGTTGCCCAGCGTTTATATGAGTCTGGGAAAATCACCTATATGCGTACCGACTCGTTGAATTTGTCGGAAGAAGCATTGGCAAGTGCATCGAAAGTGATTGCGAGCCAATATGGTGATGCTTTTGTCCATACTCGCCGCTATAAAACCAAAAAAGCCGATGCCCAAGAAGCGCATGAGGCCATTCGTCCGACCGATTTTTCCGTGTCTGAAGTGTCAGGCGAAAGAAATGAACAACGACTTTACCAATTGATCTGGCGCCGTGCTATAGCTTCGCAAATGGCGGATGCCAGACTGAAACGCACCACTGTTGAAATCGCCATCTCCAATATGCCGGCGGAAAAGCTAGTAGCCAAAGGCGAGGTCATCGAGTTTGAAGGCTTCCTAAAAGTTTATCAGTTGGACGCTGACAATGAAGAAGGTATGTTGCCGCCAATGACTATTGGACAAGCTTTGAGCTTGGGGGCTTTGGTTGTGCGTCAGAGTTACTCTCGAGCACCAGCTCGCTATAACGAAGCCAGCTTGGTTCGTACCCTTGAAGAAATGGGGATTGGGCGTCCATCTACCTATGCACCGACCATTGATACCATTCAGGCGCGTGGTTATGTCGTGAAAGAAGATCGTGAAGGTCAGCCAAGAAATTATCGTCAACTTGAACTGACGGCAGACGGTATTGATGCCGAGACCTTGACCGAGATGGCAGGTAGTGAGAAGAACAAACTTTTCCCAACCGATATTGCTGGTATCGTTACCGATTTCCTAGTGAAGCACTTCGGTGATGTGTTGGATTATCAGTTCACTGCCCATGTTGAAGATGAGTTCGATGAAATCGCGCAAGGCAAAGAGTCTTGGCAGCAGATGTTGCAGAATTTCTATCAGCAATTCCACCCAAGAGTGGAAGCCGCTGAAGACGTGTCTCGTGAAGAAGCGGGTCAATCGCGTGCATTGGGGAATGACCCGACGACCGGAAAACCGATGTTTGTCAAAATCGGTCGATTCGGTCCTTACGTGCAATTGGGTGATGGTGAGAATGATGAGAAGCCTACCTTTGCGAGCTTGGTAACTGGGCAAAAAATGGACACCATTAAGCTTGAAGAAGCGTTGGAATTGTTCAAACTACCTCGTGTGGTTGGCGAAGCGCCGGAAGGTTTTAGTGCTTCTGCCATTGATGGTACCGTTTTCTCAGTAGAAAAAGGTCAGGAAATTATCGCCAAACAAGGGCCTTTTGGACCTTATTTGGAGTATGGCCCGAAGAAATATGCGCCAATCAAGGGGTTCGATCCTCTGGCGATTACGCTGGAAGAGTCCATGGCGTTGATTGAGGCCAAAATCGTAGCGGAAGCGGAAAAAATCGTACGTGTGTTTGAAGGTACGGATGTAGTGATTTTAAAAGGTCGTTGGGGGCCTTATATCACGGATGTGACGACGAAGAAAAATGCGAAGATTGCCAAAACTGAAGACCCTCAAAAGCTGACGTTGGAAGAGTGTCAAAAACGTTTGGACGAAGCGCCTGAGCCTAAAAAACGTGGGCGTGCTGCAGCGAAGAAAACGACGGCTAAAAAGGCACCTGCGAAAAAAGTGGCGACCAAAAAAGCACCGGCAGCTAAAAAGTCTTAAGTTTGTTCAAGCGCTACCTAATGTGATAAAAGCTACTGTAGCGTTTGACGGATGTCATCCGGGTCGAAAATGCGGTGCTGGCCTTTACCGGATTTCTTCGCTTCATACATGGCAAGATCGGCGTTTTGCAACAATTCCGTTTGTGTTGCGCCGTGGTCAGGGTAAATTGCCATACCGATACTAGAGCCGATATTGACTTGGTGTTCGCCAAGATTAAAAGGTTTTTCTAAAAGCTTGTTCAGATGTTGTCCAACTTGCTCCAGTTGTTCCTTGCTGGTGTGCGCTCTACAGAGTATGACAAACTCATCCCCTCCTACACGCGCCAGAATCGTATCTTGAGCGATTTGGTCAGAAATCAGTTCACTCACTGAACGAAGTAATGAGTCTCCCACGCCGTGACCCAAAGTGTCGTTGATGGTTTTAAAATTGTCCAAATCTAAGAACATCACGGTGAATTTTTCGTCTTTGTGTTTCACCTCATCTAGCAGGTTTTCTAAAGCGTTGTAGAAGAAATTTCGATTGGGCAGCCCAGTCACCATGTCGGTATGTGCAAGGTGGTCAAGCTCCATTTGAGTTGCCTTCAATTGGGTGATGTCGGTATAGACCATGGTGTAGTGAATGTTATCGGTTGTCTGATGGTGCACCCTGTGGACATCCACTAAGCTGGCTCTTGCCAGGCGACCATTAGTGTGGTGCAGTAGGAGTTCTCCACGCCATTCATCGCTTTCTTCCAGTTTACCGATGATATCAATGGCTGGAGCATCCTGAAGATTGTCCAAAAGGATTCTCAAATTCAGTTGTTTCAGTTCATCTTCGGAAAATCCAAGTGACTTGTGGAAAGCAGGATTGGTACGGATAAAATTTAATTTTGCATCGGTAATGGCGATGGACTCACTGGTCGAATCTAGCAATGTTCTATCTAGTGTCAGCTCTTCTTCGGTCTGCTTTTGTTGGGTGACGTCTAGGCGTACGCAGATCAATCGCTCGATTTCGCCTTGTGGCGAGAAAATGGTCTGACCTCTGTCGTACACCCAGATATACTCGCCTTCACTATTCATTAATCGATGAACATCTTCATAAACGGTTGATCGGTTGCTGAGCAGTTTAAGCATCTTTTTCTGTACGGAAGTTTGGTCCGATGGGTGGATGCGTGCTTGCCATGCATGTAAGTCTTGAGGGAAGTCGTGGTTGTGAAAACCAATCATTTCTTGCCATAAGTCGGAAAAAAAGGCAGTGTTTTTCTTGATATTCCACTCCCAGTAAGCGATTCGGCTACTGTCGAGAATGATAGTTAGGCGATCTTTTTCTTTCTTATGCGCCTTGCGCATTTTTTTCAGCTCAAGTTGATTCGCTTCATTTTGTTGAATAAGTTTTTGCGACGTAACTTGGTAAGCTCGATAGCTCAGGGCAAAAGCCACTAGTAAGATCAGGTTGGAATATTGGGTAAAAGAGGTAAAAGGGTTTTCGATGTCGAAAATCTTTTCGGGCAGCCAAGACATCGCAGCAATCAAAATTGATAGGACGATCAGTGTCAGGACGAACTTATTTTGTGTCTTGGTCGTTTGCGGCATTGCATTTGGTTTCCGTTCTGGAAAAAGACAGACTCCTTCCTTTACTGGGCAGAGTATAGCGAGTTTTCATGAAGGAATATAATTTAACTTAATGAAACTACTATAAAAATTATTGATATTAATGGAGTGTTTTGTAAGCGTTTTTTCGGATCAAAAGCGTGAAATTCTTGCAGTAGTAACGAATTTAGCCGCATTTCAATCGGCTATTTTGAGTAAAATATCGACTAATTTTTGATAGAGATTTTATAGAGTTGTCCCATGAAGCAACAGGTAATCGAATTACTGATTCAAGTCGTTGATACTTTAAAGCAAACAGGCGTCCTGCCGGAAGATGCCCATCCGAATATTCACTTGGAAAACACCAAAGACAAGTCGCATGGTGATTTCGCCACCAACTTGGCGATGATGTTGACCAAGCTTGTCGGCAAGCCGCCTAGAGAGGTCGCTAATCTGATTATCGAGGCGTTACCGGCATCTGATGTGGTGGAAAAGGTAGAAATCGCGGGCCCTGGGTTCATCAACTTTTTCGTTCAGGAAACGGCGAAGTTCGATGTTGTGGCAGACGTTTTGGCAAAAGGGGACACCTTCGGTAAATGTGATGTCGGTAATGGACGCTCGGTACTGCTGGAGTATGTTTCCGCCAACCCAACAGGGCCTTTGCATGTTGGGCATGGTCGTGGTGCGGCTTATGGGGCAAGTGTCGCCAATGTATTGTCGGAAGCTGGTTATAACGTTTCGCGAGAATACTATGTGAATGATGCCGGACGTCAAATGGATATTCTGGCAGCATCAACCTGGTTGCGTTATTTGCAGCAGGTTGGTGAAACATTGAAGTTCCCGAGCAACGGTTATCAGGGCGACTACATTATCGAGATAGCACAGGAGTTGGTGCATCAGCACGGAGAAGCCTTTAAGGTGGAAGCAAGTGACGTGTTCGATGGCGTTGCAGCTGATGAAGTCAAGGATGCAGAAGGTAATGTTGTCTCCGGCGACAAAGAAGAGCATATCGATGATTTGATCATGAAAGCGAAAAGCCTGTTGGGTGCTGACAAATATGAAATCGTCTTCCAGCAAGCACTAACTGTTATTTTGTCTGATATCCGTGAAGACTTGGGTGAGTTTGGTGTGGAATTCGATAACTGGTTCTCCGAGCGTTCGCTGATGGATTCTGGTGTGATTGATGCTGCATTGGAAAAATTGCAGGCTGCCGGTAAAGTCTATGAGCAGAATGGTGCCTTGTGGTTTAAATCAACCGAATATGGTGACGAGAAAGATCGCGTTGTCGTCCGTGATAATGGCTTGAAAACCTATTTTGCATCGGATATCGCTTACCACTTCAATAAGCTTGAGCGTGGATTTGATGTGTTGATTGATATTTGGGGTTCCGACCACCACGGTTATGTTCCGCGTGTCAAAGCGGCGATGCAGGCAATGGATACCAATCCAGATGCCTTGGAAGTCTTGTTGGTTCAGTTTGCGATTTTGTATCGTGGAGGCGAAAAGCTGGCGATGTCCACGCGTTCCGGTCAGTTTGTGACCTTGCGTGAGTTAAGAGAAGAGGTTGGTTCGGATGCGGCGCGTTTTTTCTACGTACAGCGTAAGTCGGAGCAGCACATGGACTTTGATTTGGATTTGGCAAAATCCCAATCCAACGACAATCCGGTTTACTACATCCAATATGCCCATGCGCGTATTTGCCGTGTATTTGAGCAGGCGCAGGAAAAAGGCTATTCGGTCGTTATTGACCCCAACCTGGCGGATTTTACATTGCTGACATCAGAGCACGAAACCGATTTGGCAACGCAGTTGGCGAAGTACCCTGAAGTGATTGCACGTGCAGCGCAGGCTTATGAGCCTCATCAAGTCGCTTATTACTTGAAAGACTTGGCGAATGGCCTTCATTCCTATTACAACGCGTGTCAGTTTGTGGTGGAAGATGATGCTTTGCGTCAATCTCGACTCGTGTTGATTGCTGCCGTTAGACAAGTATTGAGAAACGGTTTGAGACTATTGGGCGTGTCCGCGCCACAAAGTATGTAATACGCTTTCCATGGCCAGAGATTACAAGCAAAAACACTATATCGCCAAGCAGCCTTATCAGCGACGCTCTCAGGTGGAGGCTCGTACTGACGAGCCTGTTTCTTCACCTATGAAATGGGTGTGGTTGATGGCATTGGTTGTGACGGTAGGCTTGCTGGGTGGTTTTTTTGTCGTTCAACATTTCGCCGATAAAGGCGTGAAGTCGAACGAAACTAAGGCAAGCGGCGCTAATGCAGCGTTGGTGGTGAGCGAAAAAACAGAAGATATCAAAAAAGAACCGGTTGCAAAATCTGCTGAGAAAAAAGTCTTTGAAGCGACGGTGGTTGAAAAACCGGCAGATAATGATCCTAAGATTCACTATAGTTTTTATCAGGGATTGGCAAAAACTGAAGTGGTGGTCAATGCAGAACCCATCTCAATCGAATTACCAGCACCATACTACATTCAAGCAGGTACTTTCACAGAAGCAGATGCTGCACTAAAAGAACAGAAGCGTTTGGCTGGGTATGATCAGGTGCTTCAAGTGACCAGTATTCAGTCTAGAGGTAAAACCTATTACCGTTTGCGTTTGGGGCCTTTTACCGATCGATTGGTGATGAACCGCAAGCGAAATGAGTTGAGAAAGCTGGGGGTGGATACTTTGTTGATTCGCGCTAAGCAAACCAGTGATCCCCAAGCGGATAAAGACGCTAAATCCGCTGGGAATCAATCAGAGGCGGATGCCTCTTCCGATAGTCAGTAAGTGCGCTATTCAGCCGCTTGCTGCGCTTCTAAATCCAGTTCAGTTTTAACCTGATTACGACCTTGTTCTTTGGCAAGGTAGAGTGCGTCATCTGCACGTTTGATGAATTCGTCTACTGTCTCTTCCAAACCTTTGTAAGTCGCGATCCCGAAAGAGGCAGTGATTAACCCTAGCTCTTTGGTGGAATCTTTACGTTTCAATTTTGCGGTTTCTATGTTGTGACGAATCGACTCTGCGCGTTCCATAGCAGACTCAAGGTCTGAATCCGACAGAATAACGGCGAACTCTTCCCCGCCGTAGCGGCAGATGGTTTCATTTTCCAGTTTGCTTTTCTTCATGGTGTTGGCGAAATAACGCAACACGCTGTCACCTACCAAGTGCCCGAAGTTGTCATTGAAACGTTTGAAATGATCGATGTCGGTCATGATTAATACTAAACTTTCAGGGTTACCGCTCGCTTGAGCGGAGTCCATCATTTCCGCCATGGCAATATTGAAGGCTTTGCGGTTACCTACTTCAGTCAGCTCGTCCAGCATCACTTGCGCACGTGCTTCAATCAACTGTTTGCGTAAGCGTGTGATTTCCTCATTGCTGGACATCAATTCTTTTTGTAAATCCGCGCTCGATTCCTGCATTGAGGTGACAGTGCTTTGAACGGTATGAGTCAGCTCTTTCAGGGTAGCGGCATCAATGTTCGGATCATTGAGTGAGGTGGCGAATTTATCGAGTTCTTCCGATTGCTGGGCGAGCTTGTCGCTCCAGATGTTCATTTTCTTGATGACAAGGCTGATTAAGCGTTTGAGGGCTTTGTCGAATTCGTTGTCGGCAGAGTCGTCGTCATCTGCGAAATATTCGTCATAAAGGCGACGACCGAGGCGGTCATTATAACCAAAAGGGTCACTCAGGATTTTATCCATCTCCTGACGGAATTTCGGATTATCCCCTTTGTAATATTCGTACCAGATAAAATAATTCAACGGCGTTGGGTTAATCGACTGTTCTTCAAAAATATCGATTAACTGCCCAAAGATACGAATCGATTTTTCAGGTGCGTCGTTAATATCAAGTAACATGATGTGCCTTAGATTACGAATAATATTTATGTTTCTATTTTACACAAAACGCTTTGTATAGAAACAGATTTGAGCGCTTTTGCGTAAGGGACGATTGGTCAAGGTGTTGGCCGATTCTAATGGTATTAGAGGAAAAATTCGAGTATAGTTTCTAGCTTAGTTTCTATGTCGTGACATTCTGCTCACGGCGTCATCCTCAATTTGGAGACACTATGCTGGATTCGAAACAAATTGCATCTTTGGTGGAAACCGTCTCAAAAGTGTTGCCACAGGGATTTGGTGAATTGCCGGAACAGGCTCAGAAAAATTTCAAGGCAAGTTTGAGCCGTGCTTTTGAAAAAATGGATTTGGTTTCAAGAGAAGAATTTGATATCCAAACTGCCGTGTTAGCCAAGACCCGACAAAAGCTCGAAGCTTTGGAAGCAAAGGTCGACGCACTCGAAAATAACGAGTAAACACGGGTTGTGTTAACGCAGTATGCCACACTGGAAACCCGCGCTCTTTCCGGTATGGAAGCGCCTGTGGTACAAGTTGAAGTACATGTTACCAACGGCTTGCCGCAGTTGTCTTTGGTTGGTCTTCCCGAAGCTGCCGTTAAAGAAAGTAAAGACCGTGTCCGCTCTGCACTGTTGAGTAGCGGTTTTCAACTCCCTCCTAAACGTATTACCGTCAACCTGGCGCCTGCTGATGTGCCCAAGCAGGGAAGTCGTTATGACTTACCAATTGCAACCGGCATTTTATTGGCATCAGGCCAACTCAATACGCAATTGGATTTATCCAAATTAGAACTTATTGGAGAGCTAGGGCTGAACGGTGAAATCCGTCGCGTTGACGGCATTTTGTCAGCCGTACTTCAAGCCAAGCAAGCTGGAAAAACGTTAATCATTCCTCAGGACAATCTTGAAGAGGCTGCTGTAATAGAAGGCGCGGAGATTTTAGCCGCCAGTCATTTATTGGAAGTCAGTGCATTTTTGACAGCATCCGGCGATCTCCATTTGCCACAAGAGATGGCATCCTCTGACGAGAGTGATTGGAACTATCATGAAGATCTCGCAGATATTCAAGGGCAATTTCAAGCTAAACGTGTGCTGGAACTCTGTGCTGCTGGTGGTCATTCGCTGTTGATGGTTGGGCCGCCGGGCTCCGGTAAAAGTATGTTGGCGTCCCGATTGATTACGCTCCTGCCGGATTTAACACAACAGCAGGCGATAGAAGTTGCGGTAGTTCGTTCTCTGGCAGGCAAGCCTGTAAATGGTAAAGATTTTTTCAAACGCATGTTGGTTCATCCTCACCATACGGCAACGGCACCATCCATGGTGGGGGGCGGTTCAGGGGCGACTGCAAAACCGGGAGCTTTATCATTGGCGCACCACTCGGTGTTGTTTTTGGATGAGCTGACGGAATTCAATCGTAATGTGCTTGAAGCTTTGAGAGAGCCATTGGAAACCAAACGCGTTGAAATCTCGCGAGTTAACCAGCAGGTGTCTTATCCAGCGGATGTTCAGCTCGTGTGTGCGACAAACCCTAGTCCATCAGGATTTTTCAGTGATGACCCCCTGGGACGTTGTACTGATACCCCCGAGCAAATTAACCGATATCTAAAGAAGATTTCCGGGCCTTTGCTGGATCGTATTGACTGCCACCTGGAAGTGTCGCCAGTCGAGTTTCAACATCTGAGTCAAACGGCTGAAAAGTCCGGGGAAACCTCGGCAGAAGTTAAAAGTCGAGTCGTTGAGTGTCAGCAAAGGCAACTGAACCGCCAAGGCAAACTTAATGCAAAACTGACGCCTCAGGAGTTGAATGAACTGTTTCAGCCCGATAGCACGTCTTTGGCATTGCTGGAGAAGTCGGTGAATCAACTTGGTATGTCAGCCAGAAGTTATCATAAAGTGCTGCGTGTGGCTTTGTCTTTAGCCGATATGGCAAAGGATGATATTGTCAGTATCAAGCATATTGCGGAAGCCTTATCGTACCGTAAACTGGATAAACTGTCATGAAGGGGGAATAGCTGATGCACGAGTCTTTGCTGTTCACCGCATTGATGGTTGGCTTCCTTGGCGGTGTGCATTGTTTGGGGATGTGTAGTGGTGTTGTCGGCACTTTATCTTTTAATCTTCGTCCCGAGGTGCAATTGAGCCTGTGGCGAATGTTTCCGTATCAGCTCGCCTATAATTTAGGGCGGGTGACGAGTTATGCGCTAATCGGTGCTTTGTTTGGTTGGTTAGGACATACGGTAACTTCTTTAGCGACTTTCTTGCCGGCACAGCAAGCATTGCAGATTTTTGCTGGTGCATTCATGCTCGCGTTGGGCTTATATGTTGCGGGCATCTGGAATGGCGTGGTGGTGGTTGAAAAGCTCGGGACTTTCATTTGGAAGCGTCTTCAGCCAGTGGTTTCCAAAATGACTTCGGTGCGAACGATTCCTCAGGCTTGGCTATATGGCATGATTTGGGGCTGGTTGCCATGTGGTTTGGTTTATAGCATGGTGATTATGGCGATTTCGGCTGGGGGTGCGCTACAAGGTGCCGCTGTCATGATTGCATTTGGGTTGGGAACGATGCCAAATCTGCTATTGATGGGGTCTTTTGCATTTTTCTTCACACGCTTGTCGCGTAATCAGCGAGTGAGACGTGCGGCAGGTTTTCTAATTATGCTGATGGGGGCGTGGCAAATCTGGTTGGCAGTGTCAGTACACGTTTCATAACTGAAATCACATGGCGTACTAAGAAACCCAACCTGGTAGATTTTGATTAAATGAAGCGCTCGCCGCCCGAAAGGGTAAGGCGAGAAAATCTGCCAGGTTGGGGGGGAAGGATTATTCGTTATCGTATTGCTTTTCAGCATCAACAAAGCTGTATTGAATGGATAAGACATTCAGCAACTCACCTGTCGCCGCCAAAATGCGATATTTGGCAATCAGTTCATCCGCTTCATTGTTAATCAAAGTACGCAGGGCACTGGTATATTCGTTTTCCGTGTTCAGTAAATCCAGTAGTGATCTGCGCCCCAAGTTGAACTGCTTGCGGTAACCGACCAATGTCTCATGCGTTAGCTTGATGTGTTTGTTGATATAAGGGATTTGATCGCCGATGTATTGGTAGGCGTTCCAAGCATACCTCAGGTTTTCAATCACCTGACGACGACTGTTGTTGCGCACTTCTGTTGCTTGCATGTATTCCGATGAGGTTCTCTTAACTTCCGACGAGTCGCGCCCCCCGTTGTACAGGTTATATTTCAAACGCAACATCGCTTGCATATAGTCGTTTTCGCCCTTGATGCCGGAAAGGTTGTTGTTAAACGTCTTTTCCACTTCAAGGTTGATGGTTGGATAGTAGTTCTTATCACTGGCGTCATATTGTGCTCGGGCCGCAGCGACATCCGCATTTGCAGACTCTAGAGTCGGATGGTTTTGCATGGCGATTTTGGTTGCAGCATCCAAGGACTGAGGCAGAGTGTATTTGAATTTTGGTTTGATTAGCGAGTTGTCCGGCTGACGACCCAAAATGCGTTGAAACTTTGCCAAAGCATCATAGTAATTGTTTTGTTCTGATCCGAGGTTGGATTGTGCCAAGGCAAGACGCGCTTCTGCTTGGTCAACCTCAACTTGGTTACCAATCCCTGCTTGGTTACGCTTCAGGATTTGATCATGAATTTTAAGGTGAGTGTCCAAGCTGTCTTTCGCTAGCTTCAACAGTTCTTTTTCTTTTAGCAGGTTGATATAGGCAGTTGCCATATCCAATGCGACCGTGTTTGCAGCGGCTTGAGCTTTGTAAGCGGCAGAATCTTGACGGTATTTTTGACGTCTGACTTCTTCTTGTGTCGCAAAGCCTTGAAACAGGTTTTGTGTCAGTTTGATGGAACCTTCCTGACGTTCAAGTCCGTTGCCTTGGTTGTCGATGCCACCTGAATAGCCTTGTTTGACTTCTTCATAACCTATCCCGGCACTGAGGTCTATGCTAGGGTAGTAACCACCTTCTGCAGAACGAACCTGTGCTTGAGTGGCGCGGAAGGCTTTGACTTCTTTACGGAATTCGGGATTGTGGACGATGGCATCTTCAATCGCCTCTTTTAGGGTCAGTGCATGTGCAGATGGACTCGTGAGTAGACCAGCTGATAACAAGCCAAGATGTAAATAGATAAGTGCGTTTTGGAATCTCATGGATTGTTTCTAATTTTCATCCTGCCAGTTTTGTATGCACAGTACCAGCGCCAATCGATCCTTGACGGAAAACTTCTCCAATAAATGGCTGATGTGTGCTTTGACAGTGCGTTCACTAATATGCATTGACTCTGCAATTTCCATATTGCTTAAGCCTAGCATGACCAATTTCAATGTTTCTTCTTCACGTTCTGTCACTTGTTTTTTCCAGCTTTCAGAACGCTTTGGTTGACTGGTAGCTTGCGTGATAAGCGCTTGCATTACACTCTGCCCCAACCAAATGCTACCGGATTGAACTGCGTCAATTGCTTGACGGATTCGTTCTTCATTTGCGTATAGATTAAGATAACCCTTAACACCTAGCGCGAACCATGCCAATGCCTCTTCCGATGTAGGAAGGTTGGAGAGTAGAATAATTGGATATTCTTTTTCAATCAAGGACTCTATTTGTGCTTGCTGCATGCGCTCATTCAATGCCACTAATAGCATGACTTCGGTCGGCAAATAACTTAACACTTCTTCCAAATCAAAGACAACTTCACAGTCACGGCTTGCTGCAATGGATGCGTTGTTGACGATATTTTCGTCAGTCGTATATAGCAGTAAGTGCGTCATGTCTCTATTACTTTGACTCTAATCTACGGGTTAAGTATTTTTACTATCATTTGACTAAATGCGCCTATTGTACCGATTTTTTTTATCCGTATATTAAAAAAACTTAAGATTCACGTAAAGCCAGATCTTTAGCTTTGATGATCGGTTTAATCAAGTAGTCCATAATAGTTTGTTTTCCAACTACAACGTCCACCGTTGCCTGCATGCCTGGCAACAAATAGAGCGGACTTTTGTCCGTTCCCAAATGGTTTTTGTTGGTTTTAATGCGGGCGATGTAAAAGCTGTTACCTTTATCATCGACGATAGTGTCCGCAGAAATATTTTCAACAGTCCCTTCCAAGCCGCCATAAATTGCAAAGTCATAGGCGGTAAATTTAATTTTCGCTTTCAGGCCTGGGTAAACAAATCCGATATCTGAAGGCAGTATTTTGGTTTCCAGCACCAATGAAGCATCGTTTGGTACAATCTTGATAATATCACTACCCGGTTTGACGACCTCACCGATGGTTGAAACCATCAACTGGTTGATCACACCATTAACCGGTGAGCGGATATTGGTACGACGCACCTTGTCCTCAATGGCGGTTTGCGAGTTTTCAATCTGCTCAAGTTTGGCCAAAACCTCATTCAGTTTTTCCTGCGCTTTGTTTTGGAAGTCCTGCTTAGCTTCTTTTTGTTTTGATTCCGCTTCTTTTACTGCCGATTGTAGTTTTGGAATGGAAATTTGAGTTGATTGCAGTTTAGTGTAAGCATCGTTGGCATCGCGTCTGGTTTTCAATAAATCCACTTGCGAAGCAATACCTTCTCGAACCAAAGGCTCCATGATTTTGATTTCTTTTTCCAGAAGTTCGTAGGATTTTTTAAGCTGTGTAGCTTGGTTTTGCGCTTCTTCTAATTCAGAGCGGTGTTGCACTATCTGCTGCTCAAGAATGTGTATATTGGTTTCAAGTTGGTTTAGCTGGTTCTGGTAGAGCGTTTTCTCCCGGTCAAACATTCTGACTACGCTAGGGTCGTCAGAAGGGTATTTTTCAATGAATGGTCGGTCAAATGCCTCGGCTTTCAAACGCTCAGATTGTGCCTGAAGATCATATTTTTGTGTTTCCGCTTCACCAAAGCTACTGGCGTACTGGGTGTTGTCTAGTTTAAGAAGGGTTTCGCCTTTACGAACCTTGTCACCGGTTTTTACGAAAATATTGGAGACGATACCGCCTTCCAGGTTCTGTACAACCTGAATTTGGCTGGAAGGTACAACCTTGCCTTCCCCTCTCACGATTTTGTCTAGTGTTGTTAAACTTGCCCAAACGATCAAAAAGACAATCACCAGAAAGATCAACCACACCAAAACTTGGGATTTGATGGTTGGTTTTTCCAGTGCAGCTTGGCTCAAGCTGGACATGAACTCCAAATCGGATTCAGATACGTCAGGTTGCTTTGTTATCTTCATGCATCTACCCGTTGTTTATTCAATTGTCCTGACTTCAAGGCTTCTAGAACCGTGTCTTTTTGACCATCAGCAATCAGTCTACCGTTGTCCAAAACAATCAAGCGGTCTACCAACTGCAAAATACTCATCTTATGAGTAACGACGATCATCGTGTTCTGAATCGTATTTTCTTTTAAGCGCTGGATAAGCGTCATTTCTGTGCTTGAATCCATCGCGTTGGTCGGTTCGTCGAATAAGTAAATTGGAGCCGGTAATAGCAGTGCACGTGCAACACCGATGCTTTGTCTTTGACCGCCGGATAATGAAGTTCCGCCTTCGTTGATCATTAAGCCGTATCCAGACGGGTGCGTTTTGATGAAGTCATCCACCCCCGCAAGTTTTGCAGCACGTAGAATCAAGTCGTCTTCAATATAGGGTGCTTTATAGGCAATATTTTCTCTAACGTCACCACTGAAGAGCGTTACTTCCTGCGGGACATAATTGATGTTGTGCCTCAACGCTGCTGGATCAAGTTGGGTGATATCAATACCGTCAATCAGGATTGAGCCACTGTCCGGTTTGTAAAAGCCAAGAATCAGCTTTTCAATGGTGGTTTTTCCTGAGCCGACTCGACCAATTACCCCGATTTTATCACCAGCTTCTATTTTGAAGGAAACCTCATGTAATGCTTCCTTTGAGTCGCCTGGGTAAGTGAAGGTAACATTGTTGAATTCGATTTTCCCGCTGAAAACAGGGTGTTGAATGAAACGCTTGCCAATTGGGCGCTCAGTTTCCTTCTTCATCAGGTCGTTCAGAGAATTCAAGGCGGTGCGTGTTTGCTGGTAGGACGCGGTAAGGTTTGCAAATTGTCCCATCGGGCCGATAGCGCGCTGACTTAGCATAACGGTTGCAATCAAGCCCCCCATCGTCAAGTCACCGTTCTTGATTAAATATACCCCGGCCAGTACGATGAAAACGGTACTCATTTGTTGCATGAATCCGGTCATTCTGCCAATTGAGCTTTGCATCATCTTGGATTTGATGCTGGCTTTGGCGATCTCACCAACAGCCTGTTCCCACTTCCATTGTGAGCGTGCTTCAACGCCAAGAGCCTTGATGGTTTCAATGGCGGTTAGGGTTTCGATGAGTACCGCGTTTTTCTGTGCAGATGCCTCATAGGTCGCTTCAATACTGCTCATGATGCGATCTTTCATAATCAAACTGTAGAGTAGGATAATCATGATAATCAGCATAGGAACAAGTACGATGGCACCAGCGATGTAGGTGATTACCAATAAGAAGATGATGACAAAAGGCAAATCAACAATAGACGCGATGGTGCCGGAGGTGAAGAAGTTACGGATGCTGTCAAATTCTTTTAGGTTGTTGGCAAACGCACCGATGGAACCTTGGCGATTCTCCATCGTCAAATCAAGCGTATGCTCGAAGAGTTTAGCCGACATAATGACATCACTTTTCTTTCCGGCGATTTCCAGGAAATAAGAGCGCAGTGACTTGAGCAACAAGTCAAACATGTACACGACACTGATTCCGAGCGCCAACACCCATAGCGATTCAACGGCATTGTTCGGCACAATGCGGTCGTATACGTTCATGACGAACAGCGGGTTAGCGAGTATGAAAATATTGATGACGACAGAAGCGATAATGACGTCGCGATAAATGGTTCTGTTGTCCCAGAAGGTGTGCCAGAACCAATGCCCCTCATTTTTTTTGACCAAGCTGTCTTTTTTGTTGGCTTGGCTGACTTTCTTGCCTAGATAGATGGCATAGCCCAAGTAATCTTTTTCCAGCGCTTTTAACGAAACTGTTTTGAGGCTGCCGCCCATGTCCGGCATGATGATATTGGCTTGACTGCCGGATATGGACTCCAGGATACATGCTTGATTGTCTTTAAGATTAATAATGCAAGGCATGACGAGGTTTGGAATGTCGGCAAGCTCACGCTGAACGAATTTCGCATGGATTTGGGCACGTTCGGCAGCTCGAATGAATAATTCTGGAGTCAGTCGTTCGCCGTCGCTGATAGGTAAACCTGCTACGAGAGCATGGCTTGAAAGGTTTTGTCCCTGCGTTTTGCAGTAAAGGACCAAGCAATCAAGCAGGGGATCGTGAAAATCTAGATCCTGGCTTTCGGTTTGTTCCGTTTTCAATGCGTTCGATCCGGTGTTCGACATAGTATAGATTGTCCTAAAGTATACCTTTTTTATTGTGGGGAGAATAGCGGTTTAGGCGCGCCATACAGATATCCTTGGAAAGTGGTGACACCAAGCGCTTCAAAAGCTTGTCGCTGTGCATCACTTTCAATTCCCATGGCAATGATCAAAATGTCTAAGCTGGTACACATATCGACAACACTGGCGACATAAGAGCGGGTTTGCTCATCTTTTTCAATGACGTTGGTGAATGACATATCCAGTTTGATGAAGTCAGGACGCAAGTCTTGAAGGAATGCCAGTTTCGTGAACTGTGAGCCAAAGTTATCAATGCCGAACTCATACCCTTGTTTACTCAAGTTTTTCAAGAAATCCCGTGTTTGACTATTGCTGTCCGAAATCAAGTCTTCTGCAACTTCAAACGAGAAATGCTTAGGATCATGCATTTTGATGTGTTCGAGCAGGCCTTCGCGTTCTTTCGCCGATTCCAATGTTGCCCCGCTCAAGTTGATGGACAGTCTTGATACGATTTGGTGAGGGCAAGAGGTAATAAAACTTGCTGCCAATTCTGCGACCAGACGGTCAATTTCACTCTCTCTATGTAGGCGAATAACCGTTGGCATAAAGAAACCAGCGGACTGTAATTCTCCATTATCATCCTTCATGCGAATGAGTAGCTCGCTGGAGTGAACTTGGCGCGTTGCTGAGTAGGCACCTTGTTGGAACAATACGAAGCGATTGTCTTTTATTGCTCGCTCAATGATGTCATGCCATATCTGTTCGTCGGTATGTTCATCCTCGTTTGCAGTGTAACAATAGGTGTTTCGACCTTTCTGCACAGCTTCGGTTACCGCTATGTCAAGGTTGGTAAGCAGTGCACCACGGGTTTGACCTGGCTCATAGTGAATGATGCCGATGTTGATGTTGAGGTAATCTTCCGGCATGTTCAGTTCGGATAAAATGTCATTTACGGAAGTTAAAAACGCTTCTGTTTGTTTGATGACGATTTCTATACGGCAGTTAGGCATAACCGATATCAGCTCAGTACCATTCAAACGTGCATTGAGCATTTGCTTGAAATTAAGGTGTTGGATAAGCTTGGCTGAAAGCAATTTCACGAATTTGTCTCCAATCGGGTAACCAAATTCGTCATTGATGTCTTTCAGATTTTGAATGCGAACCAATGCCATAGCGCCTGGTAGCGCTTCACTTTTAGGGTCGATTAAGCTGTCGATGTTCATCTCAAAGTGCAAGCGGTTTGATAAACCGGTAACACTGTCTTGATAAGCGATCTTTTGTAGTTTTTCCGACATTTTGGCATCACGGTCGAAAACATCTTTCATCTTATGAACCATGGTGTTCATTGCCGAAACCACTTGTTTGAATTCTGTGGTGTTGGGCAGGTCTTCTTGCAACAAGTATTCTTTTTTAACAATAGCTTCTGCTTGCTGTTCCAGTTTTTTGAGTGGATTGAGCATAACTCTAAGGGCATAAATCGCTAGAGCGATAGCAAGTACAGCTGCGATAACGAACCATATGGTTAGAGTAAGAGTGGTTTTCCATAGTTCGATATAGGCATAACCTGGATGACTTTCAACTTTTAGCTTTCCGACAGGAATCCATCCTGTTTGGACTAGGGACTGTGCCATGGGCGCCTTAATACGGATAAGGTGTATGAACCAGTTCGGGATGCCTCGGATGCTATCTGAGTTGGTTCGCTCGTAAATCACTTTGCCATCAACATCATAAAGCGCGATCATGGAATAGTAGCCTCGGTCAAAAACCGCATTAATCATGGTTTCCATGGAAGAGGTATCTTCACCATCAGCAACTGAACTTAGGGATAAGCCAAGAGAGGTAGCAGTGTCCTGTGAATGGGAGACCAGTTGATGTTCCAAGAAGGTTTTGGTGTTGTTGAAATTTAGGATAAATGTGCCTACCAACAATATCATCAACATGCCAGCGATGAATAAAATCATTTGCTTGCTTAAGCTCATGATGAACTCCTCTTATCTAATTTTTTGAGCAGCGCTTGCCATTGTTCGAGTTGTTTATTACCGCCTTCCACTGCTTGTCCGTTGCCGCGTTGTTTTGCGAGCCAGAGTCCGCTACCGTTAAAGCTGTAGATAGGGAGCAGGTCAGGGCGTTGTGTTGCTTTTCGAATTTGGGTATTGAGGTTATCGAGAACAAGAGGGATAGATTTTGGGGTCTTGAAGTAGGTTAAAACCATGTGTGCTTGTTTGAGTCGAATGGCTTTAACATAGGTCAAATAAAGCTTTTGATCTGAAATGCCAAGTGCCCTTAGTGTGAAGTATTTTGCAATCACGTAATCCTCACAGTCACCGGCGTCCTTTATCAGCATTTCAATCGGGGTTGCCCAGTAATCTGGTTTCCCCCAGTTTTTTTCATCGGAAACATATTTGGCACCATTGAAAAAGTTATTCACCATGCTCAATTGCAGCCTTTCAGGTTTGCCATAAGCATCATTAACCAAGTTTTGCCAGGCTTTTAGGCGGTTGGCAGCCAGCATGCCGTATTTTTGGTTAACCTTTTGAATCTCGGCGTTACTGACAACGCTGGGGGCACCGGATGCGTCGGCTAACTTGATGTGGTACAAGCTTAGTGCTATCAATCCCACCCAAAAAATTAACCGTTGCATCCCGCTAGCCTTTCCTCAATATTGATTACTTCTTCAAACGCATCTCAGGAGGAATTTCGTGACGAGCTATCGGCGACAATTTATCCATTTTTAGAACTTGGAATTCAATGCGTCGGTTATGCTCTCTACCTTCCTTGGTGGCGTTTGAGGCGATAGGGCTCTGCTCCCCCATCCCCATGATATAGAACTTATCTTTCGGATAGCTGAAGTTGTTCAGGATGTAATCCTTAACGCTGTTGGCTCTTTCCCAAGACAGTTTCATGTTTGTGTCAGCTTTACCGCTGTTGTCTGTGAACCCGGAAATTAATACCACTTCATCCGGCTGTAGCTCTTTCAGTTTACTGGCTTCTCTTTCCAACAATTCTTTTTGGGTTGATGGAATATTCCATGAACCTACTGGGAATGTGATTTGGATGGTAACCTTCGTTTGTGGCGGACAACCATATTTGTTAACGATATAGCCTTTAGGCGTATTAGGACACTGATCAATCGAATCCAGAACGCCGTCACCATCCTTGTCATTGTCGATCTTACAACCATATTGGTTGACCTTAACGCCTAATGGCGTGCCCGGACATTTATCTTTGCTGTCTAGCACGCCATCTTTATCTTCATCCCCTTCACAGCCAAGGAAATTGACAGATACACCTGGCGCGGAGTTAGGGCATTGATCCGTTTTGTCATAAATACCATCGCCATCGCTGTCTAGCTCACAACCATGTTTGTCTACTTTCGTGCCTTTGGCGGTGTTGGCGCAGAAATCGTCTTTATCGGGTACGCCGTCTTGGTCTAAATCCTTATATTCCTCAACATCTTTTTTCGTATGCTCACCGTCATCCATGAGAGTTTGCATTGCGGGAGTGTTGGCATAATTGTTTTCAGCATCTTGGGCATAAGCGAAAAAAGGTAACCCACAGAGGGCGATGAGAGGAAGTGTGCGTAACATAATTATTTTTATACCTAAATAAAAGACATATTGCCCACAATTCTACTGAAAACTACGAACGCTATCCAGTGTTTTGCATAACGTGCCACAGAAAGTTTCTTGTAATGATAAATTTGTGATTTTATCTTACGCGATTTTTTTGAGTAAATGCTTAATTTATAAGGTTTTTTATTCATAGTGTTTGGTAAAGCGCATTTTGTAGTTGTTGATCAGACAGTACAACGGGATTTCCTAACATGCTTCCCGAACGACAGTTTTCGATGACCGGATCGAATTGGCATGGCGTAATGCCATATTCTGATAAGGAGATCGGTGCGTAACGTTCTGTTAGAAGTTGTAAGTTTAAGATTAAATCCGATAAATCGTCTTCAAGGGTTGCGGCGGTTGGTTCAAGCCCATCTTTGTTTGAAAGCAGGCGACCGATTCGGGCATATTTATAGCGTGTCGCTTGAGAAAATGCATCATCCTGCTGTTGTAGGGTTTCGATATTTGCTGTAGTAATCGGAGCCAGTAACCTTGCGCAAACGATACCGTGCGGCGCTTCAAAAAAGGCGCCGATTGGACCTGCTAAACCGTGTACTGCGCCTAATCCGGCATTAGCCAGTGTTATTCCAGATAAGCTAGCAGCTAGCATCAGGTTGCCATAGCCGGTTTCCTTGTCAGCGTCTGAAGCGCTCTCCAATAATTCGAATGCGCCTTTGAAGAGTGTCATGCCTTGCCAAGCAAGCGCATTGGTTATCGGGTTTGCTTTTAGGGTAGTGTAGGATTCTAATAGCTGGGTAAAAGCATCCATGCCAGTGCTGTAGAGTACTGGTTGTGGACAACTTACCAAAAGTTCTGGATCGAGCCAGACATTTTTAGCGAGGAGTTTGTTGTCTCGGAAAGATTTCTTGAACTGCCCCAGTCTCGACAATACCGCGTTTTTGGTGGTTTCACTGCCGGTTCCCGCGGTGGTCGGCACGGCGATGAAGGGGAGGGTGTCCACATCAAACGGTTCACCTTTGCCGACGCCTTCCAAGTAGTTCATTACCGAGTTGCCAGAGGGAATCAGTCCAGCGACCGCTTTGGCGGTATCTAAAACGCTCCCGCCGCCGATGCCGACGACGGCTTGTGCATTCTTAGGGCAGCCTTCAACGATGTTGTCGACCATGTCCGGTGAAGGTTCGCCGGAAACCAGAAACAACGCAACGCGTGTCCCTTGTTCTTGAAGTTGAGTGAGTAAATCCGCTGAAAATCTGCCAGGTTGGGCTAGGGTGCGGCTGGAAATTAATACCACAGATGCATATTCCGACAAACTCTTCGCCAAGTCTTGTCGGCAGCCCCAGCCAAAATGGATTTCAGGAATTTGCGCAATTTGAAAGGGGGCGATCATTTTGTCTACTCCTGTCGTGTTGAGTTTAGCCGTTTGAGGCCAGCATGGCCTTGAGGCTATCTAGTGCGGCATTGCCTTTTTCCAGTTTTTCTTCGGCGGAAATTTCAACACCCGGTTTGCCTTCCCAATCAAGCAAATCTTCCGGTAACTCGCTCAAGAAGCGACTAGGCTCACAGCGCATTTCTTCACCATATTTACGGCGTTTTTTCGCATAGGTCATGGTCAGGCTTCTTTGCGCGCGGGTAATGCCCACATAAGCCAAGCGTCGTTCTTCTTCCAAGCCTGGAGATTCCAGGTTCTGTTTATGTGGCAACAATTCTTCTTCCATACCAATGAGGAATACATGTGGGAATTCAAGACCTTTAGAGGCATGAAGGGTCATCATGGTCACTTCATTTTGCTCGACTTCTTCTTCATTCCGTTCCAGCATGTCCATCAAAGTCATGTAGGACACGATTTTATTGAGCATGATGTCTTCGTCGTCTTCGTTTTTGGCTTTGTCGATAATGCGCTCAATCCATTGGAACAAATCGCGCGTATTCTCCATGCGCTTTTCCGCTTGTCTTGGTGTGTTGGAGGTTTCGCGCAACCAGTTGTCATACTCAATGTCTTCATTCAGCTTGCGAATGAACTCGATGACTTCCGTCCCCGCCAAAGTTTCCGAGTCTTTAATCCACTTAAGAACAAGGTCGCCAAAATAGCTCACGCGTTTTAGTGCCTTTTCATCCAGCACCGTGCTCAAGCCGAGTTCTTGTGTGGCATCAAACAAACTTACATGACGTTGTGTGGCGTAGCTTGCCAGTTTGGTCAAGGTGGTGGCGCCAATTTCACGTCGAGGGGTGTTGACCACACGTAAAAACGCGGCATCATCGTCCGGGTTTACAATCAGTTTCAGGTAAGACAATAGGTCTTTGATTTCCGTTTTATCAAAGAAAGATTGTCCACCGGATAGCTTGTAAGGAATGTTTTGCTCACGCAACGCACGCTCAAATAATCGTGATTGGAAATTCCCGCGATACAGAATTGCATAGTCCTTGAACTGGGTGCGGTTCTTGAATTTATGGACGATGATTTCGGAGATAACACGTTCCGCTTCATGGTTTTCATTATTACAGGCGATGACACGAAGCATGTCCCCCATCCCCATTTCTGACCAAAGCGATTTCTCGAATTCATGCGGGTTATTGGCAATCAAGGCGTTAGCTGATTGCAGGATGCGGTTTGACGAACGGTAGTTTTGTTCCAGTTTGATGACTTCAAGATTCGGGAAGTCTTCTTTCAGTAATGACAGGTTTTCCGGTTGGGCACCACGCCAAGCGTAGATGGATTGGTCATCATCGCCTACCACGGTGAAGCGCGCTTGGATACCGACCAATTGTTTTACCAACGCGTACTGCGCCGCATTGGTGTCTTGATACTCATCGACCAATAAATAGCGGACTTTGTTCTGCCACTTATCAAGAATCTCGCGATTTTCGTCAAACAGTCGAACCGGTAATCCAATCAGGTCATCAAAATCCACCGCATTGTAGGCTTTGAGTTGCTGCTGGTAGAGGTCATACAAAATCGCACGTGCTTGCTGTAGGTTGTCTTCAGCTTGCTCCAACGCCTGTTGTGGCGAAATATGCGCGTTTTTCCAGTTGGAAATATCCCATTGTGCGTTTTCCAAGGCTTCTTCGTCTAGCGATTGTTTTTTCAGCAAGTCTTTGATGATTTGACGGGTATCCGTTGCGTCCATAATCGAGAAGTTTGACTTATAACCCAGTGCTTTGTATTCCTGGCGGATGATATTCAGTCCAAGGTTATGGAAGGTCGATACATTCAGGCCTTTCGACGGGTCGTCTTTCAGAAGTTTGCTGACACGCTCCTTCATTTCTCTCGCCGCTTTGTTGGTAAAGGTCAAGGCGTAAATATTGTGAGGTTTGATGTCATGCTTGCGAATCAGGTGCGCGATTTTCTCGGTGATTACCCGCGTTTTTCCGGAGCCAGCACCTGCCAACACTAAAGCGGGGGTGTGGACATGGAGAACAGCTTCCAATTGACGTTTATTGAGTGAATGCATACCTAGTGACTAGTAAAAAGCTCGTTAATGATGATTTCGATGAATCAAGCTGTGAACGATGAATCCTGTATAATTTCCGATAACTTCGGGAAACGGCATTAAATCGGCATTTTTAGCCACCGTTTTTACAATGAATTTTATGGGTAAATATTTTATCAGCTAGCGCAAAGTTTAAGCGTGAATTTGATGGTTATTTGCATCAGGACAGATCGGGGCAACGATAGTGAGCACAATCGACGAACTTAAAAAAGACATTCAGTTTCAA